>JAYURC010000054.1:0-86365 GCA_043756405.1 Polaromonas sp.
CCAGCATCGACCGTTGGCGCATGCGTGGCGGTGACAGTGGAAGTGACAGTGACAGCAACATCAGTGCAGCAGGCCGTGCCGATTTGGCCGTGATCATCCAAACCCAAGCCGCCGGGTTGGACTTGATTCCCGCCACGCCGCTGTGGGACTTGAGCTTGATGGGCGACGCCGATGCGCGCGTGGCCCAACTGTCTGCCGACATGCTGGAGCTGGAGTACACGCTGATTCCGCAAGGCCTGCATGTGGTGGGCCGTGCCCCTGACGCCGCCGAACGCGTAGACATGCTCATGGCCATGGCCGAAGCCACGCACGGTCGCATTCCACCGAAAGCTGCTGTGCAAGCCGTCGTTGCCGGTGCCAGCGCCGCTCAAGCGCTCAAGGCCATCGGTGCCACTCAAGACGATGCGGTTCTGGCCGACCTGAACCAACTCATAGGCTTTGACCATCAGTTGGCCGAAGAAACCGAAGTGGCTGCTTTGTTGCGCGCGCTCGACGGCCGCTTCATCAAACCTGCCCCGGGCGGCGACATTTTGCGCACGCCCGAGGTGCTGCCCACCGGGCGCAATTTGCACGGCTTCGATCCGTTCAAGATTCCAAGCGCATTTGCCGTGAAAGACGGTGCCGCACAAGCGCAGTTGTTGATCGACCGCGCCACGCAAGACAGCGGCGCGCTGCCCGAATCCATCGCCCTCGTGCTGTGGGGCAGCGACAACCTCAAGAGCGAAGGCGGGCCGATTGCCCAGGCCCTGGCCTTGATGGGCGCGTTGCCACGTTTCGACAGCTACGGCCGCATCGCAGGGGCCACGCTCATTCCGCTGGCCGAGTTGGGCCGCCCGCGCATCGACGTGGTCATCACGCTGTCGGGCATCTTCCGCGACCTGATGCCGCTGCAAATCAAGCTGCTGGCCGAGTCGGCTTTCATGGCGGCATCGGCCGATGAGCCGAGCGAGCAGAACTTCATCCGCAAGCACGCGTTGGCGTATCAACTTGAACATGGCTGCACGCTGGAGATTGCCGCCATGCGCGTCTACGGCAACGACGAAGGTGCCTACGGTGCCAACGTCAACAACCTGGTGGAAAGCAGCCGCTGGGGCGACGAAGGCGAACTGGCCGAAACCTATTCGCGCCGCAAAGGTTTTGCCTACGGGCGCAATGGCAAACCGGTGCGTCAACCGGCCTTGCTGCAAAGCGTGCTGGCCGATGTCGATTTGACTTACCAAAACTTGGATTCGGTCGAGTTGGGCGTGACCACGGTCGACAACTATTTCGACACGCTCGGCGGCATCACCGGTGCCGTCAAACGTGCCAAAGGCGGCAAGACGCCACCGGTCTACATCGGCGACCAAACCACCGGCGGCGGCGCGGTGCGTTCGCTTTCTGAGCAGGTGTCGCTGGAAACCCGCACCCGCATGCTCAACCCGAAGTGGTTTGAAGGCATGTTGAAGTCAGGCTACGAAGGCGTGCGCCAGATTGAAGTGCACCTCACCAACACCATGGGCTGGTCGGCCACCACAGGGCAAGTGCAGCCCTGGGTCTACAAGCAGCTCTCAGAAACCTTCATGCTCGACCCCGACATGCGCAAGCGTCTGGCCGAGCTGAATCCCACCGCGTCGGCCCGTGTGGCCAACCGGCTCATCGAAGCCTCAGACCGCAATTTCTGGCAACCCGACGCCGCCACTTTGGCAGCGCTTCGGGCGGCCGGTGACGAGTTGGAAGACCGACTCGAAGGCGTGTTTGTTGATTCCACCTCAGGAGAATCCGCATGAGCGTGACCACCGTCCCCATGCCCGACATCAAGCGTGTCGGCCAACGAACCAATTTGCGTTTGGACGGCGAGGGCAGCCAGCAGGTTGAACTCGACCCCAGCCTGAAAATTGGCAACGCCAAAGTGTTTGCCATTTACGGCAAAGGCGGCATTGGCAAAAGCACGACATCGTCGAACCTGTCTGCCGCCTTTTCGAAATTGGGCAAGCGGGTGCTGCAAATAGGCTGCGATCCGAAACATGACTCCACCTTCACGCTGACTAAAAAAATGCTTCCAACAGTCATTGACGTGCTGGAGTCAGTAGACTTTCATGCTGAAGAATTGCGGCCTGAGGACTTTGTTTTCCCCGGCTACAACGGCGTGATGTGCGTTGAAGCAGGCGGCCCGCCTGCAGGTACAGGCTGTGGTGGTTATGTGGTCGGCCAGACCGTCAAGCTGCTCAAAGAGCACCACTTGCTGGAGGATACCGATGTGGTGATTTTTGATGTGCTGGGCGACGTTGTTTGTGGTGGTTTTGCCGCACCGCTGCAACATGCCGACCGCGCATTGATCGTTACTGCCAATGATTTCGACTCGATTTTTGCCATGAACCGCATCGTGCAAGCCATTGGTGCCAAGGCAAAAAACTACAGCGTGCGCCTGGGTGGCGTGATTGCCAACCGCAGCAAAGACACCGACCAGATTGACAAATACAACAACAAGATTGGTTTGAAGCTGGCGGCGCATTTTCCTGATCTGGATGTGATTCGCCGTAGCCGGTTGAAGAAGTGCACGCTGTTTGAAATGGAATACTCGCCCGAACTGGAAGCCGTTCAAAAAGAATACATGCGCCTGGCCGCATCGCTTTGGCTGGGCACTGAACCCTTAAATGCAGTCCCTATGAAAGACCGCGATATTTTTGATTTGTTGGGTTTTGACTGAAATCCAACCTTGAAATAAGCTTTGAAACTAACCTCGAAAAACAGCGCCGTGGACACCGCCACCTACACCAGCCGCCGCCGCCAGATTGAAGACTACTTCGATCGCACGGCTGTGCAAGCCTGGGAGCAGCTCACATCCGACGCGCCGGTAGGGCGCATCCGTACCACCGTTCGGGCCGGTCGCAACAAAATGCGCAGCACGCTGCTGTCGTGGCTTCCTGAAGACTTGCGCGGCAGGCGTGTGCTTGATGCGGGTTGCGGCACTGGCGCATTGGCTGTTGAAGCGGCACGTCGGGGGGCTGATGTTGTGGCGATTGACTTGTCGCCCAAGCTGGTGGACCTGGCGCGCCAGCGGATGCCTGAATCTTTTGCTCACGGTTCGCTGGACTTTCGCAGTGGTGACATGCTGGACGCCAAACTTGGCAACTTTGACCACGTGGTTGCGATGGACTCGGTCATTCACTACGAAACCCAGGACGCCGTTGCCGCGCTGTCACGCCTGGCAGAGCGTACGTCAACATCGATTGCCTTTACCTTTGCACCGCGCACGCCCTTGCTGGCTGTGATGATTTCAGTTGGCAGGCTGTTACCCAGAACCAACCGTGCGCCGTGGTTAGAGCCAATGGCCAAAGAAAAATTATTGGCCATGATGGCGCGCGACAGCGTGCTTAAAGGCTGGCAGCACAGCCGGGATGAGCGCGTGTCCAGCGGGTTCTACAAATCACAAGCCATGGAGTGGACAAGCTTGTGAAAATCCCCCGTTTTAAAAACGGCATACGCCGCCTTCCCTTGCAGTACCTGCCCTTTGCAGATGCTGCCAGCGAAGGCCTGCCGCTGTTGCGCCTGCTCCGCCTGTCACTGTTCCAGGTGACAGTAGGCATGTCGGCAGCGCTGATGGTGGGCACGTTAAACCGCGTCATGATTGTTGAACTCGGCGTTGCCGCCTGGCTGGTAGCGCTGATGGTGGCGATTCCTTTGCTGGTCGCGCCTTTCAGGGCGGTTACCGGCTTTCGCTCAGACACACATCGTTCTGCCTTTGGGTGGCGGCGCGTTCCGTTCATCTGGACGGGCACCATGCTGCAATTCGTGGGGCTGACCTTTATGCCGTTTGCGCTGCTGGTGCTCACGGGTCAAGGTGAAGTTAAAACGCCGATGTGGTTTAACCAGGCGATTGCTGCCATGTCGTTTTTATTGGTGGGCATCGGTTTGCAGACCTCGCAGACCGCAGGTCTGGCATTGGCGACTGATTTGGCAGACGAGCCCACACGGCCCCGCGTGGTAGCGCTGATGTACGTCATGCTGTTGGTCGGTATGGTCGGCAGCAGCTTTTTCTTTAGCTGGATGCTGCAAGACTTCACGCCGCAAAAGATGATCCAGGTCATACAAGGCCACGCGGTATTGACGCTGGTTTTAAATACCATTGCCTTGTGGAAGCAGGAAGCGCGAGACCCGGCGCGGGCCGCAGCCATAAAGCTTCAGCCTGTGCCTAAATTTGCCGATGCCTGGAAAGCGTTTATCAACAACGGCAGGGCCCGCAGGTTTTTGTTGATGCTGGCTCTGGGCACTGCTGCCTTCAATATGCAGGACATTGTTCTTGAGCCTTATGGCGGCGAGATTCTCAAACTGAGCGTGAGCGCCACCACCTTGCTGACGGCCCTGCTGGCCAGTGGGTCCCTGTTCGCGTTTGCCGTAGCGTCTCGAAAGTTGTCTGGCGGCATTGACCCGCTACGGCTGGCTGCATTTGGCCTGGTCTGCGGCTTGCCAGGTTTTTCAGGTGTTATTTTTGCTGCACCGCTTGGTGCCAACTGGCTCTTTTATTCTGGCGTTTTTGGCATTGGTTTTGGTGCGGGGCTTTTTTCAGTCAGTACCCTCGCAGCTGCCATGAGTATGGAGCGTAAAGAAATGGTGGGCCTGGCCCTGGGTGCCTGGGGCGGTGTGCAGGCTACGGCTGCAGGTTTGTCAATTGCCTTTGGTGGCGCTGCCCGGGACTTTGTGTCCAGCCTGGCCTTGCAAGGCGCACTTGGCCCAGCGCTTGCCGTACCCGTTACTGGCTACAGCTTTGTTTACTACCTTGAGATTTGTCTGCTGTTTATCACGCTCGCTGCCATTGGCCCATTGGTCAGGCGCGCCAGCGCATCGCCGGCCACGCAGCCCGCCAAAGCCGAGCGTTTTGGTATGGCCGATTTACCGGGCTAGTCAAATAGAAAAGCCCATGAACTGTATTAACCGCAACCGCTACATTTAGGAGACTCACCATGCAAATAGGCGCTATCACTGGATACCTCGACTTGCCCCAGATCATCTTGTATGCATTCTGGCTATTTTTCGCAGGCATTATTTATTACCTGGTGCTTGAAAACCACCGCGAAGGCTACCCGATGGAGTCCGAAGAGCGGCCCGGTTCGGCCCCCATTACGGGCTGGCCGATTCCAGAGCCAAAAACATACAAGCTAGCCAACGGCAAGGAAGTCACCGTGCCCGAGCTGAACCGCCCAGAGCCGCCAGTCAACACCCGGCGCGTTGGCATGTCTTTTGGCAACCCGTACATTCCAACTGGCGACCTGATGACGTCTGGTGTGGGCCCGGGTTCTTACACCATGCGCGCCGATGTGCCTGACATGGACTTGCATGGCCACCCGATCATTCGGCCACTGCGCGTACTGGACGGCTTTGATGTGTCTAAAAATGATACTGACCCGCGCGGCCTGCCGGTGCTGGGCACTGACAACAAAATCGCTGGCAAAGTGGTCGACATGTGGGTAGATACCTGCGAGATGATGTTCCGCTTTGTTGAAGTAGAGCTTTCTGCAGAAAACGGTGGTCGCCGTATTCTGCTGCCGGTGCCGTTTGCACGTATTAAAAGCGATAGCGTTAAAGCCCACAGCATTTACGCGGCCCAGTTTGCCAACGTTCCAGCAACCAAAAGCGCTGATCAGGTCACGTTGCTCGAAGAAGAAAAAATCAGCGCTTACTACGGCGGCGGCACGCTGTTTGCCGACCCCACCCGTGCCGAACCGCTGGTGTGAATGTGACTGAAAACATCAAGAGTAACGGCCACGAGCATGAGTTTGAGGCGGCTTACGGGCTGCCAGAACCGCTGCCCAAAGGCGAGAGCATTTTGTGGCAGGGTGCGCCTGATGTGCGGGACCTGGCGGTGCGGGTCTTTCACCTGAAAAAAGTTGCGGTTTATTTTGTGGTGCTGATGGCCGTCAGAGGCTCGTATTTGTATTCGCAGGGTGCCGATAATTTGACAATCTTCGCTGGGGTTTTGTTGGTCGCAGGATTGGCGCTAACGGCCATGGCAGCACTGGGTTTACTCGCCTGGCTGACATCCCGCACCACGGCCTACACATTGACAGATCAACGCGTGGTCATGCGCATCGGTATTGTGCTGACGCTCACTTTCAACTTGCCGCTCAAGCGGATACAAACTGCTGGCCTGCTGCTTTCCAGCAAAGGTTTTGGCGATATTCCCTTGGTGTTAAGCGGTGGTAACCGCATTGGCTACATCAACTTGTGGCCACACGCACGGCCGTTCAAGCTGGCTAATCCGGAGCCGATGCTGCGCTGCATTGCAGACGCACAGGCCTTTGCCACCCAACTGCAACAAGCGTGGACGCAAGCTACTGGCAAAACAAGCGCGGTATTGCCAACATTTACTGAAACGCCATCCTCAAATTGGCCGCTGGCTGCCAGCAAATAAATGTATTTTTTGAAACTCCATGACCACCCCAGCTTTTACTGACGCCATGACAACGCCCAAACCCGCAATGGCCAACACCTTCCCGCGCTGGGTGCTATGGGCCACCGGCTGCCTGTTGGCGTTTACCTTGGGCGCTGTTGCGTTAATACGAATCACCGGCAATGGCCCAGACCAACTGGCTGCCGCCGCGGTTCAGGAACGACTGCTTCGTTTTGAAGACAGCGCCAATGGCGGTGTAGCAGTTATTGATGGTGAGACAGGCAAGCTGCTGACCACCGTTACGGGTGAGCAAGGGTTTTTTCGGGGCGCCATTCGCGCCTTGGCGAGGGACCGTATCGCCCGCAAAATTGGGGCAGAGCAGCCGTTTAAATTAATCGCCCGCACTGATGGCAGGTTAACCCTGTTTGACCCTGTGTCTGGGCAACGTGTCGACCTAGAATCTTTCGGGCCGACCAATGCAGCTGTGTTTGCGCAGTTTTTAACGATGCAGCCCCAGGCCACCCGCTAAATTTTCGTTCGGTCATCAACACGTCAATCAACGTCAAACTTGGACAGTCATGCAAGCGCCCTCTACTCCCCTACCAGCCGCCACTGAAGCCAATGCTCCTGCCGCTATCACTTCAGCATCGGCTGCACTGCAAGCCAAACAGGACACGCTGCTCAGCCCGCGTTTTTACACGACAGATTTTGCCGCCATGGACAGGATTGATGTGTCGAGTCTGCGCGCTGAATGGGACACCATGCTGGCCGAGTACGAAGGCGACAACAACCACGACCACTTTCAGCGCACCCCAGAGTTTGCTGTTGAAGTGGCCGAGCATTTTTCAAAGGTCAGTCCTGAGTTGCGGCAAGAATTTATCGAGTTCTTGATCAGTTCGTTAACGTCTGAATTTTCTGGCTGCATTTTGTACAACGAGATCCAGAAAAATGTGACCAACCCAGACATCAAGGCGCTGATGCGCTACATGGCCCGGGACGAATCGCGTCACGCAGGGTTCATCAACCAGTCACTCAAAGACTTTGGCCTGGGGCTGGATTTAGGCGACTTGAAGCGCACGAAAGCGTACACCTACTTCAAACCCAAATACATTTTTTACGCGACGTATTTGAGCGAAAAAATTGGCTACGCCCGCTACATCACCATTTTCAGGCAGCTGGAGCGCAACCCCGACAAGCGTTTCCACCCGATCTTCAGGTGGTTTGAGCGTTGGTGCAATGACGAGTTTCGCCATGGCGAGTCGTTTGCCCTCATCATGCGTGCGCAGCCACATCTGCTCAAAGGGTTGAATGTGCTGTGGATCCGGTTCTTTTTGCTGGCGGTTTACGGCACCATGTATGTACGTGACCACACGCGCCCACAACTAAAAGCCGCCATGGGGCTGGACCCAACGGCGTATGACTACGAAGTGTTTCGTATTACCAACGACATCACCAAACAGGTTTTCCCGGTGTCACTGGATATTGACAACCCGGCTTTTCGCGCGGGCATGACGCGATTGTTTGCCGCCCAGACAGGCATCAATGCAGGCAAGGCCCAAGGCGGTGCGCGAGGGCTTCTCAAGCAAGGCTGGTGGGCAGCTGTTGGCGCGCTTACCTTTGCACGTTTGTATGTGTTGCCCATGAAGCGCCACGAGTTGCCCGCAGAAATCAGGATGCAGCCAGTTTGGTAATCCGTTTTTTCAACCCGCACCGACTATTAGTCGCATCATGTTTGATCTGACCGCCCTTAAGTGGCTGGTGCCTGTTCTGTTTGCCATCTTCGTATGGTGGTTTTCCACTGGCGTCGTGTTGTTGTTAAACGGTATGCCGCGCACCACCTTCCGCTGGAGTGTTCTGATCTCGACCGTGTTGGCTCTGATGGCGCTGTACGGCTTGGCGCACACCGCTAAAACCCTGAGTGTTGTCAACGCTTACTGCGCCTTTACTTGTGCGCTACTTTTGTGGGGCTGGCACGAATTGACCTTTTTGACCGGCTGGCTGACGGGTCCACGCAAACAGGCGTGCACGGCAGCGGGTGGTTGGCCGCGGTTTACGCAGGCTGTAGCAGCGATTTTGTGGCACGAGTTGGGCATTTTGGCCAGCGGCATTGCGCTGGCAGCCATTACCTGGAATGCGCCCAATCAAATTGGGCTGTGGACATTTCTGGTGCTGTGGGTGATGCGCACCAGCGCCAAGCTCAATTTGTTTTTTGGCGTACGCAATTTGTCTGAAGAATTTTTGCCCGCCCATCTGACCTACATGGGCAGCTACTTCCGGCGGCGTGCCATGAACGCTTTTTTGCCATTTTGTATAGCATTATCAACGCTTACCCTTGTCTTTATTGTGCAGCGCGCTATGAATATTGATGCAACTGCCGCGCAAACGGTAGGTTTAATTCTGGTCGGCAGCATGCTGGCCATGGCAATTTTGGAGCATTTTCTCCTGGTACTGCCCTTGCCCTCAACGGCATTGTGGCGCTGGGCGATGCGTAACCGCACGCCACTCGTTACTGCGGCAGCAGATTGATGGGATATTGATTTACATGGCTTCTCCACTTTTTTCACCGCTTAATTTGGTCACGCAAACGCCTGCCCCTGGTTTTGTCGCGCAAGGCTCTGGCACTGGCCCGTCAGGTGCGCAAACTGCCATCGTCGTCGGGGCGGGCTTTGGCGGACTGGCTGCTGCCATACGCCTGAGTGCCATGGGTTACCAGGTCACAGTGGTTGAAAAGCTTGATGGTCCCGGTGGCCGTGGCTACGTGCGCAGGCAGGACGGTTTTACTTTTGACGGCGGGCCGACCATCGTAACGGTGCCGTTTTTGTTTGAAGAGCTGTGGGCGCTGTGCGGTAAAAAATTCTCGGATGACGTTGACTTGCGTTTGATGAACCCGTTTTACCGCGTGCGCTTTGACGACGGCACCCACTTTGACTACAACGGCGACCCGGCGCGTATGCGGGCTGAGGTGATTCGCATCAGCCCCAGCGACGCAGAAGGCTTTGACCGCTTTGTACTTGAGGCTGACAAGTGCTACCAGTTGGGCTTTGAAACGCTGGGCTGCAAAGCTTTTGACAGCATTGGCGACCTGGTTGCAGCCCTGCCCGCCATGATGAAAATGAAAGCCTGGCGCACCATGTACAGCATGGTTGCAGGCTACTTGAAGCACCCCAAGCTGCGCATGGCGATGAGTTTGCAAACGCTGCTGATTGGCGGCAACCCGTTTTCAGTTACCGGGGTGTACAGCCTGATCAATGCGCTGGAGCGCCGCTTTGGCGTGTACTCCGCCATGGGCGGCACGGGCAGCATCATCAACGGCATGGTCAGGCTTTTGACTGAGCGCGGTGTGCCCGTGCGTTACAACGCTGAAGTCAAACAGATCATTGTTGAAAGTAGCCGCGCTACGGGTGTCGAATTGGCAGGCGGGGAGCGATTAGCGGCTGATATCGTGGTTTGTAATTCAGACACGTCGTGGACGTATAAAAACCTGATCGCGCCCGAACATCGCAAGCACTGGACAGATAAAAAGATTGAAAACGGCAAACATTCGATGAGCCTGTTCGTCTGGTACTTTGGCACCAACAAACAGTATCCAGACGTGCCGCACCACACCATGGCGCTCGGTCCGCGTTATGAATGCCTGCTGACTGATATTTTTAAAAATCACAAGTTAACTGACGACTTCAGCCTGTACCTGCACCGCCCGACGGCAACCGACCCGTCAGTTGCGCCTGCGGGTTGCGACAACTTTTACGTGCTGGCACCGGTGCCGCACCTGGACAGCGGTACAAACTGGGCAACGCATGCCGAGCCGTACCGGCAAGCTGTCTGCAAACGGCTGGAAGAAACCTTGCTGCCCGGACTGAGCCAGCACATCGTGACGTCCCACGTCATGACGCCGCAGCATTTTCAGGACGATTTACTGTCGTACAAAGGCGCGGCTTTTGGACTGGAACCGGTACTGCTGCAAAGCGCCTGGTTCAGGCCGCATAACCGCAGCGAAGATATTGCAAACCTTTTTATGGTCGGGGCCAGTACCCACCCGGGCGCGGGCATGCCAGGGGTGCTGATGTCGGCCAAAGCGCTACAAACCGTGGTGCCTGAAATCCGCAATATGACCAAAACGACCAACACGACCCCCGGTTAAAGCCCACGGACAAAGCCTATGCAAACAGCGCAGCCCTCAGTTGTCAGACCATCTGCACCAGAGGCTGCAGCGTTAGCCCATGCCAAACATGGCTTTGACTACGAAGCCTGTCAGGAACTGATGCGCGGCGGCTCCAAAACCTTTTTTGCTGCGTCGCGCCTGTTGCCCAGCCGGGTGCGCGGCCCGGCGATTGCGCTGTATGCCTTTTGCCGCGTAGCCGACGATGCGATTGACTTCAGCGATGACCGCGTTACTGCCCTTGCCGCGCTGAACGAACGCCTGCGCCGTGTTTATGCCAACGACCCGATGGCTTACGAGCCTGACAGGGCACTGGCCGCCGTGGTGCTTGAATTTGACTTGCCGCTGGAACTGGTCGCCGCACTGCTCGAGGGCTTTGAGTGGGACGCCGAGGGCCGCCGCTATGAAACGATTGAAGACTTGCAGGCCTACGGCGCGCGCGTGGCGGGCAGCGTGGGCGCGATGATGGCTGTTGTCATGCGTACCCGGGGTGAGCAGGCGCTGGCGCGCGCCTGTGATCTGGGCGTGGCCATGCAGCTGACCAATATTGCGAGAGACGTGGGCGAAGACGCTCGTTTTGGCCGCTTGTATCTGCCGCTGGCCTGGATGCGCGAGGCCGGACTTGACCCCGATATCTGGCTGCAAAACCCGGTGTTCGACAGCCGCATTGCCAGTGTCATTGACCGCCTGATCAAAGCCGCCGACATGCTGTATGAGCGGTCTGAGCACGGTATTGGCCAGCTACCGCGCGACTGCCGCCCCGCCATACGCGCAGCGCGACTGGTGTATGCCGAAATTGGCCGGGAATTAGAAAAAGCGGGGCTGGACAGCATCAACCACCGCGCGGTGGTGTCTGGCAAACGCAAGCTGGCTTTGTTGGCACGGGCCAGCGGCGCAGCCATCTTGCTGCCAGCAGACCCCAAACAACACTTTGCCGCCTTGCCAGCGAACCAGTTTTTGGTGCAAGCCGCCAAGCTGCCCGCAACCGATGCGCCTGCAGCGCAAGAGCAGCCCGCACGGCGCAGTTTTGAAGAGCGCGCCCGCTGGACATCCGAGCTGTTCGAGCGGCTCGAGCACACCAAGGCCAGCCGCCATACTCCCCACCATGCGGAGGCAGCCTACGCGGCAGCTCATGGTCGGCGCGCGCCAGATCAGACAACGCAACAAACTCAAGGGTAAGCAGCATGACGACACTGATGATCGTCAAAGTACTGGGAATCATTGGCTTGGGTGGGGCGTTTGTCTGGTGGCAGTTTTACGATCTGGCGCAAGAAAAAAAGCGCGCTGCCCTGCGCCAGGCAGCACCTGAAGAAGAGCCGACCAGTGACGCATGAGTTAACTTACATAAAATTAAGTACTATGATTTTAGTAGCTGCTAACGCATAATTCAATTGCGCTAGAGCCCTATTTGATACTGAAAACAACTTTTTTTACGCCTTGGAGCACCCCCAACATGCTTAGCCGGATGCTTTATGTCAGTACAGCCACAGGCCCCGTAACCACGGCTGTTACTGGCACTATTTTGCGCAGCGCCCAGGCGCACAACGCGGCCAACGGCATCACCGGTGTGCTGTGCCAAGGACGCGGCGTGTACCTGCAGGTGCTTGAAGGCGAGCGCAGCCAGGTGGATGCGCTGTATTCGCGTATCGCAGGGGACAAACGCCATCACCAGATCGTGCTGCGCCAGCAAGAAGACATCAGCCACCGCCGCTACGGCAAATGGGCCATGGCGCATGTGGATATGGGCCACATGAATGTGGGCCACCTGTCAGACGCAGCAGCTGCACACCAGCAGGCGGCTGTCTTTGACCCCTACCTGGCTACAGCTGAAGAGGTGATGGCAAAGATTGATGCGCTGATTGCCGCTGGCAAGGTGATGGACGCGCCCGTGGTTTGAAGTTGTAGCGAGTCCTTTACCCAAACCAGAAATGACCGGACTGATCGACCTATCTGGCATTGCAGAAATCAGCGATAAAGGCATCAACAAGCACTTCAAAAAACTTAGAGTCTTAGAACTTGCGAGCTACACTGTAGCCCAACTTTGCAAGGAATCCTATGTCTGCCAATGCTGTTGTTCGCGCCCGAATTGATGAGCGCGTTAAAGAAGAGGCCTCAGCCGTTTTGGCTACGATGGGGCTGACGGTGTCTGATGCGTTTCGCATCATGATGATGCGGATCGCCCGAGAAAAGGCTCTTCCGTTCGAACCCCTTGTGCCCAATGAGGAAACTGTTGCTGCCATGCGTCAATCGCGCGCAGGTGGTTTGGCATCTTTTGACACGGTTGATGCATTGATGGCAGATTTGAATGCGCCGGATTGAGCAAACCAGCCAGTTCAAACGAGACTACAAACGCATTGCCAAAGGAGCTCACCGCGCAACGTTGGCTGAAGATTTCGTGCCGTTATTGAGCGCCCTTATCTCCGATATCGCTCTGGCCAAAAACCATCGGGATCACGCACTTACAGGGGAGTGGAAAGATCACCGTGATTGCCATGTCAAGCCGGATTTGGTGTTAATTTATAGAAAACCCACTGACGATGTGCTGCAACTTGTGCGGCTTGGCTCACATAGCGAGCTGGGTTTGTAAAGTCAAAGCGTCCAACTACAACTGCTTTTCATCCATTCAATAGATCTCCCCCACAATAGTTTCGGTGGTAAGGAGCTATGAATTTATTAGCGTTTATCAAAAACCCGCCAACTACAACCCTTTGACAATCATCAGGTAAACAATTGGCAACGGCACGATGGTGGCGATGGCGCCGCTGATTTGCCAGATACGGGACAGCTTGAGGTATTCAGGCGTGATGGCCAGGTGGCGTTTGAGCAGCACGCGCTGGCGCAGCTGGATGGGTACCAATACCAGCGCCCAGATTAGCCCCGACAGGCCAAACAGCATGTACGACCAGGTGATCCACGCCTGAGATGCAGCGGGCGCACCGTCGTAGCGATGCGCCATGAGCGAGCCGGTGTACACCACCAGCAGCGCGCCCGTCAGGGTGAACATCACATCGGTGATGAGCACCAGCCGGTTGCTAAACGAGATGACCTCAAAACTCCGCGTGCGCTCGGCCATAAAAGCCCACATGCCGCTGACCACCACATTGCCCAAAAAGAGGCATGCTGACAGCACATGCAAAACCTTGACGGTGTCGTTGGCAACCATGGTTGTGTCTCCTTGGGCTCGATTAGACCGCTTAGGCCCGGCGCGGCATGCGAAAGGGCAGCATCATCTGCACAGCGCGACTTCTCAAGCGCTGGGGCTCCAGCGTCTCGTGCACGGCGGTAACGCGCTCGCCAAGCAGCTGGGTCTGTAGCAGGCTGCGTGCATAAAACGGGGTGTCTTCAAGCGTTTCTGTCACCTGACTTGCGGTGTCTGCATCGGCGCGCACGCCCCGGTCAATGCGCCACAGGGTTGCGGGCAAGGCTTCACGTTTGGGCGCAGCCTCAAATGATTCCCACGAACCATCGGGTTTGAATCGCTCAGCCAGCAACGTGCGCACGCCGCTAAGCTGCGTCACGTCATAAATCACGGCGGTACTGCCGTCAGCCATGTGGGCGCGCGACCAATCCCAGGTTTTGAACGGATTGGCGATCGGCTCATCGCCCTCGTTGCTGTCCAGATAGGCGCTGCCTTGCCAGCGCAAGCCGGGTTTGGCCAGGTCAACCTCAATTCGGGCGCAGGGTGCAATGGGCCCCCAGCGGTGGCGACCTGCATCGTCCAGCGCATTCGAGTAGCTGCACAGGGCTTCAGGGAAGACGCGCACCGTGCCACGCACCCGCTGCGGAATAGGTACACTGATTTCGTCAAGGTCAATTTCAAGATGGTCACCGCGCCACGTCAGCTGGCTGGGGCCAACGCGCAGGTGGTCAGTGCCGCGTTCAACGCTGTTGTGGCCCCTCTCAGTCATGGTCCAGCGCCGTTGACCGGGGCTGTACAGCGCGACGTTGATGGCGCAGTGGTTTGAAGCCTGCACGGCGGCGCCGCGCCTTTTAAACGCGCTGGCGTAGTAAGGTGAAAAAACGCTGCCGACAAAGGCAATGATGCTCAGGGCGTGCCGGCCGTCGTCGCTGATGGCATCGACGTACCACCAGAGATACGCACCCGGCCCAACGGTTTGGTTGAAGTTAGGGAAGCTTTGCATGACGCTACGCGAGCGGGTGTGGTGCGGATCGGGATGGGATGCAAGGCGGCTTTTGCAGCCCAATAGCCCAGCTATTGGCAAAAAAGCCAACGCGGCAGACCACCCGAGCCCGCGCCATCACACGCCGCGAGGGGTTATGCGAAGCTTCCCCAGGTGTGCCATCACGGTGGCGGCCGCCAGTTGGCCCGACAGCGCCGCCATCGGCACGCCCGGCCCCGGATGCACGCTTCCCCCCGCCAAGTAGAGCCCCGGCAGTTTGCTGGCCGAGCCCGGTCTTTGAAACGGCGTCATCCAGCCGTTGAGATTCGTAAAGGCCGGCCCGTACAGTGCCCCGCCCGTGCCCGGGAACAACTGGTTGAAGTCGGTCGGGCTGGTGATGACTGCCTGGGCTGTCGCTGTTGTCAAATCCAGTTCCAAGCCACATTGACCCAGCAGTTTGAGGCTTTGCTCCTGGCATGATTGAATCTCCGTTGGGGTTAAATTTCGCTCGGCGTTTTGGTCGCCGGTGGCTGGCGCATTTACAAGGCACAGCAGGCGTTCGTTGCCATTGATGTGTTGCGCAGTGTCGGTTCGGTCTTGGGCGCACACATACACCGTGCCCCGGCTGGGCAGCTTGCGCTGTTTGAATATTTCGTCAAACTCAAGTTTGTAGTCTTGGTCAAAAAACACGTTATGCCTGACCAGCGGAAAGCCCGAGGTTGGGGCGTTGACAGACCAGGTGACGGCAGACAAAGATCGTTTGGCCAGCGGTGTGTTTTTGGCAGCGTGCTGCGCGCCCTCCCCCAGCAAGCCTTGGGCCAGTGCGCTAGCATCCCCGTTAAAAATTACGGCATCGGCTTGCAGCTGCTCACCGCCGCCCAGTTCAATGCCGCAGGCCCGGCCATCACGCACCAAAATGCGCTGACAAGGCGACGAGTACCGCAGTGTTGCGCCCTGCCGTTCAGCCTGGTGGGCGATAGCTTTGGCCAGCGCGTGCATGCCGCCGTTAACTGACCACACCCCGTCAAGCTCCACATGCGCCACCAGCATCAGCGTGGCCGGTGCTGCCCAGGGCGACGCGCCGCAATAAGTTGCATAACGGCCAAACAGCTGGCGCAAACGCGGGTCATGAAAATAATGCCCAAGCGACTGCCACAACGAGGCAAATGGGCCAAGGCTGGCCAGTGCAGCGAAACCGCCCGGGCCAAGGTCTGCGCCCATGCTAATTAATGTCGGGCGTGACGACCGGATGTACGGGCCTTCTAGGTGGTTGTAGATGTCTTTGGCTTTTTGGCAGAAAGCAACAAATCGGCGTGCTTCTTCAGGCGAGCTGAACTGCGCGATCGCGTCAGCAGAACGGGCCACGTCGGTGAACAAGTCCAGCCGCTTGTCAGCATCATGGTTGTTGCCGCCCCAAGCGTGGCGGCACAAAATATCAAGCGGCTCCAGCTGGACCACATCGTCCAGGTTGCAACCCACTTGGGCAAAAATTTGCTCGAAAACCCAACGCATGGTGAACACCGTTGGGCCAGAGTCCACCAGCGCACCGCCGACGTTGACCTGACGCATCTTGCCGCCGGGGGTGGCGGCGGATTCAACCAGCGTCACGCGTACGCCGCTGTGCGCCAGCAGCAGCGCACTGACCAGGCCGCCCACGCCTGCGCCCACCACGATGACATGCTTGTCACGCAAGATGGCTTGTTCAGCCATAGCGCCGCCCCCGCCAACTGCCCGTCAGGCTTAGCGGCACAAAGCGCGCAAACATTGATTCTGAAAAGAATGCGCCATCATGGGCAGCGCGAATAGCAGCCAGGTGCGCCCCTGTGCGCGCGTACGCATCCATGGCGGCTGTGTTCACCCAAAGGCTGAAGGTGGCTTGCCTGAAAAACGGCGCCTCGCCAACGCCCGTGGCCAGCAGGCAACCGATCGCGCTATTCAACGACACCTCGCTGGCTGGCTGCATGCGCCAAAAACGCAGGGCGCTCATGGGGCGAATAGAGGCCCGCGTCAGGGTAGCAATTGGCCCGTCTTCAGGTTGCGGGATCGTAACTGCAATTGACCGACCAGACCATTGACCCCTGCACGAATATGCCCGCAACTTGGCGCTGCAAAACTCTTGCGAGCGTTGCTCATACGCTTGGGCAATCGGTGACTTTAAAAACGCATCCGCTGCGGCTTCATCAATAAACAGACAAAACAGTGCCTGCCGCGAGCTGCTGGGCTTCAGACCAAAGCCGCCGCCGTCCCCACTGCCCATGACCTTCGACATGACCAGGCCCGGCACGCTACCCAAACCGAAGCGGCCCAACACAAAGCGCGCGTAGCCCCATAAACGGTGCTTTGGTGCAATGTCAGCCAGCAAAAAAATAGCCACCGTACCCACAGGTTGACCCTGTGAGTTGACGGTGGCGGCAGACTTAAATGGCATTGTGGGCGGCATACTTAAATGGCCGCCCAACACTGCACCAGTCGTGCAGCGGGGCTTAATGGGCCAACAACAATCTATTTGGCTAAAACCTCAGCCTTGGTGGCCACTGCCGCAGTCAGCGCAGCTGGTGCGGCAGCTGCTACAGGCACAGTTGCCGATGCAACACCGGGTGCTTCAGCTGCCTTGGCAGGTGCGTACAACGCGGGGTAGTGCTTGGCCATGGCTGCACCGTACAGCGGCTTGTAAGCACCCTGGTGGCACGTAGCGCAGTTGGTTTTGGCAACGTCACCGGTTGGTCCCAGCCTGTTGGCAGGAAATACATTGGTAATGGGCACCATGTATTCGTTGTTGATTTCTCTGGCCATGCGTATGCCGTACCAGGCGGTAGCGCGCTGCGGTGTGGCGTTGGCGCCCCACTCAGCAAAGGCCTGCGTATTATGGCAATACGTGCAATTCACCCCGAGCGCCGATGACCAGTGCATCATGGTGGCGTAGGTAAATTCAGCCTGCTTGGTAGAACTGCGGTTGGCAGCAGTTCCCGTCATTGCCAATGCCTCTTTGCCATTGACGCGAATCGGTTTGCTGTCCAAAAAGTAAGGCGTAAACGGGTCATACGGCAAAGAAGACAAGCCGGTAGCCGCTGCAGGCCGATTTTGTCCCGCGTCATTGCCCAAATTGCCGCCCGCAGACTTCTGCGCTGGGGGTGCAAACCACACCTCTTTGGGGATGTTGTTACCCCGGTGGCAGGTATAGCAAGTCACGCCTGTTTCAGCCACGTGCGGTTTCCAGTCCGTGTTGATTTTTTGCGTCATTTGCAGCATCTTGCGAGCCACGGTTTTGGTGTACACGCTGTCGTCGGCAAAGTTACCCGCTACGTGGCAATAGTTGCAGCCCTGCTGGGGTGCCACCCATTCGGTCATGGCGCTCATGGTGCGGGCGAACTCGCCCACGCTAAGGTCGCCGAGCACTTTTACGTTTTGGTAAATTGCGCCGGCTTTGGGGCCACCTGGCACTTCGACAATGGCATCTGCCGGGATTGGCGCTTTGTTAAGTGCAGCCTGCGTTGCCAGCGTGCGCGGGTTGTACACCTGCTCCATGCCCGTGCCGCGAAAGCCGGTTTGCGACACCGCTATCGGCGGGCGCTCGCAGCCCGCAATCAGCAAGGCTGCGGTGCTTGCCAACAGCAGTTTTAGTGTGATGCGGGTAATCATGGTTTTACTCCGAGCAATGCTGGGTCAATGGTGGGCACGTACACAGCCGGGTATCCGGGCACAACATGGTGCTTGACGGACCATAAATACCAGTTGTCGACGACTGTGCCCGTAAGCAAAATACCGATACCGCCAACCAGTGGGCACAGCACGGCAAACCACCACGCCCAGCGGTGAATCGACTCCATCGTGGCGTTGTAGCCCATCGTCCAGCGCCAGAACAATCCTGCACGCTCTGATGCAGTTCCACGGTCAATAATTTGTTCAATCTCGCGTTCACCACCGTAGCGGCCTACCGCCAAAATGGTGGCGCCGTGCATCGCAAACAGCAAAACAGAGCCATACAAAAACACAATCGACAGGGCATGGAACGGGTTGTAAAACAGGTTGCCATAGCGCAGTGAAATAGCCGCTGTCCAGTCCAGGTGCGGGAAAATTCCAAACGGCACAGACTCAGCCCAGCTGCCCATCAATACCGGGCGAAAAAAGCCGCAAACCAAAAATAGCCAAATCGCCGCTGCAAATGCCCAAGCCACATGAGTGCCCAAGCCCAGCTGGGTGGCACGGCGGTACATGCGCGCCCACCACAAAAGCACTGACAAGGTAAGCATAAAGCCAGCAATCTGCCACCAGCCACCGTCATTTAGCGGTGCAATGCTCAGGCCATACTTTGGCGCAGGTGGGTCCAGCGCCAGCCAGAACAACTGGCGGATTAGTTGCAGGGGATTCCAGTCCACTTGCGCCAACATATTAAAGCCAATAATGTTGAACGACAGCGTACCCAGAATCAGCGACGCCAGCCCTAACCAGCCCAGATAGATCGGGCCAATTTGCGCATTGCCCAGTCGCCCGGCCAGGTGCAGAAAGAACGGCGGGCCAATGCGCTCGGAATCTTCCGGCGGCAAAGGGACACCCATAGACGCAGGCCCGGTGGGCTGCACAGTGGTAAAAAGATTTTGATATTCAGCCATATTTGTACTCCGCGGTTGTTCTTATTTGCCCCAGATCGGCATGTTCAGCCACCAGCCCCACCATTCAGGCCAGCCGCGTGTCCAAAACGGGCCACTGATGACGATACACAGGGCTGAAAACCAGACCGCTGCCAGCGCCAGGAACAGACCCAGCCGATGGATACCCAGCGTTCCGACTGAATAACCAATCACGTCGCGAAAGAAGGTGTCCTCATGCTCAGGCGTTTTAACGACTTGCCCCTTGCCAGGATTGGTGGCAGACAAAACCAGCGCACCGTGCAACGACAGCGACAAGGTGGTGGCAAAAAACAGCGTCACGGCAATCATGTGCGCCGGGTTGTAATGAAAATGCAGATACTGGTAGCCAGTGTTGCTGACCCAGTCGAGGTGGCTGTAAATGCCGTACGGAAAAGCGTGACCCCATGAGCCCATCAATACCGGGCGAATGACCTGCAGGGTGAAGTACGCAAAAATCGCAAAGCCAAAGGCAACCGGGACATGCAAGCCCATACCCAGTTTGCGGCAAATTTCGACCTCTCTGAGCGCCCAGGAGACAAAGGCGCCCAGCGCGCAAACAGTGATGACTTGCCACAGGCCACCCGCCATCATGGGAGCCATGTTTAAACCGTTTGAAATATCAGGCGGGGCAATATTGATTTGCCACGGGTTCCAGGTTGGCCCCATCGCTGCGCCCCACATGATCATGGCTGTACCAACCAGTGAGAAGAACACAGTGGAAATGCCGAAAAAGCCCACGTAAAACGGGCCGACCCAAAAGTCGAATAAGTCACCCCCGATAAGGGTGCCGCCGCGTACACGGTACTTTCTTTCAAAACTCAGCATGGCCATGTTCGGCTCCTTGGCAATCCGCCCGCGTAGCTAGACGCGCTCGGAAAATTATTTATTTATTCGTAGAGGTGCGCGAAGCAGGCTCTCAAGCCTGACTTCGCTCACCGCCTGGGCAGCAAACTGCTACCGTTATTTTGAAGGTGGCATGGCTGCGTTTTGCGCAGCTTTTGTCGCCTTCACCGTGTCTGGGTGCCACGTGTTGAGGTTGTAACGATCAGTGCTAAGTTGCACCAGGTGGATTGATGTGCTGGTAAAAGCAATGATCAAACCTGTGAAAATGATGCCCTTGCGGGGATCAACAAGACGCCAAATACGCCACATAATATTTCCTTCAGTTAAGTTGAGAAATCACGGTGTACACAGCTGACTTCACGCTGCCCAACATCGGTTGCGGCCCTTCTGCCCCCGGCAGCCAGGTGCGCCAATCCATGAACAACATTTGGCCCGTCATTGCAAGCAACAAAAAGACGCCAAAGAGAACAAGGTACAGATAACGAAACTCCTTTAAAGGTGTTTGCGAAACACTGAGCGATTGTTGAGCGTGTAAATAAGCCATATTTATCTCCGTGAATAGGTTCTAAGGGGTCTTAGAACCAGGGACGCCAGATCCAGGTCAGGCTATGCGCAAGCAACACACCAGCAGCAAACAGCAGGTAACCCTGGATGTAGTACTTGTGAAATTCTTGGCACTCTTGATCAGACAATCCGGATGGACTTGCAGCTTGATTCATAGTCGATTTCCTTACTTAAAAAGCCTTGCGGCCAACACCCTGCCCGAAGGCAAGGAACGAATTGCCACAGCTTTGTTGCTGCAGCGAACTTGCATTCAGGCAAGCCTGAATACTTGTCGGGAAACTCAAGATAGCGGGAGTGCAGATCATGCTGACACCCCCGCTTTTGAATGCCCGAACAATTCTGAAAGCCGGTCCAGCTCAACACTGGAGCGGCCTGACTGGCGCGCGTCGCGCTCGGCGCGATCCCGCATTTGTTTGGCCGCTGAAATGCGCACCAGCACCGGCTCGGCTTCAATCAGCTCTTCCAAAAGTGCGTGGGCTTCATCGGACCAACTGATGGGCTTGTCTGCATTGACGCGGCTTGGCGTTGAGTCAATCTTGTCGAGCTCTGTGCCCAGCGGCAAAATATGAAACAGCGCATCAAACAGGGCGTTGCAAAACTCTTGAATCAGGTACGTGGCACCTGAATAACCCATAAACGGTGTACCTGTGTGGCGACGAATGATGGGTAGCGGGAATGATGCTGGAATGAAAGTGGCTTTCATCATGCCGCCGCCACCACACTCAGCCAGGTACATGCGTTCGTTGTAGCTGCCGTACATGACCAGTGGTGTTTTGGTGGCCGTCAATCTGCGGACTTCATCGTTGTCGGTTTTAGCACCTGGGCAACGCGCAATCGCAAAGTTGCAGGGCAGGCCCATTTCATCTTCAAGAAAGTGGCGGATGCCGCGGGTATAGGTTTCGTTAGCGACCACTGCAAAACTTGCGGTGCCAAAGAAGTCTTGCGTGACCGAGCGCCACAAGTCCCAGATCGGTTTGATGGTGGTGTGCTTTTCGCGTTCAATGAAGGGCTCAGGGTCCAGGCCCAGCAACTCACCGAGCTTGCGTAAAAACTTGGTCGTGCTGTGCAGGCCAATGGGCGCTTGCAGGTAAGGCCTCTCAAGCGCCTCGCACAACAGGCGGCCAAACTCGCGGTACATGCAAATGTTGACATCAGACTCAACAAGTCTCGACACGTCAGCCAGGTGGCTACCAAGCGGAAACACCATGTTGATCTCAGCACCGATGCCTTGCACCAGGCGGCGAATTTCTGCCAAATCACTTGGGCAGTTGAATGTGCCGTAGCTAGGGCCAATGATGTTGACTCTAGACTTTTCGCCAGCTGGTCGCTCTGCAAACGGTTTGCGAGCCGGCACGTGCTTGACGCCGTACTCTGACCACAGCCAGAACATGGCGCGGTTGGCGCACTGCCACTGGTCTTCGTCAATCGTGCGCGGCAGAAAACGCTGGATGTTGGTGCCTGCTGGCGTCACGCCGCCGCCGATCATTTCAGCGATGGAGCCTGTGACCACGACTGAAGGCAAATCTGGATCAAGCGCAGCATGGGCGCGGCGCATTGAGCCTTCGGTGCCTTCACGACCCAATTGTTCTTCGGCCAAACCAGTCACGACGATCGGCAACTCATGTGGCGGCAGTGCGTCGGTGTAATGCAGTACGGACGTGACAGGTAGATTCTCGCAACCCACCGGGCCATCAATCACTACCTGCAAGCCTTTGATGGCGGTGAACACATACACCGCACCCCAATAGCCGCCTGCACGATCGTGGTCTAAAACTAACATCAGACCATTTCCTCGGCTTTGCGCTTTTTAGCCATCTTGATGGCCTGGCGGCGCTGGTCAGCTTTGAAATCTGGCCTGTCTTGCGGTATGCCTTGTGCAGCTTCCCACACGCCGGTTGAATGACCGGTGCCTACCGAGCCGAAAAATTCTTTCATTTGCTCAAAGCGGGCTTTGTTACCAATGGCAGCGTTGACCACCGTGGCCAGCGACCCTGCACCGGCGGGCCCCATCAAGGGACGAGCTGAAATGAGGTTGGTGAAATACAGCGACGGAATGGTGAGCTCTTTAGCTGCTTGCACAATGGGCGTGGTGCCAATGGCCAGGTCAGGTTTGAACTCATGCACGGCGGCGAGATCTTGCTCCAGCGACGCGCGAAATTGCACCATGACACCTTTACTCTCAAGCCACTGCACGTCAGCCTCGTTCCAGGCTGTTCTTGGGCAGGCGCTTCCCACGTAACGAAGGTCAGCACCGCTTTCCACCAGCAATCTGCCCACGAGCAATTCAGAGCCTTCGTAGCCGCTCAGGGTGATACGGCCTTTGATGGGCGTTTTGCTGAGCGCGCCGCGAATCGCTGGCAAAAACTTGTTCTTGGCAGCGTCAATATCGCTTTGCGCAATGTTGGTTGCTTCACCAATGGCTTGTAACCAGGCCTCGGTGCCGTCGTAACCTACGGGAGCGGAGCCGACAACTTTGCGGCCCGCAGCATCAAACTCGCGCACACTGGCGGTATAAAAAGGGTGAATGGCGGCTACCGCTGCGCAATCCAGCGCGGCATACAGCTCACGCCATTCACGGGTAGGAACGCTCGGGCCAGCAGCCAGTCCCATGGGCTCCAGCATCATGCCGATGATGACCGGGTCAGCCGGGAACATTTCACCCAGCAGCGTGATGGTCGGCTTGTCTGACTTGCCATTACGCGGTGCTTGCACCGGGCCTGCGAGTGCCTCAGTGCGTGCGTATTTCAACATCGCGCCCGCAAGTACATCTTTGGCTTCTGCATGGGTTGGCACGCCAAAACCAGGCACGTCAATGCCGATGATGCGAACGCCGTTGATTTCCTTGGGCAAAATTTGCAGTGGCACACCGCTGGCAGTGGGCACGCATAAGTTGATGATGACGATGGCGTCGTACAACGCCGGGTCAGCCTGCTGAAACACGGCTTCGCGAATGTCTTCAAACAACTTGCCCGTGACAAGTGATTCAGAATTGAACGGCACATATCCCACGCTGCGTTTGGCACCGTAAAAGTGCGACGTGAACGTCAGGCCATAAACGCAGCAAGCAGAACCGGACAAGATAGTGGCGGTACGCCGCATGCGCAAACCCACACGCAATGAGCCAAAGGCAGGGCACATGCTTTGCGGCTGGTTGTGCGGGCCGGCTTTTGGGTTCTTTGGGTAGTCTTTGGCATACTGGTCCAGGATTTCTGATTTGCCTGCCGATTTGGCTGCAGCCAGCATGGCTTCACCGCCGCTGTGGCAACCCATACCGTCGCCTTCGAGCGCCGTACTGATTGGCGCTGTGGGCATGGGGATGATGGGAATGACGGTGCTCATGATGTGTTTTTGAATTGCTTGTGAATTCAAACTTCGTCGTAAACGACTTCAAGCGTTTCTTTGACAGTTTCTTTTTTGCCGCACATGTCAAATTGCGTGGCGGGCTCCAGCACTACATTGCGGCCCACCACATCGGCTGAGAACAAGCCCAGCAACTCGTCTTGCGTCATCGGTTTCGGGCGAATCGGCTGGGATGTACCGACGTTTTCGGCCAGCTGCGCAAACATCGGGCCCCAGACAGAGTCAGGCCGGCCAATGATTTCGTAGCTGGCGCTCTTGCGGCGAATGTCGTCGTTGGCCGGGATGATTGACAGGACAGGAATGCCAACTTTTTCAGCAAAGGCTGATGCCTCGCCGGTGCCGTCGTCGCGGTTAATCACCATGCCCGCCACGCCGACGTTGCCGCCCAGCTTGCGGAAGTATTCAACAGCCGAGCAAACGTTGTTGGCGACGTACAGCGACTGCAAATCGTTGCTGGCCACCACGATGACTTTTTGGCACATGTCACGGGCAATTGGCAAGCCAAAACCGCCGCACACCACGTCGCCCAAAAAGTCGAGCAGCACGTAGTCAAAGCCCCAGTCATGAAAACCAAGCTTTTCAAGCAGCTCAAAGCCGTGAATAATGCCGCGACCGCCGCAACCGCGGCCAACTTCCGGGCCGCCAAGTTCCATGGCGTAAACGCCGTCGCGCTTGAAGCACACGTCGCCAATCGCAACTGCCTCACCAGCGAGTTTTTTCTTGGACGACGTTTCAATGATTGTGGGGCAAGCCCGGCCACCAAACAAAAGGCTGGTGGTGTCACTTTTTGGATCACAGCCAATCAGTAAAACTTTTTTGCCCTGCTGCGCCATCATGTAGCTCAAGTTAGCCAGCGTGAAGCTTTTGCCAATGCCGCCCTTGCCGTAAATGGCGATGATTTGTGTTTCTTTATTGGCCTCGCCCGTTTTCAAAGCTGTATTGACGGGATTAGGCTCAATAGCCGCCTCGGCGCGCAAGTCTCTGACCATGATGGTTGTCGGGTTCATGCGCTGTGTTTCCAATCCAAAATCATCTTCAGGCAATCCGCGTCACTGAACGCGGTTTGATAAGCAGCTGTTGCCTGTGCAGGTTGCTCGGTGTGGGTGATCAAGCCCTTCA
Organism: Polaromonas sp.; assembly: GCA_043756405.1. GTDB lineage: Bacteria > Pseudomonadota > Gammaproteobacteria > Burkholderiales > Burkholderiaceae_C > Polaromonas. The sequence continues at coordinate 25,162 of JAYURC010000054.1, forward strand.
GCGACAGCAGGCCGCTGTGTGCGAGCGCCGTTACTTTTAATAAATCTTCACGTTGCCACTGGGCAGCGATACGAATGCGTGTTTCGCGCATAAAGGCTGGTGCAAAGGCAAAGCTGAGTGACTGTTTGTAAAAACCAGCCAGCACGACCTCACCACCCGGTGCCTGGCGCGCAATCGCTTTGTCAAGAATGCCGGAGTCACCACTGACGTCATAAATCGCGCGGTAGTCACGGCGGGTGTCGTCATTGGGGCTGCAAACGCAGTAGCCTTCAGCGCCAGTTTGGCGGGCAGGGTTCAGCTCCCACACCGTTGGCGCGGCGTGGCCAGCGGCCGCTGTCAGTCTGGCCAGCAAACGACCCATGACACCGTGGCCGATGATCAAATCTGGCGGCGCACCACCTGCCAGCGCATGTTGTGCAGTGGCGGCCAAAGCCATCAACACCGCTTCAGCGCCCAGCGAGTCATGCACAGACACGGTGCGCGTGTGCTGAACCACCAGCCGTGAAGCAGAACCGCCAAATAAATTGTGGACGCCGGTAAAACACTGCGCGCCGGGAACAAAAACCCGCGCGCCTAATTGAATGTCAACACCAGAGCCTTTGCCAACCACACGGCCGACCGACTCGTAACCGGGTACCAGCGGATACCCCATGCCGGGGAACGCGGGCATGGTGCCGTCCCACAATAAACGCTCTGTTCCGGTGCTGATGCCGCTAAATTCGACCTGAACCTCAATATCGCCTGCGCCCAGTTGGGGCAGATCCAGCGCTTTGACCAGCAGGTGCTGGGGCGCTTGGAAAACAATGGCTTGGGCTTGCATGAGTGTCAGTTTACGTTTACAAATTAAAGTGTCAACTATTATTTACGCTATTTAAGTAAATTCATTCGAATTGAGGGTATTTACTTAGACTTCTTGCCAACCAAAATCCGCGTTTGCAGCGGCATGGGGTTGTCCAGAACTTCAACGCTGCTAAACCCTGCAGCCAAAATCATGTCAGTTAGCTCTTGAACTGTGCGTAGCCGTCCAGAACCCATCGCCAGGAGATAAAAATGAAAGTAAGCATCTCCCAGCGGCGCTTCATGACTGGCCTGTGCCATCGGTTCGGTCAAAAGCAGCGTGCCCCCGGCGGGTAAAGCTTTAAAGATTGACATTAAAAGGGTGTTGACATGCGCATCTGGGTGGTCATGCGCCACGCGCACCAGCGTGACCAAGTCAGCGCCTTCTGGCAGCGCGTCTTTCAGAAAATCGCCGCCAAATGCTTCAATACGGCCCGACAGCGACTTTTGCTTGAAGTTGTCCTGTGCCAGCTCTGCCACTTGGGGCAAGTCAAACAGTTTGAGTTTTAAATGTGGGGCATCCCCGGCGAGGCGGCTGACAAACGTGCCCTGACCACCACCGACATCGAGCACGCAGCGGTGGTTGGCAAAGGAGTAAGTGGCGAGCACCTCATCGACCACAAAGGGTTGCGATGCCGACATGAGCTGCGAGTAACGGGAGACTTTTTCTTGCGCCCAGGCTCTCGGCGCTGGTTGCGGCGCGCCATCAGCCCCCTGCGTTTCAACATACGGCCAGTACGCCATCATTTGCCCGTCAGTGACCTGGTCCCGCAGCAATGCAACCGGGTCTTGCATGTCATGGTACAGGACTGCGTGGTGCTCAATCATGGCGCGTATGCCCGGGTGGCCCGCAACTGGCGCACCCAAAGGGCCCAAGCCGTATCGACCCTGCCCACGCAGCGCCAGCAGCTTGAGCGCTACAGCAGCATTGACCAAACGCTGCAAAGCACCGGTCGGCACCTGGCAAATGTGTGCCAGCTCGTCCAGCGTGCGGGGTGACTCGTTGACCAGCTCAAGAATACGCAGCCGCACGCAAGCCAGCAGTACTTGCGAATACACAAAACCCGCCATCACATCAAACACTTGTCTTGAACGACGCCGCGTGATCCAGCGGGTAAACATGTTGCCAGCAGCCCAACGCGAAAAGTTGGGGTCCGTCAGCTTGCTGTCCATCCAGGCGTCAAGGCGGTCACGCCAGGCAGGCCTGTTGCGCCCCCCGTCCTGCGGTTTAGCCAGATCGAGTGTCCGCATTAAACTGCTACGCTTTTAGTAGCTACTTGCGCAACATCTACGAGGGCTAAAGCACCATGATGCCTAAATTGATCACAAGCTTCACGCGGCACCAGGCGCTCAGACTCCAGGCGCACCAGTTGGCGCATGGCTTCGCGGCTTGCGCATTCTGGCACCGAGTCGATGGCCGACTGCACCAGCTTTTCAAAATAGGCAATCGCGCCGCCCAGCCCCAAGTCAATGGCTGAGCTGGGGCGACCCAAAGCCACATCCTGGCCAACAGGCTTGCCCAGCAACGCGGGGTCCGCCATGACATCGCGGATGTCGTCGGCCACCTGATAGGCCTCGCCCAACCACTCACCCAGCGCCACCCAGGGCCTGGCGTCTGCCCCCGCAGCCAGTGCGCCGCCAGCGGTAGCCGCAACAAACAGCGCGCCGGTTTTGGCGCGCTGGTAGGCCGTTAAAGACACTCTGGACTCACTTTCCCACGCTTGCCCAGCCACAATGCCAAATGGCATGCCAACGCCTTTGGCCACCACGCCCAGCACTTCGGCCATGCGGCGGGGTGACTTGCCACCCGCCAGACCCAGCGTTTGAAAAGCCAGAACGATCAAGGCATCACCGGCCAGCACCGCCAGAGGTTCGCCATAAGCAAAGTGAACCGAGGCCCGGCCCCGGCGCGTCGGTGCATCATCAAAACAAGGCAAATCGTCATGCACCAGAGACGCGCAATGCAGCAGCTCAATCGCCACTGCCGCCGCATCTGCCAGCAGAGGATCGTCATTGCCGCAGGCGTGCGCCACCGCCAGACACAACTGCGGACGGATTCGCGCGCCGCCCGGGAACACCGCATGCCGCACCGCACTGGCCAGTTTGGGCGGGCAACCTGGGTCTTCGCCCAAAGCTAGCGCTGCGGCTAGTGACTGCTCAATGTGTGTGATGGCTTTCATGAGGCGCTCCTTGTGTAAATATTACTTGTCACATTTAACTGTCAACTAATATAGACACTTTTAAACAAAGCGTCAACCCGCTGTAACGCGGAGAGCTTTAGCGGCCTTCTCGCATGACAATCCACCCAGCCATCAATTTTTGGAGTTACACCGTGCGGCGTTTACATGAAGTTCATACAGCGTGGGTCAAGCGATGAACCAAAACCTGCGACTTGACGACCTGGCCTGCACCAGAAGCAGCCGTGAGTTGTTCAGCGGCCTGTCAATTGACGTCCAACCCGGCACTTTGTTACGGGTGCGCGGCGCCAATGGCGCAGGCAAAACCAGTCTGCTGCGCATGTTGTGCGGCCTGCTAATGCCCAGTTACGGGCAGGTGTTGTGGTGCGAGCAGCCCCTGGCAGCTCATAGAGAAGTTTTTGGTAAAGCCCTGGTTTACATCGGACACGCGGCTGCGATCAAAGACGAGCTATCGCCGCTTGAAAATTTATGGGACGCCTGCGCATTGCGCGGCCAGACACCTGACAAGCTTGCCGCGTTGGCTGCACTGCAAAGCGCCGGTTTGCGTGGCCATGAGCGCACAGCCGCCAGGCGCTTGTCACAGGGTCAGCGCAGGCGTAGCGCGTTGGCGCGGCTGGCCATGAGCCAAAACGCGCCGTTGTGGATTCTTGACGAACCGTTTAATGCACTGGACACCGCGGCCAACGCCTGGCTGACAGGCCTGATCGAAGCGCACCTGAAAAGCAGCGGCATGGTGGTACTGACCAGCCACCAGGATTTGGCCATCGCGGCGCCCCGTCAACTGGATTTGACACTATGAGCGGCATGATGACGGGCCTGATGGTGGTGCTTCGGCGCGACTTGCGGGTGGCCCTACGGCGGCGCAGCGACACCTTTTCAACGCTGATCTTTTTTGTGATGGTGGTCAGCTTGTTTCCGTTAGGTGTCGGGCCTGAGCCACAACTGCTGCGCACCATGGCACCGGGCGTGTTGTGGGTGGCGGCCATGCTGGCCTCAATGCTGTCGCTGCCGCGTTTGTTTGCTGACGACCACAGCGACGGAACTTTAGAGCAGATGCTGCTGTCAACCCACTCGCTGGCCGTGCTGGTGCTGGGCAAGACACTGGCGCATTGGGTGGGTTCTGGTTTGCCGCTGGTACTGCTGTCACCGGTGCTGGCTTTGCAATTTGATCTGTCTGCATCAGCTACTGGCGTGTTGGTGTTGTCCTTGCTGATAGGTACACCCATTTTGAGCCTGGTGGGTTCATTGGGTGCCGCCCTGACGGTGGGGTTGCGAGGCTCCAGCGTTTTGCTGTCGCTGCTGGTTCTGCCCCTGACCATTCCCGTGCTGATTTTTGGCGCAGGCGCAGTTGAAGCACACACAGCTGGCCTGGACGTGGCAGGGCACTTTTCTTTGCTGGGGGCGTTGTTGATTGTGACCCTGATGGCTGCCCCCTGGGTGGCGGCAGCAGCACTGCGGATTTCGATGGAATAGTGTGTTGACGGATTGGCGCGTAGGCGTTTTGCCGTATTGAATAAAATCGCTGACAAGATTGAGGAATTTTTAACTGTGCCCACAAGCAAGTCCACCACCAGAATTAACTGGTTCTATTTCGCTGCGCCCCAGCGGTTTTACGCGCTTGCGGGCAAGCTGATGCCTTGGTTTGCCGCCATTGGCGTGCTTTTGATGGTGTACGGCTTGTACCTGGGCTTGTGGGTTGCGCCCACAGACGCCACCCAAGGCCAGGCTTACCGCATTATTTTTGTCCACGTCCCCACCGCCTGGATGTCGATGGTGCTGTACGTTGCCATGGCGGGCTGGGCCGGGGCCGGGTTGGTGTTCAATTCACGCCTGGCGTCGATGATGGCCTGCGCCATCGCCCCCACGGGTGCACTGATGACATTTTTAGCCCTGTGGACAGGGGCGCTGTGGGGCAAGCCCACCTGGGGCGCGTGGTGGGTATGGGACGCGCGCCTGACGTCCGAGCTGGTGCTGCTGTTTTTATACATCGGTTTCATGTCGCTGCACGCATCGATTGATGACGCGCGCCGGGCTGACCGTGCCGCCGGGCTGCTGGCGCTGGTCGGTGTGGTCAATGTGCCCATCATTTACTTTTCAGTCAAATGGTGGAACACCCTGCATCAGGGCGCGTCAGTCAGCTTCAAAGGCACGAGCATGGCCACGCCGATGCTGGTCGCCATGCTGGTCATGGCGCTGGCTTTTTGGGCTTACTGTATTGCGGTCGTCCTCAAACGGGTGCGGGTGATTATTCTGGAGCGTGAACGCCACACCGCGTGGGCCCGTGCAGAGATGGGGTTGACCAATGTGGAATAGCTTTTCAGAGTTTTTGGCGATGGGTGGCTACGGCTTGTACGTCTGGGGCTCTCTGGGGGTCTGCGCTTTGGTGTGCGTTTTTGAGCCGATGTCCCTTAACCTCAAACGGCGTGCGCTTTTGGCTGAGGTGCATGAACAGGGCACGCCAGACAAGGGACAATCTGAAACATGAAACCAAGAAGCAAACGACTGATTGCGATTACTTGCGGCCTCGCTGCTTTGGGCGTGGCCACTGCCCTTGTTTTGAATGCTTTTAACAGCAACCTGGTGTTTTTCTTCAGTCCCACTCAGGTGGCGGCCAAAGAAGCCCCCATCGGGCGCAGCTTTCGGGTGGGCGGTTTGGTGGAAATGGGCAGCATCACACGCGAACCGCAAGGTTTGACAACACGCTTTGTCGTCACCGACATGGCCAAAACCATCCCTGTGACGTACACCGGTTTGCTGCCTGACTTGTTCAAAGAGGGCAAGGGCGTGGTGGCGCAGGGCAAACTGGGTGTTGACGGAATTTTTAAAGCGGACCAGGTGCTTGCCAAGCATGATGAAAACTACATGCCGCCAGAAGCCGCTGATGCCCTGGCAAAAGCCAAGGCAGGCGCGCCGCAGCAAAGCAGCAAAACGCTCAAAACCTACCCCTAGACAACCCTCACGCTATCCAGCAAGGCAATCTCCCCATGATCAGTGAACTCGGCCACTTCGCCCTAATTTTAGCTTTCATGATGGCCCTCATGCAAAGCGTGTTGCCGCTTATCGGCGCGCACAAAGGCAACGCGGCCTGGATGGCGCTGGCCCGGCCGTCAGCACGCGGGCAATTTCTGTTTGTCGCCATTGCCTACGCCTGCCTGACGTATGCCTTCGTCACCGATGACTTTTCTGTTCAGCTGGCAGCACAGCATTCAAACAGCATGCTGCCCCTGGTGTACAAATTTACCGCTGTATGGGGCAACCATGAAGGTTCGATCCTGTTGTGGTCGCTGATTTTGGCCGGCTGGACATTGGCAGTGTCGATTTTTTCCAAGCAGCTTGACGACCGCATGATCGCCCGCGTACTAGGCGTGATGGGGCTCATCAGTTGCGGTTTTATTTTGTTCACGCTGCTCACATCCAACCCGTTTACCCGCCTGCTGCCCGCCGCGCCAGATGGGCAAGACCTGAACCCTTTGCTGCAAGACCCGGGCATGATCATTCACCCACCCATGCTGTACATGGGCTATGTCGGCTTTGTCGTGGCTTTTGCGTTTGCGATTGCTGCACTGCTCTCAGGCAGGCTGGATGCCGCTTGGGCGCGCTGGTCTCGCCCTTGGACCACGGTGGCGTGGTGCTTTTTAACAGTGGGTATTGCACTTGGCAGCTTTTGGGCGTACTACGAGCTGGGCTGGGGCGGTTGGTGGTTTTGGGACCCGGTTGAAAACGCGTCTTTCATGCCGTGGCTGGTAGGTACGGCGCTCATCCATTCACTGGCGGTGACTGAAAAGCGCGGTGGCTTCAAAATGTGGACGGCGCTGCTGGCCATCATGACGTTTTCTTTATCGCTGCTGGGTACGTTCATCGTTCGTTCAGGCGTGCTCAGCTCGGTACACGCTTTTGCAACCGACCCGGCGCGCGGCGTATTTATTTTGGGCTTTTTGGTGGTGGTGATTGGCGGCTCGCTGGCGCTTTTTGCATGGCGCGCGCCGCGTGTCGGTTTGGGCGGCAGTTTTGAGCCGGTCTCGCGCGAATCCATGCTGCTGGCCAACAACGTGCTGCTGGTGGTCTCTGCCGCTGCCGTATTGCTGGGTACGCTCTACCCGCTGGTGATTGACGCACTGGGCATGGGCAAACTGTCGGTTGGCCCACCGTATTTTGTGGCCGTGTTTGTGCCGCTGATTGCGCCCGCCTTGTTTTTGATGGGTGTCGGCCCGATGACGCGCTGGCGGCAGGCAAAGGTGATGGACTTGACCAAGCGCCTGCGTTGGGCGATTGGTGTCAGCATTGCCAGTGCTGTCATTGCGCCCATGATGCTCGGCACCTGGACGCCCATGACAGGGCTTGGCCTGCTGCTGGCAGTTTGGGTAGGCAGCACCGCTGTCGTCAACCTGATTGACAAAGTACGTGAACACCGCTCGCCCAGCTGGCTGGCGCGCTTTGCATCTTTGCCGGGTAGCTACTACGGCATGCTGCTGGCGCATTTCGGTATAGCGGTGTTCATCGTCGGCGTGACGGTGGTCAGCAGCTTTCAAAGCGAAAACGATGTGCGCATGGAGCCGGGTGAAACAGCCAGCGTTGGCGGCTTTACTTTCAGGCTTGACAACGTGGTGCAAACCAAAGGGCCGAACTACACATCAGCCAAGGCCACGCTCACCGTCACTGATGGTGACAAAGTCATCGCAACGCTGCAACCCGAACGCCGAATTTACACCGTGCGCAGCATGCCTATGACTGAAGTGGCCATTGACCGCGGCGTGCTGCGTGATTTGTATGTGGCTTTGGGTGAGCCCGTCAGCGCGACAGCCTGGAGTGTGCGCCTGCACCATAAACCCTTTGTCAACTGGATCTGGTTTGGCTGCGTGCTGATGGCACTGGGCGGCCTGTTGGCTGTGCTGGACAGGCGTTACCGGTCAGTCAAGGTTGCGGCTAAAAAATCTGTTCCAGTTGCCCAGCCTGATGCACCATTGCCAGCAACTGCATTGGTTGCCAAAGAAAACATTGCGGTTCGCGTTTGATGAACAGCACAACGGTCAAGCGGTTCTTGCCGCTGGGTATTTTTATCGTGTTGGTCGGGTTTTTGGCCATTGGCTTGACGCTGAACCCGCGTGAAGTACCGTCGCCGCTGATCAACAAGCCTGTACCGCCCTTCAAACTGGCTGTGCTCAGCGCGCCAGAAAAAACCATTGCGGCGCAGGACATGCTGGGCAAAGTCTGGTTGCTCAATGTCTGGGCATCATGGTGCGTAGCCTGCCGCATTGAGCACCCGTACCTGGTAGACCTGGCCAAAACCAACCAGGTACCGATTTACGGTTTGAACTACAAAGACAAGTCGCCTGCCGCGATTGCCTGGCTCAACAATTTTGGCAACCCATATGTGGCCTCTTTGGTTGACGCTGATGGCCTGGTCGGCATTGACCTTGGCGTGTATGGCGTGCCAGAAACCTTTGTCGTCGACAAGCAGGGTTTGATTCGCTACAAACAGATTGGTCCGGTCACACCCGAGGCGCTGCGGGACACGATTTTGCCGCTGGTCAAAAAACTGAATGCGAGCTGACCCATGAAATTGCTCTTCTCGGCGTTGTTGCTTTGCTTGAGTTTGGTGACTTACGCCAAAGTCGCCCCCAACACATCGGCCGACCCAGCGCTGGAGGCCCGCATGATGGTGATTGCTGAGGAGTTGCGCTGCCTGGTCTGCCAGAACGAAACCATCGCGGCATCACATGCCGACCTGGCGGTAGATTTGAAGAACCAGATCCGCATCAAGTTGAACGAAGGCCAGTCGCAAAAGCAGATTCTGGACTTCATGGTTCAACGCTACGGTGACTTTGTGCTGTACCGCCCACCGCTTAAAACCTCAACTGTTCTGCTGTGGGTGGGGCCGTTTGTATTGCTGGGTATCGCGCTCATGATGCTGGTACTCAATGTACGGCGGCGCAGGCTTGCGGCACTTCCCGTTGCACTGAGCGATGCTGATGCAGCCAAAGCACGTGCCCTTTTAGCCACGCCACCTTAAAACATAAAAATAATGACTGCTTTCTGGATCTCTGCCGCCCTGCTTTTGGTGTTGGCTCTTGCACTGGTATTGCCTGCCTTGCTCAAGACAAATGGTGGCCATAAAAACCCCGCCAACGGCGCAGCCCAAGCCAACCTGTCCGTCCTGCGCAGTCAGCTCACGCAGCTAGATGCAGATTTTGCAGCGGGCAGCATTAACGCTGAACAGCTGGCATTGGCAAAAAGCGAAATTGAACGCCGCGCTTTGGAAGAAGAAAGTGCACCAGAGTCCAGCGTCGCGCCTGCAAAGTCGACCCGTACTGCGTTAGCTCTGGGCTTGCTCATACCGCTATTGGCACTGGGCATTTACGGTTTTATCGGCAATATTCAGGCACTGGATCCTGCCAACCTTCAAGCCAAGGCAGAAACTGACCCGACCCCCGAGCAAATCGAAGCCATGGTCAGTGCATTTGCTGCCCGCCTGGAGGCGGTACCCGCCAATGAAGCGCCAGACCCCAAAGCATGGGAAATGCTTGCCCGGTCTTATGCCGCCATGCAAAAGTTTCCACAGGCCAGCAAAGCCTACAAGCGCGCGGTTGAGCTCAACCCCGGTAACGCGCAAATCATGGCCGACCACGCCGATGTATTGGCCATGTTGCAAGGCCAAAGCATGGCGGGTGAGCCGACCCGGCTGTTCGAGCGCGCGCTGGTACTGGACCCGAACAACGTCAAAGCGCTGGCGTTGGCAGGCAGCGCGGCGTTTGAGAAAAAAGACTTTGCAAAAGCCATTGAGTTCTGGAGCAAAGCGCAAGGCCTGGCCCCGCCTGGCAGCGACTTTGCCCAGGGCCTGGCCAGCAGCGTAGATGAAGCACGCGTCGCATCTGGCCAAGCTGGTTCATCACCGGTAGCCGTCAAGTCAGCACCCTCACCTTTGGCTGCCACCGCCGCTATTCAAGGCGTTGTCAACCTGTCACCCGCATTGAAAAGTAAAGTCGCCCCAGACGACACCGTTTTCATCTTCGCTCGTGCCGCTCAAGGCCCCCGCATGCCATTGGCTATTTTGAAACGTAAAGTCAGCGAGTTGCCCATCACCTTCACGCTGGACGATAGTACCGCTATGGCGGACGAGCTCAAGCTCTCGAAATTCGATCTTGTCGTGGTCGGCGCCCGGGTGTCCAAGTCAGGCAATGCCCTGCCGCAAAGCGGTGACTTGATCGGGCAAAGCGCACCCTTCAAGGCGGGCGGCAGCAAGTTGACGTTGGTGATTGACGGCGTCCAACCTTAAGCAGATAGCACACGCTACTTTTTATGTAGCTGCTTACGCGATAACGTATTGGGCTGCAGGCTAATTTGGCATCAGAAACATAACTTTTTAGCAGCTGAATAGTGATTTGCAACATGTCTGTTCAAATTTCCGTCTAGAAAGCCAAAGCCAACGAGGTAACCTGTTATTTGGCGCAACGGCCCAAAGAACTGACGATACCGCGCAAGTCGCTAGCCCACGTCTGGGCGACAGGGTCAAACTGGATGCGCTCTCCATCAACCGCGGTTAGCACTGTTGTGCCTTGGATGTTGAACGTGTACACAGGAATTCCGTCAATTTGTACCGTACGCACATCCTGGGCATCAAACTCAATATCGACGGTGCGCTGCCAGATGCTTCTGGCGGGCAGGTAAAAGGCGCTGCAGGTCCAGACAGTCACACCAACCGCGTTGGATTTGGTTTCGGCCGCAGTGGCCAGTGTGGACATGCCGGCCAACGAGAGAACGAAGCAAACCAAAAATCTGTTTTTCGGCTGAACAAGATACTTTTCAAGCATTAAATAGTCCTGCAACCCAATAAATACGTGCGCTAGTAGCTCTTAATTAAATAGCAAACTCACGTGGCAATAGGTTGGCTTACGATATGCGCAGCCACCCAGTCTGGCCGCTCTTCATGCGCCAAATGGCCCAGACCAGGCAAGTTGACCATCAGCGGAGGCGGTGTCGCTGACGATTGAGGCCACAGCGCCACCAGCCGCGCAGCTTGCCGGGGCGGCACAGTTTGGTCATTGCTGCCGACCAGCAGGCTGAGCGGCGTGGCAAGGCACGGCAAATCCATGGCCAGTTGCGGCAGGTCCCAGTTGGCCATCATGCCCAGCGCTCCTGCGGCGTGACCCGGGTTACTGACCAGTTGGCCGTAAAGCGCCCTGCCCGCATCGTCTAGTTTGGAGCCGGTGCTGTCGATTAACTTTTGCACAACGCTGGGTTGTGCGGCTTGCCACGCAAACAGCGACGGCACAAAGGGCAGCGCTGACATCAGTTTTGCCACGGGTGAAAACACCTGCCCGGCCAGCCCGCCTAAAGGCTGCAAGGCGCCGTTGATGCTGATGATGCGCTGCGGTGTGGCCAGCCGATCAAGCGTCATCCGCACGGCAATGGCAGCACCGGCTGAATGCCCCACAATGAGTGCAGGACTGACTTTCAGTAGGGTTAGCAAGTCGCTGATTGCTTCGGCCATGCCTGGCAGTGACAATTGCCGCGATCGGGTGCCTTGAGGCGGCATGTCGGTAAAAGCGTGGCCGGGCAAATCGAGCGACAGTACGCTGTAGTGGGGTGTGAGCAAAGGAATCAGGCCGCGCCAGGTGTGTGTGGACGCGCCTGTGCCGTGTAGCAACAAAACCGTGGGTAAACCTGCGTCCACGCCCATCAACTGAACATGCCAATGCAATCCGGCGGCTTGTACAAAGCGGCTGTGTTCGCGGTAAGGCCAATGCCTGCCGTCACGCTCCCAGTTCAGACGTTGGGTCATTGCATCTAGTGGCTCATTGCTGCCGGGCCGATGCACTGGCAAGTTGCACGACCCTTGATACAGCTTGCGCACCTGCGTGGGGCAGAGGGACGTAGGTTGCTCCCATGTCTTGCGCCAAGGCTTGAGCGGCCGCTTGTGGATGCGGCGAGGTGTCCAAAAGCAGCGCCGTGATACCCGACAGGCGCATTTGACGGGCTGCAGCGACAGCGTCTTCGCCCGCTTTGGCTCGGCCCGGTGTGCCGTCGCGCGCCATGTTGCCACGTCCGTCGGTAAGCAACACGACGATTGGGGTTTCGCCACGGCGGCTGATCTGGTCTGCCAGTTCGCGGGCTGCATCAATGGCGCTGGCCAAAGGCGTACCGCCACCCCCTGGCAAACCAGCCAATGCCCGCTTGGCCCGGGCCAGAGAACGTGTGGGCGGCAGCAGCAGCTCGACAGTTTTGCCGCGAAAGGCCAGCACCGCCACCCGGTCGCGCCGCACATAGCAATCTGCCAGCAGCAGCTCAGCGGCGCCTTTGGCCTCTGCCAGCCGATGCAATGCCGAAGAGCCCGACGCGTCGACCACAAACAGCGTTGTGGTTTGGCTTGACTGCTTGAAGCGGGTAACGTGAAAGTCCTCACGCCGGACGTGAATCCGTTTGGCTTGTGTACCTACAACTGTGGGGCTTTGTTTTTCCCGCAGCTTTTGCCACGGCGCGGCGGCACGCAGGGTTTCAATCACGTTCAGTCTGCTGCCACCTCGCGGCTCACCTCGTCTGGCACCCATGGGCCTGCCGCGTGTCTGGCTTTTTTGCGCCGCACCCGACCGCCCAGCTGCCTGGGCGCGCACCTTCGCCCCCTGGCCAACTTGTAGCGCGGCCAGCAGGCCTGCAGGTATGGCGGCCTGGGCTGCTTGAAGCACGTGGTCAGACAAAGCGTCGGTCTGGTTGATATCTTGCTCTTTGTTCTCTTCGTTGTTTGGAGGCGGCTCAGGCTGATCCTGCCTGTTTTCTTGTTTTTCCTGTTTTTCCTGTTTTTCGGCGTTTTGCGATTCCTCGGGCTCCGGTTGCGGCGGCTCGTCACTTTCTGCTGGCGTCTGTGGCAATTGCGTCGCACGCGGCGCTAATACCAATTTGGCAGCCAGCGCAGCATGCAGTTCAGTTACTTCAAGTGCGCCGTCCAGTGCGGCGGCACAACGCGCAGCTTTGAGCGCAAAAAGCGGTGCGCGCAATGAATACACACCCAATGCAAGAGCAGCAGCACACAACGCCTGCACGATGTCATCAGACGCCTTGACGTCAGGCAAAAGCGCTCTGGCTTGCGCGATGTCGGCAGCAGCCCATTCGCAAGTTTCAACGTCCGCATTATTTGGATTGAACCGCACCAAAAATGCCAGCCGGTCTAGCAAAGCAGTGGGCACTAGCTCGTCGTCGTCCATGCCTTCGTCGAGCGCCACCACGCCAAGCCGCGTTGGCAGCCGGAGCGCCAAGCCGTCGCGCTCAATGGCGACCTCCTGCGTGTCCAACACGGCAGCCAACCTTGCGGCCATAGTAAGCGGCAAACGCTCTGCCATGGCCAGTAACACCACACCGCCGTCGGCGTGGGCAAGCACGCCCTGCTGTGCGATGGGGCGACCCGCACTTAGCGTCGCACCTAAATCGAGGCCCCCCAGCAACGCAGCGTCATTAATATTCAGCGGAATACGTCTTTGCGGCGTATCAGCTGGCAACAATTTTTTGAGCAGCGCCAGCCATTCATCGCGCACATGGCCGGCCGGCGCACGGAACGCAACGCCGCCTAAACCACACGGGTCAACAGCAAACAGTGCCGCAACCAAACTCATCGATGGCCCCCACACTTCTTAAAGAGCGGCCCGTCAGAAAACACTTCAAGCGCCCATCAACTCAGCAACCGCCCGATCAACCCGAACCGTAGAGCCTGAATCATCCAAAGGGTTGCGGCGTAGTCGGTGGCGCAGTGCTGGTGCAGCAATGCGCTTGAAATGTTTGTCAGTGATGGCGGCATCACCTTGCAACGCAGCATAGGCGCGTGCAGCGCGAATCAGCGTCAGGTCGCCACGCAGGCCATCTGTACCCAAGGCCATACACAGTTGAGCCGCACGTTCGCGGGCAACGTCACTGATCTTGATGGCGTCCAGACGACTGCGACCTGCAACGATACGCCTGCGCGTCTTTTCGTCTTCTTTTTTCCATTGTTCGACAAAAGCCGCGGGGTCATGCTCAAAAGCATCGCGGCGCTTGACGACTTCAACCCGACCAGCCAGATCAGTAGGCGTTTTTACCTCCACTGACAAACCAAAACGGTCCAGTAACTGTGGCCGCAGTTCGCCTTCTTCCGGGTTGCCGCTACCCACCAGTACAAAGCGCGCTGGATGCCGCACACTCAGACCTTCACGCTCGACAACGTTTTCACCCGACGCGGCAACGTCAATCAACAAGTCGACCAAATGATCTTCGAGCAAATTGACTTCATCAATGTATAAAAATCCGCGATTGGCACGTGCCAAAAGCCCAGGTTCAAAGGCTTTCACACCTTGGGACAAAGCCCGCTCCAAGTCAAGCGCGCCAACCACCCGGTCTTCTGTCGCGCCCAGCGGAAGGTCGACCACTGGCACTGTAACCAGGTGGCTTTTTACCGGTATATTTACCGGCGTTTTTACAAGCGTTTTTTCAGCCTTACTACCGTCTGCCGCGTAGGGATTCGCCGGGTCACTGTTGTAGGGGCAGCCAACAACAGCCCGCATTTTGGGCAGCAGCGCAGCCAGTGCGCGAACCGCCGTTGACTTGCCCGTTCCCCGGTCACCAAACACTAAAATACCACCGATCGCAGGGTCGACAGCTGCGATCAATATCGCCAGCTTCATCTCGTCCTGACCCACGATCGCTGAAAAGGGAAATGCAATTGCCATAGTGGTAAAAGTATAGGTCAGCCTCGACGCCATGTCTCTGCGTGTTTGTCTCGATGTCTCAGTATTATTGGTCTTCACAACGCAAAACGCCTACTTGAAGTAGGCGTTTTGGTCTGGCTTGAAACTTTAAGAATCAACCAGCAGTTTGGTTGCGCGGGCAAGATTTGAACTTACGACCTTTGGGTTATGAGCCCAACGAGCTACCAGGCTGCTCCACCGCGCGGTATTAGTAGATTATAGCTTATTCTGCGACCGTTGGATTAGGTGCTGCAGAATTAGCAACATCAGGACGGTCAACCAGCTCGACCAAAGCCATCGGCGCGTTGTCGCCAACACGGAAACCCATTTTTAAAATACGTGTGTACCCACCCGGACGAGCTTTGTAACGTGGACCCAGTTCGGCAAACAATTTCACAACCATGTCGCGGTCACGAAGACGGTCAAATGCTAGACGCTTGTTGGCCAGCGTTGGCTCTTTAGCCAGCGTGATCATGGGCTCAACCACACGGCGCAATTCTTTCGCCTTTGGCAAAGTTGTCTTGATGGCCTCGTGCTGAATCAGCGAGTTCATCATGTTACGCAACATAGCCAGGCGGTGCGAGCTGGTGCGGTTTAGTTTACGTAGTCCGTGTCCATGGCGCATGGTGAGTTTCCTTATTAATACTCTTTGGTTTTTTTCAGGCAGCCGTATCAGGTACTGCCCATTGCGTCATTCCTTGCGGAATGAGATTTCTTTAGTGTTTGTCCAAGCCAGCAGGTGGCCAGCTTTCAAGGCGCATGCCAAGGGTCAAACCACGAGATGCGAGCACTTCTTTGATTTCGTTAAGCGACTTGCGGCCAAGGTTCGGGGTCTTGAGCAACTCGTTTTCAGTACGCTGGATCAAGTCACCGATGTAATAAATATTCTCAGCTTTCAAACAGTTAGCAGAGCGAACTGTTAGCTCGAGCTCATCAACTGGGCGCAATAGAATCGGGTCAAACTGCTGCGAGCTGCGCTGCACCGGTGCGTTGAAATCGGGCAGCTCGTTACCTTCCAGCTGCGCAAATACGGCCAGCTGTTCCACCAAAATTTTTGCCGACGCACGGACTGCATCTTCAGCCGTCACAGCGCCGTTGGTTTCAATTTCCAGGACCAGCTTGTCAAGGTCGGTACGCTGCTCAACGCGGGCGCTTTCAACTGTATAGCTGACGCGCTTGACAGGAGAAAAAGAAGCGTCCAAAACAATGCGACCAATCGACTTGGTCGACTCATCGCCATAGCGACGCACATTGCCAGGCACATAGCCACGACCGTTTTCTACCTTGATTTGCATGTCAATCTTGCCACCATGCGACAAGTTGACAATCACATGCTCGGGGTTGATGATTTCTACATCGTGCGGGGTCTGGATGTCAGCGGCAGTAACGGGACCAGTGCCATCTTTACGCAGACTCAAAGTAACTTCGTCTCGGTTGTGGAGTTTAAAGACCACACCCTTAAGATTCAACAGAATATTAACCACGTCCTCTTGTACGCCGTCAATAGACGAATACTCGTGCAAAACGCCTGCAATTGTTACTTCGGTGGCGGCATGACCGACCATAGAAGACAACAGAACACGGCGCAACGCGTTGCCAAGCGTGTGGCCGTAGCCACGCTCGAAAGGTTCGAGTGTTACTTTAGCGCGATTAACGCTCAGTTGCTCGACATTGATAGTTTTTGGTTTCAGTAAATTAGTCTGCATGCAATCTTCCTCTCAATACCCTCGGTTCGTTACACCGATAAGGCCGGCGACGCGTCAGGCGCGTCGCAGGAACGAAATTAGCGTGAGTACAACTCGACGATCAACGATTCATTAATATCTGCTGCAAACTCGTCGCGGTCAGGCACCTTCTTGAAAGTACCTTCGCCCTTGTCGATGCTGACATCGACCCACGACGGCATGCCAACTTGAGTAGCCAGCTGCAAAGCTTCTGCTACACGGGTCTGCTTCTTCGACTTGTCACGCACAGCGATCACATCACCCGCCTTGACCATATATGAAGGGATGTTCACTGAACCACCATTGACAGTGATCGCCTTGTGCGACACCAGCTGGCGTGCCTCTGCTCGGGTTGAGCCGAAACCCATACGATAAACCACATTGTCAAGACGGCATTCAAGAATGAAAAGCAGATTTGCGCCGGTATTTCCTTTGCGACGATCAGCTTCTTCGAAATAACGACGGAACTGCCTTTCAAGCACACCGTACATGCGCTTAACTTTTTGTTTCTCGCGTAACTGCAAGCCAAAGTCTGAAGTGCGCATACCAGAGGTACGACCATGCTGACCCGGCTTGGAATCAAATTTTGCTTTGTCAGCGATGGCGCGACGAGCGCTTTTCAAGAATAGGTCTGTGCCTTCACGGCGAGACAATTTGGCCTTGGGGCCTAGGTAACGTGCCACTTGAATTTCCTTTGGTCATCTACTGCATTTCTGCAGGAGCCTTCGGCTTCAACTTTAACGTTGTTGCTTAACGGCGGTGGGCTTTGGTTAAATGTTTTGTACACCAATAACTCATTGACTGGTCAATGGGACAAAACGACGAAAACTTAAATACGGCGGCGTTTTTGTGGACGGCAACCGTTATGCGGTACTGGCGTCACGTCAGCAATAGAGTTAATGCGAATTCCTAGCGCGCCTAGAGCACGGACAGACGACTCGCGACCTGGACCTGGGCCTTTGATCTCAACATCCAGATTCTTGATGCCCTGCTCAATTGCGGCACGGCCTGCCACTTCGGACGCGACCTGGGCTGCAAAAGGTGTCGACTTGCGTGAACCTTTGAAACCCTGGCCACCCGATGACGCCCAAGACAGGGCGTTACCCTGACGGTCGGTAATCATGATGATGGTGTTATTAAACGATGCATGCACATGCGCAATGCCGTCGGCTACGTTCTTGCGAACTTTTTTGCGGACGCGCTGTGCAGCCGTGTTGTTTTGTGCTTTTGCCATGAGTGCTATACCTATCTCTTACTTTATTTCTTCAACGATGCTGCTGCTTTGCGCGGACCCTTGCGAGTGCGGGCATTGGTACGTGTACGCTGGCCGCGCATAGGCAAACCACGACGATGGCGAAAACCGCGGTAGCAACCAATGTCCATCAAGCGCTTGATGTTCATCGTGGTTTCACGACGCAAGTCACCTTCGATAGTAAACAGAGCGATCTGGTCACGAATTTTTTCCAAATCTCCGTCAGTCAGGTCTTTAACCTTCTTGGAATAAGCAATCTTACAGGCCTCGCAAATTTTACGAGCACGAGTGCGACCAATGCCAAAAATAGCGGTCAAGCCGATTTCAGCATGCTGCTGCGGCGGAATATTAATACCAGCGATACGAGCCATATAAATCCTGTAAAACTCTTGAAATTAGCCTTGACGCTGCTTGTGACGTGGGTCAGTACAAATCACGCGAACAACACCTTTGCGACGAATAACTTTGCAGTTACGGCAGATTTTCTTAACCGAAGCAGAAACTTTCATGTCAATTCTCCTTAAACTTTAATCTATTTAGCCGCCGAGCGTAGTTTTGAAGTTGGCTTTTTTAAGCAACGACTCATACTGCTGCGACATCATGTAATTTTGAACCTGTGCCATGAAATCCATAGTCACCACCACAATGATCATCAATGACGTGCCACCAAAATAAAACGGCACGTTATATTTCAGAATCAGAAACTCTGGCAACAAACATACAAACGTGATGTACACAGCACCGACCAGAGTCAAACGTACCAAAATCTTGTCAATATATCGAGCAGTTTGGTCTCCCGGTCGGATTCCCGGAATAAACGCTCCACTTTTCTTCAAATTATCAGCAGTTTCGCGGCTATTAAATACCAATGCGGTATAAAAAAAGCAGAAGAAAACGATAGCACTTGCGTACAACAATACATACACAGGCTGCCCCGGGGCCAATGTAGCTGCAATATCCTTCAGCCAGCGCATACTTTCACCAGTACTCACCCAGCCCACAACTGTTGCTGGCAACAATATAATGGAAGAGGCAAAGATCGGGGGTATCACGCCAGCCATATTCAGCTTCAAAGGTAAATGTGATGACTGTCCACCATAAACTTTGTTACCTACTTGTCTGCGGGCATAGTTGACCAAAATCTTTCGCTGGCCACGTTCAACAAAAACCACAAAATAAGTTACTGCAGCAACAACTGCAATGATCACAATAGCCACCAGAATGCTCATTGCACCAGTGCGTATGAGCTCCAACAGCCCGCCCACTGCGCTAGGTAGTCCAGCGGCAATACCCGCAAAAATAAGAATGGAAATACCATTACCCAAACCACGTTCCGTGATCTGTTCGCCTAACCACATTAAAAACATCGTTCCGGCAGTTAGGCTTACAACTGCCGTCAAACGGAAACCAAAACCTGGGTCAAGAACCAGTCCAGGCGAACTCTCAAGCGCAACAGCAATACCAACCGACTGAAATAGCGCTAAACCCAAGGTTGCATAGCGTGTGTACTGCGTAATCTTGCGCCTACCGCCTTCACCCTCTTTTTTCAACTGTTCAAACGTGGGTAAGACGTAGGTCAGCAGTTGCATAATGATAGAGGCAGAAATGTAAGGCATGATGCCCAGCGCAAAAACCGTGAATCGAGACAAAGCACCACCAGAAAACATATTGAACAGATTCAATATGCCGGCAGACTGACCCTTGAACAGCTCTTTCAGCTGTCCAGGATCAATACCCGGAACAGGAATGTGAGCGCCAATGCGGTACACAACCAGCGCCAACAACAAGAAAATCAGACGATTACGTAAATCGCCGAATTTACCGGTTTTTGCAATTGGAGTCGCGTTGGTTGCCACTGATTAATCCGTTGATAGAGCTGTAAACTTAAGCTGCAGCAGAAACTGCACCACCGGCCGCTTCAATGATCGCCTTGGCACCAGCTGTTGCACCAATGCCATTCAATTTCACTGCTTTTGTCAACGTACCAGACTTGATGACTTTAACGTTTTTGGCCAGTTGTCCTACAAGGCCAGCAGTTTTGAGTGCCAATAAATCAACTTCGGCCAGACCGAGCAACTCCAGCGCAGTTAAACTGACTTCAGCGTTGAACTTAAGCAAATGCGATTTGAAACCGCGTTTTGGCAAGCGGCGGTGCATAGGCATTTGACCGCCTTCAAAGCCAACTTTGTGGTAACCGCCCGCGCGAGACTTCTGGCCCTTGTGACCACGACCCGCTGTTTTGCCAATACCAGAACCAATACCACGTCCCACTCGACGTTTGTAGTGTTTAGCGCCCTCTCCAGGCTTAATTCCGTTCAATTCCATTTTGGATTCCTAGTGCGTCTGGCGCTTAGACAATTTTGACCAAATACGCGATCTTGTTGATCATGCCGCGTACAGCCGGCGTGTCCTCTAACTCGCTGACGCTGTTAACACCGCGCAAACCGAGCCCGCGCACAGTGGCACGGTGTGATTCTTTGGTGCCAATCGGGCTGCGAATCAGCTGAACTTTCAATCTGTTTTCTGTCGTCATTTTTTATCCTCAAACAGCCGCTTTAGCCGAAAATTTCTTCGACTGACTTACCGCGCTTGGCAGCAATGTCTGACGCAGTCGTCGATTTGTTAAGTGCGTCCAAAGTAGCCCGTACCATGTTATATGGGTTGCTCGAACCATGGCTTTTCGCAACGATGTCGGTAATTCCCATGACTTCAAAAACAGCGCGCATAGGTCCACCTGCAATGATGCCTGTACCCTTGGCAGCAGGCATCATCATGACGTTCGCTGCACCCCAGTGGCCGGAGACTTTGTGGTGAATCGTGCCGTTTTTCAAGGACACTTTATTCAAGTTGCGACGCGCTTCTTCCATGGCTTTTTGCACAGCTGCCGGCACTTCTTTCGACTTGCCTTTACCCATGCCGACACGGCCATCACCGTCACCAACTACGGTCAGTGCAGCGAAACCGAGAATGCGGCCACCCTTTACCACTTTGGTCACGCGGTTAACCGCGATCATTTTTTCCTTCAGACCATCGTCTGGAGCGTCGTTTGCTGATTTAGCTTGAAACTTGGCCATACGTCTATTCCGTTCTTCTTAAAACTGCAGGCCAGCTTCGCGGGCCGCATCAGCCAACGCTTTAACGCGGCCATGGTACGCAAATCCAGCGCGGTCAAATGCTACTTTATCAACACCAGCCGCTTTTGCCTTCTCAGCAATACGCTTGCCAATGGCTTGAGCAGCAGCAACATTACCGCCTTTGCCCGAAGCGCCGATTTCGTTGCGAACTTCAACTTCGGCGGTGGATGCAGCAGCCAAAATTTTGGAACCGTCGCCAGAAATAACGCTGGCATAAATGTGCAGATTTGTACGGTTTACCGTCAAACGGGCGACGCCCTGTGTAGCGATACGAATCCGTGTCTGGCGCGAACGACGCAGGCGCTGCTCTTTTTTGGTCAACATGATGCAGCTCCTTATTTCTTCTTGGTTTCTTTAATCGTGATCTTCTCATCCGCGTAACGGATGCCTTTGCCCTTGTAGGGCTCAGGTGGACGAACTGCACGAACTTCAGCTGCTATCTGGCCAACACGTTGGCGGTCAGAGCCTTTGATCAAAATCTCAGTGGGCGTTGGCGTTGTCACAGTAATGCCAGCCGGCATGACAAAGTCAACAGGGTGTGAATAGCCTACGGTCAAATTCAGCTTGGTGCCCTGCGCTGCGGCTTTGTAACCCACGCCGACGAGACTTAGCTTTTTCTCAAAGCCTATGGTCACACCAACAACCATGTTGTTGACCAGCTGGCGCATGGTGCCAGACATTGCATTGGCTTCGCGCGAATCATTTGATGGCGCAAAACTCAGCTTGTCGGCATCTTGCGTGATAGTGACGAGTGCATTTTGGGCCAGTGCCAAGGCACCTAGGGCGCCCTTGACATTGATTTGGTTTTGTTTGATCGCTATATCCACACCGCTTGGTACAGACACTGGCATTTTTCCTACACGTGACATTTTAGTTACTCCTCAATGCCAGTGTTAAGCGACGTAGCAAAGCACTTCACCACCGATACCGGTAGCGCGCGCCTTACGATCCGTCATGACACCTTGCGGCGTTGTGACAATTGCCACACCTAAGCCATTCATGACTTGAGGAATGGCGCCGTTGCCTTTGTACACACGAAGACCTGGGCGACTGACGCGCTCAATTCGCTCAATCACTGGCTTGCCTGCGTAGTATTTCAGGGCGATCTCTAATTGAGATTTACCGTCGTCGGTTTTGATCGAGAAGCCATCAATGTAGCCTTCATCTTTCAAAACCTGGGCGATAGCAACTTTGACTTTTGACGATGGCACTTGAACAACGGCTTTTTCAACCATTTGCGCGTTCCGGATGCGTGTCAACATGTCGGCGATAGGGTCACTCATACTCATTTTGCGGTTCTCCTATGCTTACCAGCTTGCCTTGGTGATACCAGGGATATCACCAGCAAATGCCAACTCACGAATCTTGGCGCGAGCCAAGCCGAATTGACGGAACGTACCACGCGGACGACCCGTGATCGCGCAGCGGTTGCGCTGGCGAGTAGGATTGGCGTTACGCGGCAACTTTTGCAACTCCAATCGAGCCAACGCGCGCTCGTCGTCAGTGCGCTTGAAGTCGTTGGCAGTCTTTTTGAGTTCTGCGTGTTTTTTGGCAAACTTGGCGACTAACTTGTCGCGCTTGATTTCGCGTTGCAGCAATGCTTGTTTTGACATGCGAGAGCCTCAGTTCTTGAACGGGAAACGGAAAGCAGTCAAAAGAGCCTTGCACTCTTCGTCGGTCTTGGCCGTTGTGGTGATACTGATATTGAGTCCACGCAAAGCATCAACTTTGTCATATTCAATTTCAGGAAAAATAATCTGCTCTTTCACGCCGATGTTGTAATTGCCACGGCCATCAAAGGCACGGCCTGAAATACCACGAAAGTCGCGGACGCGCGGCAAAGCCACAGTTACAAAGCGATCCAGAAATTCATACATCTTGACGCCGCGAAGGGTCACCATACAGCCGATTGGCAAGTCTTCGCGGATTTTAAAACCAGCAATTGCCTTTTTGGCTTTGGTCACAACTGGCTTCTGTCCAGCAATTTTAGCCATGTCACCAACAGCACTGTCCATGACTTTCTTGTCAGCAACTGCCTCGCTCACACCCATGTTGAGCGTGATCTTCGTGATGCGTGGAACCTGCATCGGTGATTTGTAGCCAAATTTCTCAATCAGAGCTGGCGCGATTTTCTCGCGGAACTGTGACTGCAGGCGAGCCTGTGTAGCCGCTTGTTGTGTGATTGTTTTAGCCATTTTTATGCAGCCTTGATTTCGTCGCCGCTGGATTTGAAGACGCGCATTTTTTTGCCGTCAGCCAACAACTTGATGCCTACACGGTCTGCTTTGCCAGAAGCCGCGTTGAAAATAGCAATATTCGACTGATGTATCGGCATGCTTTTTTGAACGATACCGCCAGTGGTACCTTTGAGTGGATTTGGCTTGGTGTGTTTTTTCACCATATTGATACCCTCCACTAACACGTAAGCGTCATCAGTACGCTGGGTGATCGTACCAGTTTTGCCTTTATCGCGACCCGCGATAACTATAATTTTGTCGCCTTTGCGAATTTTGTTCATGGCCTGCCTTTACAGAACTTCAGGAGCCAAAGACACGATCTTCATGAACTTTTCAGTGCGCAGCTCGCGCGTCACTGGTCCAAAGATGCGGGTGCCAATGGGCTCCAACTTGGCATTAAGCAACACTGCTGCATTGCCATCGAATTTAACCAGCGAACCATCGCCGCGGCGGATGCCCTTGGCGGTGCGAACGACAACAGCACTGTAAACCTCGCCTTTTTTGACGCGGCCACGAGGAGCTGCTTCTTTGATGCTGACTTTGATGACGTCACCAACGCTGGCGTACCGGCGCTTGGAGCCGCCCAGCACTTTGATGCACATCACGGATTTGGCACCCGTGTTGTCAGCAACATCGAGTTTGGATTGCGTTTGAATCATTTAAATGTGTTCCCAACTTGCACCAGCAAAAAAAGCAGTCGACTTATCGTCGTAAAGCTTTGTCAGGCTAGTCAGTCTTGGGCCTGTCGTCCACCTTGCAAACCATTTGCAAGACTTCCATTAGGCTATTGTCTGAATACTGTTACTTCTTGCACTTTTTCAAGCGAAGCCCATTAGTATCACATAGCTTTAAAGCAACGTCAACACTTTTGATTGCAAAAACCAATAAATTTGCAAAAATAAGGTGGAGATCAGTCCGGCATGTACGAGTACTGGTCACACAACAGCGAAAACTCGACAAGCGCTGGGTCAACACCGGTTTCTTGTTGCAAAAGTGTGGCAACGGTTGGAGCCAGTGATTTTGCGAACAAAGCGTCCAGAAAAAGCTGCCGCGATCGCCGGGCCAGTACGTCTTCGACTGTTCTAGCGTATTCAAAACGCGCCGCAAAGCGCACCATCGCCTCTGTGAGGCCTCCGCCCAGTTCGTTGTCAGCGCCGGGCAGCGCCCGCACAGTTGCAGCATCGCTGCCATACAGATGAATGCCGGGTGCCTGACTGATTGCTTGTGATGCCAGCTGCGCGCCAACCAGTTTTAAGCGGTTAGTCACGCCGCCTGCCCGTTGCGGCAGCAAGCCAGCAGCAAAGCACCTGTCAAGCACATCCTCGGCCATTGCGCGATAAGTTGTCCATTTACCGCCAGTCACTGTGACCAGCCCACTTTTGCTGACCAAAATAGTGTGCTCGCGCGACAGGCTTTGTGTGGACTTGGAATTGTCACCATCGTCATCTGCAGACCTGACAAGAGGCCGCAAGCCGACCCAGATGCTTTTGATGTCTGCCCTGGTGGGTGCCCGGGTCAAATAGCGGGCGGATTCATTCAGTATGAAGTTAACCTCTTGCCTGAACGCCAAGGGTTCGCGCACCACATCGCGACGGGGCGTATCCGTCGTACCCAAGATCGTTTTACCGAGCCAGGGCACGGCAAACAGCACCCGTCCGTCGGCTGTTTTGGGGATCAGCATGGCGTGGTTGCCGGGCAAAAATGAACGGTCCACCACGATATGTACGCCCTGGCTGGGCGCGACCAGAGCCTTGACATCACGGCCCATTGCTTTGCCATCCTCCATGCGAAATTGATCAACCCACACGCCAGTGGCATTGATGACTGACTTGGTCTTGATGTCGTAAGTCTGACCTGTTTCGCTGTCTTTGACATGCAGGCCAGCCACTTTGCCGTCTTCGTGAATTAAACCAGTCGCACCACAGTAATTAACCAAAAGCGCACCGTTGGCGGCCGCCGTGCGAGCCAAAGCCAGCGCCAGCCGCGCATCGTCAAACTGGCCGTCCCAATATTTCACCCCGCCTTTGAGTTGTCCGCCCGGGCCAGCGCGTTTGCTGTTTGGTAACAACGCGAGCGTTTCATCGCGACTTAAAAATTCTGTTGGGCCCAGCCCGGCTTTGCCCGCCAGCGCGTCATACAACTTAAGCCCCGCACCGTAAAACGGCACCTCCCAAAACTTGTACGACGGCATGACGAACGCCAGTGGCTGCGCCAAGTGCGGCGCATTGGCCATCAGCGTGCTGCGCTCGTGAAGCGCCTCCCGCACCAGTGAAAAATTGCCCTGCGCCAGATAACGCACCCCGCCATGCACCAGTTTGGTGGCGCGCGACGAGGTGCCCTTGGCAAAGTCATGCGACTCAACCAGCACCACTGAAAACCCGCGCGCCGCAGCGTCCAGCGCAATACCTAGTCCAGTCGCGCCGCCGCCAATAACGGCCACGTCGAAGCACCGATTTTGGGTCACTCGTGCCAGAATAGCCTTGCGGTCACTGAGCAGGGGTTGAGAGGCAGGGTTCATATTGGATTTCAAACAGCAAAATATGAAAATATCGTGGGAGCCTAAAACATGCTCCCACGATGGGTGATAGACAGCACGCTTGCTGCTCATCAAATTCAACGCCCATGACAGGGAAGGGCTTACCTGACTTTGCCGTTTTTCCAGGCGTTCAAGAGCGTGTCATAAGCAATCGTCTCGCCCTTCGGTTTTTCATTCGTCAGCTTTTTCCAAGGTGCATTTTTATCGCTGAGCCACTTGTCCGGGCTGCTCTTGGGATTAAGCTTTGGGGGGCATACGGCCATACCCGAACGCTCCAGACGCCCCATCACGGCGTCCATTTCTTCAGCCAGATTGTCCATAGCCGCTTGCGGGCTCTTCTCTCCGGTTACTGCAACCGCAACATTTTTCCACCAAAGCTGAGCCAGCTTGGGATAGTCAGGCACGTTGGTTCCGGTCGGTGTCCAGGCCACGCGCGCCGGACTGCGGTAAAACTCCACCAGACCGCCCAGTTTGGGAGCCATGTCTGTCATGACCTTGCTCTGTATGTCTGACTCGCGAATAGGGGTCAGACCCACCACTGTTTTCTTGAGTGAGGTGGTTTTAGCAGTGACAAATTGGGCGTACAGCCAGGCAGCCGCAACCTTGTTGGCATCGTGGTTCTTGAAGAAAGTCCACGAGCCTACGTCCTGGTAGCCGTTTTGCATACCCTGCTTCCAATAGGGTCCGTTCGGGCCGGGGGCCATGCGCCATTTTGGCGTGCCATCAGCGTTGACCACTGGGAGGCCGGGCTTGATCATGTCAGCTGTAAAAGCCGTGTACCAGAAAATTTGCTGGGCAATTTGTCCTTGCGCTGGCACTGGTCCGGCTTCGCCAAAAGTCATGCCAATGGCCTCTTTGGGCGAGTATTTCTTCATCCAGTCAACGTACTTGGTCAGCGCATAAACCGCAGCCGGTGAGTTGGTAGCGCCGCCGCGTGACACGGATGCACCTTGCGGCGTGCAGCCGTCCGCTGATGCACGAATGCCCCATTCGTCGACGGGTTTGCCGTTCGGAATACCGATATCGGCCGTCCCCGCCATTGACAACCACGCGTCGGTGAAACGCCAGCCAAGCGAAGGATCTTTCTTGCCGTAGTCCATATGGCCATAGATGGCCTTGCCGTCGATATTTTTCACGTCCTCGGTGAAAAAAGCTGCGATGTCTTCGTAGGCGCTCCAGTTCAGTGGCACGCCCAGTTCATAGCCATATTTGGCTTTGAATCTTTCTTTCAAATCGGCGCGCGCAAACAAGTCAGCTCGAAACCAGTACAGGTTGGCAAATTGCTGATCCGGTAGCTGATAGAGTTTTTTGTCGGGGCCAGTGGTAAAGCTGGTGCCGATGTAGTCTTTGATGTCAATGCCGGGGTTGGTCCATTCCTTGCCTGCACCGGCCATGTAGTCGGTGAGATTCAGGATTTTCCCGTAGCGGTAGTGTGTTCCTATCAAATCCGAGTCCGTGATCCAGCCGTCATAAATAGACTTGCCGGACTGCATGGAGGTCTGCAATTTTTCAACCACATCGCCTTCCCCAATCAGGTCATGCTTGACCTTGATGCCGGTGATTTCTTCAAACGCTTTCGCCAGCGTTTTGGATTCGTATTCGTGAGTGGTAATGGTCTCTGACACTACAGAGATTTCCTTGACGCCTTTGGCTTGGAGTTTTTTGGCCGCGTCGATGAACCATTTCATCTCGGTGGTCTGTTGCGCTTTGGTCAGTGTGGACGGCTGGAATTCATTGTCAATCCACTTTTTAGCAGCGGCTTCGTCAGCCCAACCCTTGCTACCTACGGCACAAGCCATAGCCACTGCGAGTACAGAATATTTCAGTTTCATTGGAGGTCTCCTCAGGTTAAAAGCCCCTGTACTACAAACCAGTTTCGGCCCAGGGGAAACAAGCCGTCGCTTTCAAAATCGCTATCCTTTTCGCATGATCAGCGCCAGCAGCGCCATGGACACTACAAAACTGATCCAGACGGAGGGCTCTGTTGGCAGGCTCATCCACTCGGTCAGTCGACCGCTAATTCCCACGAAAGCCAAGTTGACGTAGGCCGCAGCGACCAGGCCAATGAATAGCCGGTCACCACGAGTGGTTTCCATTGGCAAAAATCCCCGCTTCAGGATAGTGGGTGATTTGATTTCCCACACCGTCATGCCTAGCAACATCAGGGCAATGCCGGTAAAAAATACGGCTACGGGCGTTGTCCAGGCCATCCAGTCGAACATGATCCGCTCCTGTTAAACGCGTCCCATCGCGAATCCTTTCGCGATGTAATTGCGAACAAACCAGATCACGATGGCACCTGGAACAATCGTCAGCACACCAGCCGCCGCCAGCGTCGCCCAATCCATCCCGGAGGCTGATACGGTTCGCGTCATGGTGGCTGCAATCGGCTTGGCGTTCACGCTGGTCAGTGTGCGGGCCAACAACAACTCGACCCAGCTGAACATAAAACAGAAAAACGCTGCTACGCCGACACCAGCATTGATCAGTGGCAAGAAAATAGTCAGAAAAAACCTGGGAAACGAATAGCCGTCGATATAGGCGGTTTCGTCAATCTCCCGCGGGATACCACTCATGAACCCTTCCAGAATCCAGACGGCTAACGGCACATTGAACAGTAAATGTGCCAAGGCCACAGCGATGTGCGTATCCATCAAACCCACGGATGTGTAGAGCTGAAAAAACGGAAGCAAAAATACAGCCGGGGGCGTCATGCGGTTAGTCAATAACCAAAAGAACACATGCTTGTCGCCTAAAAAGCTGTAGCGCGAAAACGCGTAGGCCGCAGGCAAAGCCACCGTCAGTGAAATAACGGTGTTGATACCCACATAGATCAGGCTGTTGATATACCCGGAATACCAGGCTGGATCCGTCAAAATGGTTTTGTAGTTGTCCCACGTGAAATGTTGCGGGAAAAGCGAAAAGCCCGCCAAAATTTCATTGTTGGTTTTGAAAGACATGTTGACCATCCAGTAAATGGGCAACAAGGCAAAGACAACATAAGCCGCCATGAACAGCGAGCGCTTCTGAAATTTGGACTTAATCATGGCCTGGCTCCTTGGGCTGGGTGCCGACACGCTGCATCCAGTTGTATAAAACAAAGCACGTCAACAAAATAATCAAGAAGTAAATCAGCGAGAAAGCTGCTGCGGGACCCAAATCAAACTGGCCAACTGCTTTTTGCGTCAAAAATTGCGACAAAAAAGTTGTCGAGTTGCCAGGGCCGCCACCGGTCAGTACAAAAGGTTCGGTATAAATCATGAAGCTGTCCATGAATCTAAGCAACACAGCAATCATCAGCACACCGCGCATCTTCGGAAGCTGAATGTAGCGAAACACGTCGAACTTGCTCGCACCGTCGATGCTTGCGGCCTGGTAGTAAGCATCAGGAATCGACCGCAGGCCGGCATAACCCAGCAAGGCTACCAAGGGTGTCCAGTGCCATACATCCATGAGCAGCACTGTCAGCCAGGCATGCACCGGATTTCCGGTATAGCTGTAGTCCACGCCCATGCCCAGCAATGCCGCCCCCATCAGTCCAATGTCAGTGCGCCCAAAAATTTGCCAGATCGTGCCCACAACATTCCACGGGATGAGCAAAGACAGCGACACAATCACCAGCGCCGCCGACGAGCGCCAACCGTGCGCAGGCATCGACAGTGCCAACAAGATGCCTAATGGCAGTTCGACCGCAAGCACTGAAAAAGAATAAATCAGTTGGCGCAGCAGGGCGGCATGAAGCTCCTGGTCCCGCATGATGGCTGCAAACCATTCAGTGCCTACAAAAACCCGGCGCTCCGGTGAAATGATGTCCTGCACTGAGTAGTTGACAACCACCATCAGGGGAACGATTGCAGAAAACGCCACACACACCAGCATGGGCAGGATCAGAAACCACGCCTGCTGGTTCACTGGTTTGATGGTAGTGCTCATTGCACGATCTCCTCATCTTTGTAAAAACAGGTGTGCTCACTCAGCAGTTTCAGCCAGACGGAATCACCCGATGAGAGTTGTTCTGCTTCAGGCGAAAGCCTGGCTTTGACAGTTTGACCTGCGAACTGCGCAGCCAACAAAACATGAGTTCCCACATCCTGCACCTGGCTCACGGTCATCTCCAATGCGCCGTTGCTGTGGGCTGGAACCACTGTGACATATTCCGGACGAATTCCCAGTTTGATGTTGCCTGGCGAAAGCACGCGTCCTGCGGGCAGTGCCAGCGTCACGCCTGAGACGTGGATGCCATCGCGGTCGACATGACCCGTCAAAAAGTTCATGCCCGGCGAACCGATAAAGTTTCCTACAAAAGTATGACTGGGGCGTTCAAACAAATCGGCCGGTGAACCAATCTGTACGGCGCGACCGCGTGTCATCACCACGACTTGCTCAGCAAATGTCAAGGCTTCTACCTGATCATGTGTGACGTAAATAAGCGTTAGTTTGAGTTCTTTGTGAATTTGTTTGAGCTTGCGGCGCAATTGCCATTTCAGGTGTGGGTCGATCACGGTTAACGGCTCATCAAACAGGACCGCCGATACATCAGGGCGCACCAGGCCGCGACCCAGCGATATTTTTTGCTTGGCGTCAGCCGTTAATCCGGCAGCACGCTGGTTGAGCTGACCACTCAGCTCAAGCATTTCAGCAATCTCTCCCACACGCTTATCGATTTGCGCCTTGGGCAGTTTGCGGTTACGCAACGGAAACGCGAGATTTTCAGCCACTGTCATGGTGTCGTAAATCACGGGGAACTGAAACACCTGAGCAATATTTCGTTGCTGCGGCGACGCCCTGGTCACATCAAGGCCATCAAACAGCACCCTTCCCTGAGAGGGTGACACCAACCCTGACATGATGTTGAGCAGGGTTGTTTTGCCACAACCAGACGGGCCCAGTAGTGCGTAGGCGCCACTGTCAGCAAAAGTCATTTTCAATGGCAACAGTGCGTAGTCACTGTCTTGCCGGGGGTTGGGACGGTACGCATGGGCCAGGTCGAGTTCTATACGTGACATGCTAGCGCCCTCCGCCGCGCAGTGGCGACATGGCGAGCGATCCCAGCGCGTCAAATACATAAACCTGCGACGGGCTGAAGTACAAGGGCACAGCGGCACCGAGCTCAAAATCGTGCACGCCAGTGAGTTGCGCTACCAGCTCTCCTGCCGCGGTGTGGACATGGACAAAAGTGTCCGAGCCAGAAATTTCAGCCAGCTCCACCGTACCCGGCAGGGCGACGTCGCCCGGTCTGGCGCCAACCCTGAGAGCGTTTGCGCGCATGCCAACGGTCAGCTTGTTCGAGTTGAGCGTAGGTAAGCGCAAGGTAAAAAACGGGCCCGTGTCGAGCTGCACGCCCTCAGCCGCGGCAGTTGCGCTGATTAAATTCATGGGCGGGTCGCTGAAGGCACGGGCAACCCGCAACGATGCCGGTTTGTGAAATACCTCTGCGGTGGGGCCATATTGCAGCAGTTCACCGGCATCCATAACGGCTGTGTAGCCGCCGAGCAAGAGCGCTTCACCCGGCTCA
Organism: Polaromonas sp.; assembly: GCA_043756405.1. Classification (GTDB taxonomy): domain Bacteria; phylum Pseudomonadota; class Gammaproteobacteria; order Burkholderiales; family Burkholderiaceae_C; genus Polaromonas. The sequence continues at coordinate 56,300 of JAYURC010000054.1, forward strand.
GTGGTGGCATAGATCACCGTCGAATTGCCCGCTGCAAAGAGCGCATTCAATTCATCGCGCAACTCCTCACGCAGCTTGTAGTCCAGGTTGACCAGCGGTTCGTCCAGCAGCATCAGAGGCGCGCCCTTGGCCAGTGCGCGGGCCAACGCGACGCGCTGTTGTTGGCCGCCTGACAGTTCTGCAGGCAGGCGGTCCAGAAACATATCGATATGGAGTTTTTCGGCCAGCTCCCGAACGCGTTTTTCGATGTTTTTCTCGCCCCGCAGCTTCAGGGGGGAGGCAATGTTGTCACGAACCTTAAGGGACGGATAGTTGATGAACTGCTGATACACCATGGCCACATTGCGCTGACGTACAGGCAACCCGACCACGTTGACGCCGTCTACCCGCACGCTGCCGGCAGTCGGTACGTCAAGTCCCGCCATGATGCGCATCAAACTGGTTTTACCGGCTTGTGTCGCGCCCAGCAAAATGGTGACTGCGCCGCTGTGTGGTGCAATGTCCAGGTTGTAGAGCCACGTTTGCGGCCCCACCTTTTTACTGACACCTTCCAGAGTCAACTGCATCACTCTGCCTCTTATTGATAAGAATAGTCAATCATTAATACGAACAATTATTGTTCTTTTATTTTCGTTTGTGATCGGTATTTACCCTATTTAAATTCGATTGCTTTCGTTTACAGTCAATTTCTCACCCACATCAAGAAATAAGAAAATGAATCCTCGGTTGCTGCAATTGGTCGCCTACGTAAAGGCTCGCGGTTCTGTCACGGTAGAGCAATTGGCAGAAACGCTGGGGGTCACACTGCAGACGGTGCGTCGTGACGTCCAGCGACTGGCTGACGAGGGGCTGCTGGCCCGGTTTCACGGCGGGGTGCGGGTTCCCAGCTCAACGACTGAAAACATTGCACACATGCAGCGGGAAAACCTCAACGTGGAGGGCAAGTCGCGAATTGCACGCGATGTTGCTGCGGCAGTGCCAAATGATTGTTCTTTGATACTGAACATTGGCACCACCACTGAAGCCATTTCACGGGCTTTGATGGGGCATACCGGTTTGCGTGTGATTACCAACAACCTCAATGTTGCCAATATCCTGAGTGCTAACGCCAGCTGTGAAGTCATCGTGGTCGGCGGCGTGGTGCGTGGCCGCGACCGGGGTATTGTGGGAGAAGCGGCGGTGGATTTCATTCGCCAATTCAAGGTAGACATCGCTGTCATGGGTATTTCCGGGATCGAGTCTGATGGAACCCTTCGCGACTACGACTACCGCGAGGTCAAGGTTTCACAAAGCATCATTGCCCATGCGCGCGAGGTCTGGATGGCTGCCGATTGCAGCAAGTTCAATCGACCAGCCATGGTCGAGGTCGCCAAACTGACGCAGATTGACCGGCTGTTTACCGACTTCAACCCTCCGGAGCCTTTTCCAGCGCTGCTCGCAGAGGCTCAGGTTCAATGTATCGTGGCAACGCTGTAATGGATTAAGGTCATCCGCCAAATGGTTTCGCTACGTGCATCTTCACTTCGTTTACTGGCTCCATCTTCTATCCCGTTGAATCCATGACCTATTTGCTTGCCCTGGACCAAGGCACCTCCAGTTCACGAAGTATTATTTTTGACGCTGAAGGGCGTGCAGTAGCGCAAGCCCAACAAGAGCTTTCCCAGATCTACCCGCAGACAGGCTGGGTTGAACATGATCCCGAAGAAATTTGGCAAACCCAATTGGCAACTGCACGCACTGCGCTGACAAAAGCGGGACTGCTGGCGCATCAAATACGGGCTGTGGGCATCACCAATCAGCGCGAAACAACGGTCGTGTGGAATCGCACAACCGGCATACCCATCCACCATGCGATCGTTTGGCAGGATCGCCGCGCCGAACCGACCTGCGTGGAATTGCGCAAGCGGGGTTTGGCTGCAACCATTCAGGCAAAAACAGGTTTGCTGGTTGATGCTTACTTTTCAGGCACCAAGTTGAAATGGTTGCTCGACCATGTGCCAGGTGCGCGCCAGCAGGCAGAAAACGGGGAGCTCGCGTTTGGCACTGTTGACACCTGGCTGATCTGGCGTTTGACGGGCGGTGCCGTTCATGCCACCGATGTGAGTAACGCGTCACGCACTATGCTGTTCAACGTGCATGCCAATCAGTGGGATGCAGAGCTGCTGCAAACGCTCAGCATCCCCGCAGTTTTGATGCCAGAGGTCAAGCCCTCAAGCGCGCTGTATGGCGAGGTGCGTGCAGACTTGCTGGGCGCTGCCATTCCCATCGGCGGCGTGGCAGGGGACCAGCAAAGCGCTTTGTTCGGCCAGGCGTGCTTCCAGGCAGGTATGGTCAAAAACACTTATGGCACAGGCTGTTTTATGCTGATGCATACCGGCACCAAATTCCAGACCTCTCACAACGGCCTGATCACCACCAGTGCAGCACAAACCAGTACAAAAACCGAATTCGCCATGGAAGGTAGCGTCTTTGTTGGCGGCGCGGTGGTGCAGTGGCTGCGTGACGGACTGCACGCTATTCAAAGCAGCGGCGAAGTCCAGGCGCTGGCGCAAAGTGTTCCTGATTCTGGCGGGGTCATTGTGGTGCCCGCGTTTACCGGGCTGGGGGCGCCCTACTGGAAACCGGACGCCCGAGGCACCATCACGGGGTTGACGCGCGGTACTACCCTGGCTCACATCGCGAGAGCGTCACTCGAAAGCATCGCTTACCAAAGTGCCGCATTGCTAAAAGCCATGAGCCGCGACGCCGTGCAGGCGGGGGGCGCGAGCGTGTCCGAGCTGCGGGTGGATGGCGGGGCCTGCATCAACGACTTGCTGATGCAGTTTCAGGCTGACCTGCTCGGCATTCCGGTGGTACGCCCAGAAATTACCGAGACCACGGCACTGGGCGCAGCATACCTGGCCGGTCTGGCGCTGGGGGTGTTCAAAAATACCGACGAACTCTCCGCCATGTGGCGAGCTGATCGGCGCTTTCTGCCCACACTGGAGAGGCAGCGGGCCCAAGAGCTGATGGAGCGCTGGGAACATGCGGTTCGGCAAACGGTGCTTTAACGCCGGGGCAAAGCGCACGAGCGAACTGCCCCTAACAGTCAAGCGAGGAGGTCACCAAAGTGGCAGCCAGCAAGCGTTACGAGCCGATTGCCCTGCTTCTGCGCACGGTACGCCCCACTGATTTACTCAGCCCCCGAAAAATACGCAGTTCGCCAAGCTGTTTTTATGCGTTTCTTCATGGGTTTGATCGGGGTCAGGACGGCACCCCATCCAGGCTTGTTGCCCGATTTTCAGCAAGTCGCCACCGCCAGCAGATAACATGCCCGCATGGACCACCTTGGATCGTTCCAACCGCTGCGCCGCCAACTGGTGTTGGGTGCTGGTGCCGCAGTACTCGGCTTTTCAGGCGGCTCAACTGCACAAGTAGCACCTGCACAAATAGCACCTGTACAAACCGCCCCGCGCCTGCGCCTGATTGGCGAGACGCGCTTGCCGCACAAGATGCCATTTCAGGGCACCACCGTAGGCGGCTTGTCAGGCATTGACTTTGACCCAGCTAGCGCCACGGTGTACCTGCTGAGTGACGATGGCGGGGGCCATGGTCCGCCGCGCTTTTACACCGCGCGGGTCGAGCTCTCGCCGGACAGGCTCGGCGACATGGGACTGACCGCTGTGACCTTTTTGAAAGGACTTTCAGCACCTGACCCGGAGGCGATTCGCTGGCACGCGCCCAGCCAAAGCCTGCTGTGGGCAAGTGAAGGCAACGCCGTCAGGTTTAGCGCCAGCGCTTTGCATCAAACCCGCCTGGATGGCGCTTTGCTGCGCACTTACCCCCTGCCCGCCATATTTGACTTTAGCCTCGCCACAGGCGCGCGAATTAACAAAACACTGGAAGGCTTGGCCATCGCACCCGACGGCCGCAGCGTGTGGCTTGCCATGGAGGCGGCGCTGCGCCAAGACGGTGAAGAGCCGACAGTTGGCGTAACGGGCGGGCCGTGCCGCTTCATCCAGATTGATCTGGCAAGCGGCAACGCCATCAAGCAAATTGCCTACCTGCCAGACGCCATTCCCCAAGCGCCCCTGCCTGCCAGCGGCAATGCAGACAACGGCGTGGTTGAAATCCTGATGCTGGACGCGCACCGCCTGCTGGTGCTGGAGCGTGCTTACATGGCAGGCTTGAACGACAGGCAGCGCAATTCTTTGCGGCTGTACGCTGTGGATACACGCCTGGCCACCGACACATTGAGCCTTGCCGCGCTCAAGCCGGGCAACCACACACCCGCTGCCAAAATACCAGTGGCCGACTTCAACAACTACCCCGCATTAACCACCCTGGACAATACGGAGGGTATGTGCTGGGGGCCAAATTTACCGAACGCAAACCGTACCTTGCTGTTTGTCAGCGACGACAATTTCAACCCCCGGCAGATCACGCAATTTTTAGCCTTTGAATTTTTGGACTGAACGGAATAGTCACCATGACCACACACCACGACAACATTGCTTTTATTGGCGGCGGCAACATGGCCAGCGCCATCATTGGCGGGCTGCTCAAACGCGGCGTGCCAGCCAGCAGCATTCAGGTGGTCGAACCTTTTGAAGAGCAACGCACAAAACTGCAGGAAAAGTTTGGGGTAGTTGCGCGCGAAGCGCCCGGTCAGCATTTGACCAGCGCAACTCTGGTGGTGTGGGCTGTCAAACCGCAAACTTTCAAGGATGCTGCTATCCAAACCCGTCATCACACCAAAATTGCGCTGCATTTGAGTGTGGCCGCAGGCATCACATCCAGCAGCATTGCGCACTGGCTAGAGTCTGAAAATGTGGTCAGGGCCATGCCCAACACGCCCGCGCTGGTCGGCAAGGGCATGACGGCACTGTTTGCGCGGCCAGCCGTATCGCCCGCCGGCCGCGCCATGGTAGACCGGGTGATTAAAACCACCGGCGAGCACATCTGGCTGAATGATGAGGCGCAACTGGATGCCGTCACAGCCCTGTCAGGCTCAGGCCCGGCTTATGTTTTTTACTTTATTGAGGCCATGATTGAAGCCGGTGTGGCAATGGGCCTGACGCGCGAGCAGGCACACCAGCTGGCAATCAGCACGTTTGTCGGCGCCAGCGCGCTGGCCAAAGCCAGCGACGTACCGGTTGAAATTTTACGTTCGCGGGTCACGTCTAAAGGCGGCACCACCTATGCGGCCATCACGTCCATGGAGCAGGACAACGTGAAGAGCCAGTTCATCCGCGCCATGATGGCGGCCAAACATCGTGCCAAGGAAATGGGCGACGAGTTTGGTAAAACCTGAACGGCATGAACGGCATGAATGGCCTGTCGAGCCGTTCGCCTTGAGCTTGTCGACAGGCTTAAGGCGAACGGTTTAGACAACAACCGACCTGCTTTATAACTGCCTCCCGTAAGACAAGGCAATACCTGCGAACACCGTAAACCCCAGCCAGTGGTTCAGCCTGAAAGCTTTGAAGCAATCATCACGCTGGCGCTTGCGTATCAGCCAGATGTGCCACAGCGCTTGAGCAAGTGCGAAGCTAATTGCTATTAAATAAATAGCTTGTTGCGCCCGATCTAATTGGGCCGATAGCACATTTAACCATATAAATAGGTATAAAACATAGCTGACGAACACCGCCAGCACGTCAAAACGCCCGAAGGTGATGGCCGAAGTTTTCATGCCAATTTTCAAGTCATCGTCACGGTCCACCATGGCGTATTCGGTGTCATACGCAATCACCCAAAACAGATTACCCAGCAGCAACAGCCAGGCTAGCAGCGGCACACGCGACTGCACCGCCGCAAACGCCATCGGTATGCCAAAGCTGAAAGCCACGCCCAGCACCGCTTGCGGCATGGCCACAAAACGCTTGGCAAACGGGTAAATGATGGCGACACCCAGCGCTGCAAAAGACCAGATGATGGTGGTGCGGTTGGTGGTCAGCACCAAACCAAAAGCACACAAGGCCAGCACCGCACCCACCGCCAGCGCCTCTTTGGCACGCAGCTGGCCGCTGGTTACGGGCCGCTGGGCCGTGCGTTTGACGTGGCGGTCAAAGTCGCGGTCAGCCACATCGTTCAAGCAGCAGCCGGCGCTGCGCATCAGGAATGTACCGAGGGTAAAAACAATCAACAGATGCCAGCCCGGAAACCCGTGCGACGCCAGCCACAGCGCCGACAGCGTGGGCCACAGCAGCAGCAGCCAACCCGCAGGCCGGTCCCAGCGGATAAGTTGTAAATACAAAGACAGCTTGCTTTTCACAGTTTGGCTCAGGCGACGTGCGCCAGCAAACCGTCCAGCGTCTTGGCTTTGACAAATTTCGCCGGATTTTCGCCCATCGCCAACGCTTCAAAGTGCCGCACGCCGCAGTCAATCTTGTCGGATTCGCCAGGGCGTATAGCCGAGTTCATCATGCTGCCTTTGGTCTCCACTACAAAATACAACTTGTCTTCACCATCATGGTCAAGCACTACTGCCCAGTCAGGGTTGTAGTCGCCAAGCGGCGTCGGTATATTGAACCAGCCTGGCAATTTCACATATAACTTGACCGATTCATTGATCTCTAACGCTTCAGCAAACTTGCACTCGATCTCTGAGTCATACAGCACGCTTTCAAACACTGATTTTTCAACACTCAAAGTATTCAGGTATCCCAGCAGCTCAGTCGTTTCAAACAGCTCTTGCGCCCAAACGTGCGCTTGACTCTGTGTGTCGTCCAATCGGGTGTAGCGTATGCCGTCAACAATCGCGTGTTGTTTGTAATCGTTGATATGTTTCGCCGCCATGTCAATAAACTGCTGCGGGTTGACTTTGAAATCATCCAGCCGCCCACTGCGCTGCAGCACATCGACCAGGCTGCGGCGCGTCAGCTGCGTGCGGTCTTGCAGCTCGGTGAGCAAGTCTGGCAGGGCAATGGTTTCACTCAGTGTTTCGTGCACTGAATCGCTGGTGCTTTCTGCTTGCACACCGCCGCGCCCGATGGACAAATCAGCTTTGCGAAACCGTGCGCGGGCAGGCGTGACTTTGGGCGCTTCTTGCAGCGCCTTCACGCAAGTGTCCAGCAGCTTCGCGTTGTCAAAAGCCACGCGGTAGGTGGTGCGGTGCTTGATGCGGTCCCACAGCGCCTTGAAGTCGGGGCTTAAATACACCTCGCGGCGTAGCGCGATCGGTTTTCTTTTGTCTGCGTCTTTAATATCCAACTTGCCCGCCAGCTTGCGCAGGCGCTCAATGATCTGCGCTTTGAATGACTCCAGCTCCGGCGGGATGGGAACCAGGTTGTCTTTGATGGCTTTGCGCAAGCTGTCCAATACTTTGCCTTTGGCATCAATCAAGCCCAGCGCCTTTAAATGTTGCGCCATGGCTTCAGACCTGGCCGCTCCCAGCACGTCAGCGTCTTCGCCCGCATTGGCCACAGCCAACTGCGCAAAGGCATGGCCTTCCACCACGCCAAAGCGGATGCCGGTCTCGGCCTCCATTTCTTTTTGCAGTTTGTCGGCAAAGTCTTCATAGCTTTCGTTGGCAATCACGGTCAACGTGTTCACCTCAAACCCGCGCAGGCGCTGGCCAGTTTGGTCCACGCACAACCTCAAGCCACGGCCAATGGTTTGGCGGCGTTCGCGCTCGGTGTTGATCTCCCGCAGGTTGCAAATTTGAAAGACGTTGGGGTTGTCCCAGCCTTCACGCAGGGCCGAGTGCGAGAAGATGAATTTGAGCGGCGTCTCAAAGCTCAGCAGCCGCTCCTTGTCTTTCATGATCAGGTTGTAGGCTCGCTCGGCACTGTCACGGCCAGTCTGGTTGCTCTCGCCCGTGTCCGTCCAGCCGCCTTTTTTGTCGACGGAAAAGTAACCGTCGTGTACGCCACTGGCGGGGGTCGTCAGGTCTACTTCGTTAAACAGGCTTTTGTATTTGTTGGACTTGGCATAGGCCGTGTATTCCTCCTCAAACATGCGCGCAAACTTGCCCTGCATGGCCACGCCATCAGCGCTGTACTGGCGGTAGTTGGCCACGGTGTCGATGAAAAACAGGCTCAGCACCTTGATGCCTTTGGGCCGCAGGCGCAGCTCTTTGTCCAGGTGCTCGCGGATGGTGCGTTTGATCATCATGCGCTTGATGGCGTCGTCGTCTACATCACCCACTGCCTGGCCTACCGCTAGCTGCTGTTCACCGCCGGAAAAGCGCAAGTCCAGGTACTGCGCGCCCGCTTTGGCGCTGAACTCGCCCACCACATAGTTGGCATACATCGCGTTGTTGGTCACCTGCTGCAAATCATCGTCCACGCGTACTTTTTTAGCTGTTCGTTTGATGCTGCCAGTTTTAGACTGCACGTCCAGCTCTACTTCAGCAACGGTTTTTTTTGCCTCAAAGCCCACGCCAAGTAGTTTCACATACGGCTTGTTATGCCCACCTTCAATATGCAGCGAGGCCACTTCAATTTGCTTGACCAGCTGCCGCTCATACGCGTCCACCGCGTCCAGCTTGTAAACCATGTGGTGCTTGGTGGCGTGCGTGGCTGAATAGCGCAGGGTACAAAGCGGGTTCATTTCTGCCAGTGCTTGTTTGCCCTTGCCGTCTTTGCCGCCATCAACGCTTTGTGGCTCGTCAACAATCACAATGGGCCGGGCTTGGCGAATCAGGGTGATGGGACTTTCCCCGCCCGTTTTTTCGCTGTCTTTGTAAACCACTGCATAGTCAGCCCGGGCAATTGACTGGATCGTCATCACCATGATCTGCATGTGCGAGCTGGTTGCAAAGTTACGAACTTGGCCTAGTTTCTTTGAGTCATAAATAAAATAATCAAACGGCACGCCCGCATACAGCGTTTTAAAGTGCGGTGCCATGATTTGTAGACTTTTGTACACGCCTTCTTTGATGGCCACTGACGGCACCACAATCACAAACTTGGTAAAGCCAAACTTCTGGTTCAGCTCAAACAGCGTGCGCAGGTACACATAGGTTTTGCCGGTACCGGTTTCCATCTCCACCGTAAAGTCGCCTGACTCAAGCGTGGGCGACAGGCCCAAGCCGTTGCGCAGCTGCACAGCATTCAGGTTTTTCAGCAAGTCATCGTCCAGCAGGCTCAAGCGGTTGCCAATACCCAGCTCACTTTCGGCCAGGCCCAAGCCCATTTGCTGCTGCACCACCTGCCCTGCAAAGTCCAGGTCTTGACCCAAAGTTTGCCCATACCCTGGCGCGTTATGGCTCACAGTGAATTCAGTGCGGCACAGCTCTTGGCCCGTAAAAAGGCCACACACCGCGTCAATCGCGGCGCGCTGGTAGTCCAGGTTGTGTTCAAACTGAAGGTTCATGCGGTTTCTTTGCTAATGGGATATCTAATGAGATGTAACAGAGTCGTTTAGATATCAATGAAATCAAGGACTTACACCATTTAGATATCTAAACAGACGACTTAACTTGCCTCACAGTGGCGTTTTATCCGACCCGGTTAAGCGCCACATGATCTGAGGGCGCTTGCCTGCCGATTGCAGCTTTCCCGTGCGACGCAAGAATTGCAGCAGGCTCATGATTTAGGCAGTTTCTTATTGATGCGGACCTCGTCCACGATGCGGTCAAAGTCTGATTTAAATTCTTTGTCTTGCACCACCCTGAATTTCTCGTATTCAGACAAGGCGCGCTTTTCAGCAGTTTCCCGTCGGGTATTGCCGTAGTTCTCGAGCACTGGGTACTCGTTAAAGTTCAGGAAGCTATTGAGCTTTTCGGGCCAATCTTGCATCTTCATGAGTATTTGCCTGCGGGCAAAATTTTCGGCGTAGTCAAGATACATGCTGACCAATCTATTGAGGCCTTCCATTTCTTTTTGGTCCAGGTAATTTTTGCCGACTGTCACATCCAGTTTGGTGACTTTTCCACCGGTCTTTGCGTTTTTAAAAGTGCTTAAACCCATATGGGGCTTGCTTGCGTCGGCGCGCTTGGCAATCAACTCAGCCGACGTTTGCCCATGAATCGCGTAGTGCAGCTTGTCTTGTACGTGGGCATAAAACTGCTTTGTGATGGGTGAGTTTTGGTCATAGTCGACGCTGCACTGGCTGTAAATGTCAGTGATCTTTTGATAGAAACGCCGTTCTGAAGCCCGGATTTCCCGAATTCGTTCAAGCAAATCATCAAAATAGTCTTTGCCAAACAGCTGATTGCCCTGTTTCAGGCGATCATCGTCTAGCGCGAAACCTTTGATTAAAAAGTCCCGCAGGATGGTGGTCGCCCACTTCCTGAACTGGGTTGCTTGTAGCGAATTGACGCGATAACCGACCGAAATGATGACATCCAGGTTGTAAAACTCAATAGTGGTACGTTCAACCTGCCTGCCCCCTTCGTTTTGAACTATTGGAAAATTTCCAATAGTTGCCGCTTTATCAAGCTCACCGGTTTGATAAATGTTTTTCAGGTGATAGTTGATGGTTGTTACATCTACCCCAAAAATCTCAGACATCCCCCGCTGCGAAGCCCAAACGGTTTCATTCGCAACGACGACCTGTACCTTGACTGCACCATCGCTACCGGCGTAGAACAAAAAGCGAGAGCTGTTAGCGGGGCTCTCCTCAACTGGCGGGGAATTAAGCTCGCTACCAGCCATCAGCGTGTTGCTCTCATTGACACGTTTAGCCACACCGCTGGGTTCTTGCTCGTTTTTGAAAACCGAAGCGCCATTTCCGCCTTGTATCAAATCAGCAGCCTCCAACGCAATGCCGTTTGATAAAGCCAAAGCCAACAATTGCGCATGCCACTTGGATGGTATGGCGTTGCTTTTTACCCAATAGGCAACTGCACTTTGTTGAATGCCCACCAGCTTGGCCAAGGCGGTTTGCCCGCCGAACAATTTGGCAATACCTCGTGTATTCATAAACACCTCATAATTTGATGAAATGACTATATCATCAAATTAATTGATTATTTTTATAAAATCACAAGCTCCGCACGTCCTCCAGCCCGCGCTGGCGCAGGATGGCGGTGAGGTTGGTTTTGGCTACGTCGGCCTGCTCTAGAGGGCCAAACAGGCTGTCGCGCAACACCACTCGGGTGCGCAGCTCGGCGGGGGTTTGGCCCAAAGCGGCGGCCAGCTGGGTGTGCCAGTTGGCCATGCCAAGTGCCAGCGCTTCAGCGTTGGCGGGGGTGACGGTGGACTCGCTCATGGCTTTGATGGATTCGGCATCCAAATTTACCGTTCGCACTGCACTCCCCTCCGTTCGCACTGAGCCTGTCGAAGTGTCTCCCTGTCCCAAGTCCCGCGCCAGACACACCAGCAACGCCCCAGCACCCACGCTGTACACCGCGTGCCCGGCAATCACCTGGCGCTGCACCGGCAAGGCCAGGTCCAACCCCTGTTTGAGCAGCACTTCATACAGCACATCCGCCTCAGTGCGGCCAGCGGCCAGGTGCTCGGTGTGCGCCATCAGGGTGTCAGCCAGCTCGTCGGGGTTAGGGTTCCAGGCGCGGATGTTGGACGTGTCGAGCTTGAAGACCTTGAAGCCCAGATCGAGTGGCTTTTTGGGTGTTTCAGGCTCGTTTTCAAGGCTTAATTGGGCTGTAGCCGAATCATTACGGGCGCGAGCAGCTCCTATTTTTGTAGCAGACCGGCGTAGGCGTTCTTTGGTAAGTTCGGCGATGTTGCGGGGTTTGCCGAGTTTGTCGCAATAGTCGGCGGCAGTTTTTTGCTCAGGATTGCCAGCGTGCAGCTGCTCCGGTAATTGCACAAGAATGTAACGACGACTGTGCCCATCAGTTTGATTTGCACACATTACTGCATGTCCACTTGTCCCAGAACCGGCAAAAAAGTCCAGAACTATGTCTGACTCTTTGCTTGCCTGCTCGGTTAACGATTCCAGCAAGGCTACTGGCTTCGGGGAATCAAAAACTCTGGCTTCAAACAATTGAGCTCAGTTGCAGGGTAGTTTGCAAGCTAGTGCGATTCACCACAATCAAAGGTGTGTTGGTGCTTGCTGCCAGTTGCTTTGCTTTGTGGGCGGCTCGCTGAAGTGCGGCCATGCTGTGCCGCGCATCTGCGTCACGCGCCTCAGATAACGGCTTAGCGTTGGGCTTAGGGTTTGTGGGTGTCATGTCGCGCTCCTCATGTCTCGCTCCAGTCTAAAAGTTGAGGTTGCTGGCCTGAATTGTCGTAGTGCAGCCAAACATCTACCAGCGGCTTGTAGACAGTCTGGAAGTTTTTCAGTCCCGTAGCAAAGCGGCGTGCAATGACGCCTGCAGGTATGTTGTGGCCGCCTTGCGCCACACGTGCCGCAACTCGGTCAGTGGCCATTTGCGCATCTGGCAGCGCTAGAAAAATCAACTTCACCACATAACCGTTGGCGCGCCACGTGGGTATGGAACGGGCGTAACCCAGGCCGCTGAGCGTGGTTTCTAAGGCAAAGCTGTTGCCCTGCCGCACTTGCGCATCAATGATTTGTAGCATCAGGCGAGCCGCTTTAATGGCAGCAGCGTCTGGGGCAAAGGGCGACAGGCCAGCGGCAATCAAATCAGCATTGATGAATGCGGGGCAATGCGCTTCATTGGGCAAAAACTCCCGGGCGAAGGTGGTTTTACCCGCGCCGTTAGGGCCTGCAATGATGACGATTTTTTTGTCGCGGTTCATACGCCTGTCTTTAAGCCTCAGACACCAATGCGTGAATACGCTGCCATTGAACCGGGTCAGCGGGCTGTATCTGCTCAGGGTGCAAAGCTATTTGCTGATCCAAAAACTTTAAAAATCCCGCCTCATCTGGCGTGAACCCGGGCGAAAAATCTACAGGTGCAGCTAAGGCTTGGGCAATGGATGGGAAGGTTTGGCTGGGCTTCATAGCCAGATTATGTTTTATAAGCCGCTTCGAATGGCTTGCTGCTCGACCATGAGTTTGGCTATTTGGGTGTAGAGAACGGCGCGCTGGCCAAGCTGGCTTTCTTTGCGTGCGTGGGCGCGCAGGCTGGCCAGTCGCTGTAGCGGGCATACAGGTCATGAGACGGAAAAATTGTGGCATTTGGGGCTTGATTGAAGGCTAAATATTGTAAAAATTGTCCTATACACCAATTAATACAAGCACAAGCAGCTATGAATTTAGTAGTAAATAAAGGGCTGGAAATAGCTTGTCTGGTGATGGTGTGCTCTAACACCATGCTGCGGCTGTTGCCGACAGGTAGCGCCAAGGCTTGCGCTAGCGCGGGGGCTTGGCTGTAGGGGTTTGCTGCAATCATGGCTTGGCCCTCCCCGCGTCATCCTCGCGAATGCGGGGATCCAGACTGGTGCTGGTAGTTTGCCTGGGTCTGTTGCGTGATGGAGCTACTGGATTCCCGCCTTCGCGGGAATGACGGGCCACGTTCATGGCAACACCGCCAGCCAGGCCACCACTTCAAAGTTACCCATACCGGCAAATTCACCCGGCAGGGCATGTGTGCCGCCAGGACTAAACAGGCTGGCAGCGGCGCGCTCCTGGGTTTTGCCTGCGATGGAGGCAATCGCAGCTGCAAGCAGTTGCTGGGCAAGCGCCAGGCGCATCATACGGTTACAAATACGGCTAAAAAGGTACGCCCGCACCCTAGTCCGCACGAAAGGCGAGCAAGAGAATCTGGCGATTTACTCTTCAAGCAGCGATCTCAGCATCCACGCCGTTTGCTCATGCACCGTCAATCGCTGGGTCAGCAAGTCGGCGGTGGGTTCGTCGCTGGCTTTGTCGGCCAGGGGGAACAACTGGCGTGCTGTGCGGGCCACCGCTTCATGGCCGGTGACCAGGATGCGCACCATCTCCAGCGCCTTGGGCGGGGTAGCTGGCGCGTCGGGCACAGAAGCCAGTTTGCCAAATTGTGCGTAGGAGCCGGGTGCGGGGTGGCCCAGCGAGCGGATGCGCTCGGCGATTGGGTCCACGGCCATCCACAGCTCGGTGTACTGCACCATGAACATCTGGTGCAGGGTGTTGAACATCGGGCCGGTCACGTTCCAGTGAAAGTTGTGCGTCGTCAGGTACAGCGTGTAGGTGTCGGCCAGCAGATGGGCAAGGCCCTTGGCAATGGCGGCGCGGTCTTTGTCGCTGATGCCGATGTTGATGGCGGGAGCTGACTTGGCTGTTGCTTTTACAAGGGTTTTAGCAGGGGTTCTGGCAGGGGTTGGGGGCACGGTGTTCCTTGAACAGTTAAGAATTTGAATTTAGCAGACCGGCCATCAAGATAAGCGCATCACACCCGGCAGCTCGCAGGCATAAATGGCATTTCGCAGCGCGGCAATGGCTTCATACCGGGTAAAACTGCGCCGCCACACCAGCACCACGCGTCTTGACGGGACGTGCCCTTCAAACGGCAGGTACTTGATGAACGACGGCTGCTCTGCCGGGACTTTGCTTTTTTTACCGTTGACGGGTTGCGCCAAAGCTTCTTTGGGCACGCTCAGGCGCGGCACCAGTGTGATGCCCATGCCGGCAGCAACCATGTGCTTGATGGTCTCCAGCGACGAGCCTTCGAAGCTTTTTTGAATGCCGCTGGTGCTGCTGGAAAACCTTGCAAACTCAGGGCACACCTCCAGCACATGGTCGCGAAAGCAGTGGCCGTTGCCCAACAGCAGCATGGTTTCTTTTTTGATTTCTTCCGCCGTGATGCTGCTGCGCGCGGCCAGGTGGTGGCCGCTGGGTACTGCTGCCATGAAGGGCTCGTCGTACAGCGGCGCAATAGCCAGGTTGGTGTCCGGGAAAGGCTCGGCCAGAATGGCGCAATCAATCTCGCCGTTGCGTAGCTCCTCCAACAATTTAACGGTGAAGTTTTCTTTCAGCATCAGCGGCATTTGCGGCAGCCTGGCAATGGATTGGCGCACCAGGTCGGGCAGCAAATACGGGCCAATGGTGTAGATCACGCCCAGGCGCAGGCTGCCTGCCAGCGGGTCTTTGCCGCGCTTGGCAATGTCTCTGATTTGGTCGGCTTGCTCCAGCACGCTTTGCGCCTGGCGGATGATCTCCTCGCCAAGCGGTGTCACGGTGATCTCGTTGGCGTTGCGCTCAAACAATTTCACCTGCAGCTCTTCTTCGAGCTTTTTAATCGCCACACTCAAGGTGGGTTGCGACACATGGCAAGCGTCTGCGCCTTTGCCAAAGTGCTTTTCACGCGCCACAGCCACAATGTATTTGAGTTCAGTCAGCGTCATGGAGTGATTGTCTGCTTATGGTTTTTCGAAACAGCAAGAGGCTCAAACAAAAAATTGCCGCAGCGCGTTGGCGGTTTCAAGCGGAAGCTCTTCTGGAATGAAATGCCCGGCCGCCATGGCTTGGCCGCTCACAACCCCATTGCATTGCGCCTGCCACAACAGCATCGGGTCAAACAGGCGCTGCACCACGCCGCGCGCACCCCACAGCACCAGCAGGTCGCAGGCTACACGGCTTCCTTGTGCGCGGCTTTCACGGTCGTGCACAAGGTCAATGCCAGCACTGGCGCGGTAATCTTCACAGGCCGCGTGCAGTGCCTCGGCGTTGCAAAAGCAACGGTCGTATTCTTTCAACGCTTGCGGCTCGATGTAGGCCAAGCCACTGCTGCCCCAGCCGCCAAGTTTGGCGTGCAAGTAAGCCCTGGCGGTCTCGGGGTGGTTGGCACCCATCATGATTTCAGGCAGCGGCGCAGGCTGCAACATATGAAACCAGTGGTAATAAGCGCGCGCAAACTCCATGTAGGGGGCGGTTAAAGTGGTGCCATCGTACATGTCAAGCGTCGGCGCAATGTCAATGACGCAAAGCTTTTTAACCCGTTCGGCATGGTCAACCGCCAGCCGGTGCGCCACGCGCCCGCCCCGGTCGTGGCCACAGAGGTAAAACCTGTCAATGCCCAGCGCATCCATGACGAGTGCCATGTCATGCGCCATGTTGCGTTTGCTGTAATTGCTGTGGTCGGGCAAACCGGGTGTTTTTGACGAATCGCCATAGCCGCGCAAGTCGGGCATGACGAGAAAATAATCTTGCGCAAGCAGCATAGCTACTCTGTGCCACATCACATGCGACTGCGGAAACCCATGCAGCAACAACAGCGCTGGTTTTTGCACAGCGCCCAGTTCGGTTTTAGAAACTCGGGCGTTGATGGTGGTGCCGTTTAACTCGAAACTGCGCTGCTCGAAATTGTCAAACCAGATCATGTGGGCTCCTGTGGGCTTGTGTCGACATCGCTTTGGTTAAAGAGCGTGGGAAATAGCGTCGACAAGGAAATCGTACACCGCCCGGATCCGCTGGCTGGTGCCAGTCTCGCGGGGTACGGCCAGCCACTGTTGGCCGCAGCCTGCAGATAAACGTGCGTCGCGCCTGCGTGCGCATGTGCTGGCAGTAAATGCCATCGGTCTGGGCGTACACCCCATGAGCCTGCAACGCCGCATCAGCAAAATGGCAGTCACCTGCAGCCGCAGGATCGGGCGTGGGCGTGGGCAAACGGTGGGGTTTTAGCAGCTGCCACTAGAGCATTGAAGTCTGATTTTTCTCCAGCAAAGCCAGCAGCCTGCTGATTGCGTGCTGTACGGTGGCTTGCCTGACGCTGGCGCGGTCGCCGCTAAAACACATCATTTCGCTTTGCAGGCTGCCGCAAACTGACCAGGCAAACCAGACCGTACCCACCGGCTTGTCCACGCTGCCGCCCGCGGGCCCGGCAACGCCTGTGACAGCCACCGACACCTGCGCTTGCGAATGGCGAATCGCACCAAACGCCATGGCACGCGCTACCGGCTCACTGACTGCGCCATTCTGCGAAATCAGCTCAGCATCTACGCCCAGCAGCTCGGTTTTAGCGGCGTTGGAATAGGTCACAAAACCGCGCTCAAACCAGGCGCTTGACCCCGCCAGGTCAGTGCAGGCCGCGGCAATCATGCCGCCGGTACAGCTTTCTGCTGTGGCCATAAAAAGGCTATTTTTAAGCATTAAATCGGCCACGAGAGCAATGCTTTCAAGCGCAAGTAGCTCCTGATTTAATAGCGGCTTCGATGGTGCGGTCATAAGAATTGCCACAACGCAATCAACAGCAGCGTACAAAACGCCGCCACAAAATCGTCAAACAAAATACCAAAACCGCCGCGCCAACCCGTGCCTTTGAACGCCTGGTCGGCCCATGCGACCGGGCCTGGCTTGACGGCATCAAAAAACCTGAAAAGTACAAATGCGATAACTTGCCCGGTAAAACCTGTTGGCATGACCAGCCACAGCACCAGCCAGAAGGCCACTACCTCGTCCCACACAATGTTGCCAGGGTCCTGCACGCCGAGGTTTTTGGCAGTGACGGTGCACGCCCACCAGCCCACCAGCGTTGATAGCGCGATCAATCCGCCCATCTGCCCAGTGGTCATTAACGGCTGCAGCACCAAAAAGGCCAGCCACGCCCACAACGTACCGGCAGTGCCAGGCGCAATAGGGCTGAGGCCTGAGCCGAAACCCAGCGCGATGAAGTGCGCCGGGTGGGCGAGCAGGAATTTGGCGTTGGGGCGGGGTGTTGCAGTGGATGTCATGGCCGTCAGGCTAGCCTGCCACGCCAGTAATTTGGGCGGCGATGTGTGTTAGCAAAGGCGACAACTGTTATTTCATCTGCACGTAGCAGATACACAACGACGTACGGGAACCCTTTGACGCTGCATTGGCGAAGATTCACGCCAATAGGTTTCCAGCCTTCCGGAAAGCGAATAATTCGCTCTAATGTTGCCTCAAACTCCTGGACAAGGCGTCGCCCCAATTGATGATCAATTGCGGCGTAGTACTGCACCGCTTCCATCGCTTCAGCATCGACCGCCGGTAAGCGCACAACATTCATACGGCGCGCATCTTTGCAAGTAATTCATCGATAGGGGCGGCTTCTATTTCTCCCCGTTCAAAAGCAGCCGCCCTGTCCTGCGCCTCAGCAGTCCAAGCCGCCTCAATCGCGGGGTCGGGCACGTCCAGCATGGCATACAGCGAGTTGATAAGAAATAGTTGCTCATCAGCCCGCATGGTGCGGGCTGATTCCAGAATTTCAGCAGTGGTCATTGCGTTGTACCTCCAGTTGTGTGCAGCAGCATCAATACGGAATTCAAATTTTAGTCCGCCTCGTTACTGTCCACATAGCGGCCAATCTCTGGGTAACGCTTGTGCAGATACAGCCAGGCCACCAGACCAATGCCCAGCATGCTAGATGACGATGCAGCCAGCCCAGTGGTTGAATGCATGACCAGCGGCGCCAGCACCCCTGCCACCACCCCGTTAGCAGTAGAGCCAATAACCGCCTGAAGCGACGATGCCATGCCGCGCCGCTCGGGGTAAAGGTCTAGCACGAGCAGCGTGACCACGGGCACCATCAGTGCCCAGCCAAAAGCAAACAGGGCAATCGGAATCATGGCCCATGACACGTGCGCTTTAAAAAAATAATTGGCCACCAGATTGACAACAGACACGGTCAGCATGATGACAAAGCCGTGACGAATTTGCACCTTTGGCGGTATCTTGCCCGCCAGCCGGCCGCTGAGCCACGCGCCCGACATGATGCCGGAAATGGTCAGCATGAAAAACCAGAAAAACTCGGTCGGTTGCAACTGCAGGTGCTCACCCAAAAAAGCCGGCGCGGCCAGCACATACAAAAACATGCCATTAAAAGGCACGCCACTGGCAAACGCCAACAGCACAAACCGCGGGCTGGAGCCCAGTTGCCGATAGCCCTGCATCAGATTTTTAAACTTGAAGCTTTGACGTTGATCAACGTGCAGGGTTTCGGGCAGGTACCTGAAGTTTGCAAACCACAGCAAGCCGCCCACAGCGGTCAAAAACCAGAAGATGCTGTGCCAGTCTAGATAAACAAACAGCCAGCCGCCAATGATGGGGGCAATAGCAGGCGCCACGCCAAAGTAAATAGTGACCTGACTCATTACTTTTTGCGCCTGAGCAGGCGCAAACATGTCGCGTATGACGGCGCGTGACACCACAATACCTGCGCCCGTTGACAAGCCTTGCAGCGCCCTGAAAAACACCAGTTGCTCAATGCTTTGCGACAGCGCACAACCAGCGGACGCCACAGTAAACATGGCAACGCCCCACAGCACCACTGGCCGGCGGCCAAAGCTGTCAGCCAGCGCCCCATGAAACAGGTTCATGAAAGCAAAGCCGAACAGATACGCCGACAGCGTTTGCTGCATCTGGATGGGCGTTGCACCAAGCGATTTGGCGATGCCGGTGTAGGCAGGCAGATAGGTATCAATTGAAAACGGGCCCAGCATACCGAGCAGCGCCAACAACACGGCCAACGCCCAGCGCGCGTGGGGCCACAATTTATCTGCGTTCGGATTCATTGTTTTTGAGCTTCAAAGCAGCGTCGTACAAATCATTGCGCGGTGCGCCCGTGATCTCGGCGGCCAGCTTGACAGCAGTTTTAAGGGGCAACTCAGCCAACAATAATTTCAGCACTCGCTGGCCGTCGTCTTTGGGTGCGGCTCGCGGCGCAGGGTGCAGCACCAGCACAAACTCACCGCGTGTGCGCTGCGCACCAGCTGCAACCCAACTGGCGAATTGATCTGAAGCGACAGTAGCAATTTCTTCAAACTGTTTGGTCAGCTCGCGGCAGATGGTGACCGACCTTGAACCCAGCGGCGTCATGGCAAGCGCTAGCGCTTCAATGCGGTGTGGTGCCTCCATGATGACCACCGCTTTGGGCTCGGACTGCAGCGTCGTGATGGCCTGGTCACGCTCGCCCGCCTTGCTGGGCAAAAAGCCTGCGAATACAAAACCTGAATCACCCAGGATGCCCGCTGCACTGAGGGCCGTTGTCACGCTGCTGGCGCCAGGCAAGGGCATCACGTGCAAGCCAGCACCGCGCACGGCAGCCACCAGCCGGGCACCGGGGTCGCTGACCGCAGGCGTACCCGCATCGCTGACGCAGGCTACCCGCTCACCGCGCAGCAAGCGGTCTATGACCCCAACAGCGGCCTCCTGTTCGTTGTGTTCGTGTACAGCGAGCAGCGTTTTTTCGATGCCAAACTGGCGCAGCAAACCTTGCGTGTGGCGGGTGTCTTCACAGGCGATGCAATCCACCAGTTGCAGCACGTGCAGCGCCCGCAAACTGATGTCAGCCACGTTGCCAATCGGCGTGGCCACCACATACAGCGCGCCCTGCGGATAATGCTGCATGCCAGCGGCGGCTTTTGCCGCGCTTAAAGCCATCTCGAAAGAAGCGTTCAATGTGGTTTTCCAAAAAAGAGGCGGCGGCAGTCCCAGTCAACACGCCAAAAGGTCAGGTTACCACCAAGGCCGTGGGCGATGTTGCGGAGCATTTAGCGCTAAAGCATTTACAAAATTCAGGCCTCACGGTGCTGCAAACCAATTATCGAACACCCGGGCGCGGCGGCGGCGAGATTGACCTCATCATGCTGGACACAGACGGCACGTTGGTATTTACAGAAGTACGCCAGCGCGCCAGCCAGTCCCACGGCGGCGCAGGTGCCAGCATCAGCGCTGCCAAACAAAAGCGGATCGTGTTCGCCGCAAGGCATTACTTGATGCGCTACAAAACGCTGCCGCCCTGCCGGTTTGATGTGGTGCTGATTCAGGGCAGACTTGGTGCGAGTGAGGTTCCGGCGATTGAGTGGTTGCGCTCTGCTTTTGATGCGTTTTGAGGGCAATTTGACATTTGTTGGTGAGGCTCATAGGGGCAGGCCGACTGCTAGACATACAGTCTGTACTGCGTTAAGACAAAAAATCCCACCCTACGACATGGGACTTTCTTAGCTGTCGTCTTAACGCCTCTCTTTGTTCAGGATGGGCATACTCAGCGATATCTTGCAGTTGACCCAACTTGAAAAATCCTTTGGCTAACTTTTTATCTTCATAGTCAAAGCCAAAGAACTGCATGCCCCCACGCTGATGGTGGTAGGTTTGCATCTCGGTATTTCGCAGTACCTCATCCTGCGGCTCCGAAAATACCATGCCACAAGTTGCATTGAACTCATGTTGAGCCCGGAAGTGTTTCGGGGGGCAAACCATGTCTTTTGCGTCAAACATTTCCAGAAAATGCCGTCCGATAAAAATGTAATGTAAGTGCAAATTTCCGAACGCTAAAGTAGTGGAGAACTGATCAAATTCATCATCAGGTATCGACGACTTCAAATCATAGGCGGGCGCATGGTGGTTGAAATCCAGGTTAAAAATATACTGATTCCTGCCCTCATAGAGGTTGGCCAATTCATACTCCAACCAGTGAATCAATAGATTCACTTCATGTGCAGCATGAAATTTTTCAAGGCTCACCTGTCGCTCAAAAAATCCAGGGAAATTCAAATGCAAATTGTTCAATGCATCATGCCAAGTTTTTCTACTGATTGTTTCTAGCGGGTAACCAAGGAAACTGGCGCACTGCGCAAGCCTTGCTGCTCTGGTTTTAATTTCGTCTCGCTCCGCAAAACCATGTCGGTGGTTGATATCGCTTCGCAGTAAAAATTTACCGCTCATTTTCGTGAACAACGAAATCCATCTTTCAGTTGTCTGAGTGTTGTTGAGTTCAAAGGTTAGGTGCGTTCCGCACGAAAAAGTAAACTGAATTTTTTGCATGATTTTGTTGTTAATTCAATTTTTCCAAGTGTGTGCAACCAGCACAACAGCCAGGTATTTCACCTTTTTCAAGCTTCACTTTCAAATCAGGAATTGTGGTGACCGCACTTGAATCTTTGATAAAACAACAAGGCAACTCTTTGCCCTGCCACGTGTAAAACCGCATTACTAATTGCTGCAAATAGGCACACCTGCTAGGACGCATTGGCATGATGGCTTGCGAATTAACGGTGTATCTTCTGGCGTAGTCACTTTTGGGTATGAGTGCTTGAACAATATGTCGGCCAAAACCCCGCTCTGCCACCCAAGTGCGCAGGGCGTCAAGAGGTTGACCCATATCAACTGTCATGATAATGATCCGTTTGGGATGCATAACCTGGCTGAGCAGATCAATGTTTTTTAACACCTTTGGCAAGTTGTAGCGACCGGTCTGATGCGCGATTTGTTCGTCGAGAGTGTCTACAGAAAAACCGATCCGAGGAAATAGTATGGGCAGGCTTTTGGTGTCCACCCTACTGCCGTTGAGGATCGTGTACGGCTGGTGCCCCTTCTGCCTGACATACCTTGCCATGGCCTCGAATTGCGGGTGCAAACTTGGCTCACCTTCACCTTGAAGCCAAACTGAAAAACCTTTATCCGGAATAGCTAAGACGATTTTCGTGAAGGTATCCCACGACATGTCTTTCTGCGGCATATCACGCCCCGCGCAGTAAAAGCAGTCAAAGTTACAGCGGGTGGTTATTTCTAGTTGGTAATGCATACGCCTTGAGCTAGCCAATCACATCAGCAATCGGCTCTGCAGCAGCTCGCACAAACATCGTGCTCACAATCACATCAGCTACCGTTTTTACTGCACTGGATGAGCTTTGTGCCAGTTTTGATTTGGCGAATTTTTCCGCTGTAGTCTTGTACGAAGTTTGTTGCAATACTTGCGCCAAGGCAGCCAACACACCGTCTGCAGATTGGGGAAGGGGAAATATTCCTGCACCCAATTTTGCGACTTGCCTGGCCGTTAGATAGGACTCAAGATTGCGAACGAAAAATACCATGGGTTTGCCAGCTAACAAACATGCACTCACGAAACCGTGACCACCGTAACTTAAAACTGCATCACATGAAGGCAAGGCCATTGAAAGCTTGGTCACATCGCTGGAAACACAGACATTTGGAGCTTGCCAATTTAAGATCAACTTTGCATCAGCACCCCGCAACATGATGCAGTAGGAATACGGAGAATTGAGAATGGCTATCCGCAGCGCATCAAGGTTTGGCAGCTCAGTATTTAGATACGCAAATATGCGTTTCCCATAACGATTAGGCCATTGCGGACTGACCCCCACATCAGTCACAAAGAAGCTCCCACAATACTCGACCTTCTGCCTAGGATGCAAAAAATCAAGCTCTGGAAAGCTCATGATGAAAGTTTTTTTCGCTTTGAAAATCTCATGAATGGTATTGATTGCTTGCACGCCAAAGACCTTGTTGACAGTGGCAACAACGCGGTCATCAACCAAAGAATTGTTTGGGCTCTTGCCTGTACGTATCACTGGTGATGGATGTGCGGGGCTGGGCAATTCAAACGGTAAAGCCATCAGCACTGTTGGAATGCCAGCATTGCGGGCGCATATCAATGACAGCGGCGCATAAGAAGCCACCACAACATCTGGGCAACAAACCGAAAACAAACCATCCCACGCGGCGACCAGCCCGCTCAGGTTTTTACTTGATGCAAATCCGAATATCTCCAAAATATCCGCCATGGTCTGCGGCTGCGGGCCACTGGCCGGGAAAAACTGGTCAGGGTGCGTTGGTGCTTGCATGACCGTAAAGCCTTCGGCTTTCAGCAAAGCGCCCGCAGCCCTGACATCTCTCAGCGCAAAAACAATGCGATGCCCTTGCGCCTTCAGCTCACGGGCAATCGGCAGCAAAGGCATGACATGCCCAAACCCTTGGCCGATTTCCCACGTGAACAGAACGGTTTTAGCTTGCACCACTAGCCAGCAAGCCTTGGGGCGCCCACACCAACCGTCGTATTCGGCTGTAGTGTTTGCGCGGCACTGGCGAAGTTTGTGTCAGACAAGGTGTTGTTAGCCGCCATTACACCCATACCCGCCAGCCCAGACGACTGACCAAACTGATAGGCCAAATCACCGCCCATCGCCATACTGTTGCTACCGCCCAAGTGCGCACTGAGCAATGAACCCATTACTGCCCACTGGTTGCCGCTGCGCAAGCTTGAAGTAGCTTGGTATGCACGGTCAAAGTCAGCAACCAGTTGCGTGCCATTAAAGCGCTCAACCTTGTTGTCTTTCAGGACATTAGTACCAACTAGCAAGTAGCTTAATGAAGGTTCGGTCAACATTTGGACTTCAAATGTTGGCCGTTGCGCAGCCTGGGTGCCGTAGTAATTGGCAACCTTGATGCGGTCAGTAGCGCTGGGGTTGAAGTTCATGAACAAATCATTGCCGCTGCGGCTGATTTTGATGTCTTCATACTTCAAACCACCACCAAGGCTGAGGGTGATTTTTTCAGAACCCGACGTGTACAGGGTGTCCACACCATCGCCCTTGTTAAATGCAACAACGGTGGCGACATTTGCTGCATAAAGCGCATCCTTGCCTTTACCACCAGCCAAGAAACCTTTACCTGTACCCGACCGCAACGTATCGTTACCCAAGCCGCCGAACAAGGCATCAATACCGTCGCCACCCTCCAGCGTATCGTTGCCAGCCAGTCCTTCAAGCACATCGTTACCAGTACCCCCATAGAGACAATCATTGCCACTGCCAGCGGTCATCAGGTCATTGCCCTCTTTGCCATCCAACGTGTTGTCACCGCTGTTGCCAACGATCCAGTTGTCCAGGCTGTTACCCATACCCGACAAGTCGTCGCAACCTGTCAGCTCCAACGCTTCGACGTTTTGCGTCAGGGTGTAGCTGACCGACGCAAACACTTTGTCGTATCCCTGATTCAGGTATTCAGTCACAACGTCACCCTGACAGGTGTTGTCGACGCACGAATTGTTGCCAGCGCCCCTGGAACTGCCGCCTCTGCTGCCCGGATTACCTGGCGAAGTGCCTTCACCGTCATTCCAGTTGGTATCGTGCCCCGGCGGTGGTGCATCCTGGCCATTGCCCAAGCCCTCATTGCCCTTGCCGGTAATGCAAGTCTTGTCTACGTAGTAAATGTCATCACCGTCACCGCCAATCATGATGTCAGCGCCCTGGCGACCATCCAGGCTGTCGTCGCACGCTGTTCCCACCAGGCGGTCATTTCCGCTGCCACCTACCAACGTCAAACCCAAGCAACTTGTCACATCTATCTTGAAGACATCGCTTGTAGACACACCCTCACGGTCAAAAGCGGTCAGGCGCAATTCCAGGTTTTGACCTGACAGCTCTTTAGGCGGCGTGCCACTGATGACCAAGCCGTTGACGTTGAAGTTCAGCCATGACGGCAAGGCTTGCCCATTGGACAAAGCCAAGGTATAGCCCAGCACGTCGTTTCTGTCAGCATCAGTAGACATGTTGTCGGGCAGGTCTAGCGTGAAGGTGGTTTTGGCGCGCACACTGATGTCGGCCACAGGTAAGTTCAATACAGGCGCATCGTTTGAGCCGCTGATGGTAATCACCAGATTAGCCTGTGCAGCAGGCGTACTGGCAGTGCTACCGTCTGTCACCGTATAAGCAAAAGATTCTGTGACTTGTTGACCCAATGCCAGGCTTTGTACGGCTGCAGTGCTGTTGGCCAACGTGTAAACGTAAGACCCATCAGCACGCAGCAGCAAGCTGCCGTATTGGCCCGCGAATGTGGCGGCGTTTGATACCGTCAACACATCGCCGATGTCCGCATCAGTGTCATTGAAGAGCACATTACCGGTGGCCTGCAAAATCGAGTCTTCTCGCAGGTTGGCCGCATCGGCTAGGGCAACAGAGGCATCATTGCGCCCGGTCACTTCAACTGTCAGGCTGCTCGTCGAGCTGTCAATACCGTCAGTTGTGTGGAGGTTAAACACGTCTTGTACCAGCTGGTCTTGGCGCAGGCTTTGCACAGCACTGCTGGTGTTGTTGAGCTGATAAGCATATGTACCGTTGGTCTGAAGTGTTAACTGGCCGTAGATACCTTGCAAAACACCTGCATTGCTGATGGCATGGAAGTCGCCGTCAACGTCGGTGTCGTTGAGCAGAACGTTTCCAGTAGCAAGCGTTATGCCGTCCTCGCTGGTGCCAGCTATATCAGCAACAACCGTAGGCGCGTCGTTCGTACCTGTCACCGTCACCACCAAGCTGCTGGCGGAGCTCGCCAAGCCGTCGGTGGTGCTGTAGGCAAAGGTGTCCGTGACTTGCTGGCCTCCTCGCAAACCTTGTACGTTGGCGGCTGCATTGTTCAGTGTGTAGCTGTAGTTGCCGGTGGCGTTCAGGGTCAAGTTGCCGTACGTGCCGGCCAGCACGCCAGGGGCAACTACCACAAGCGTGTCGCCAACGTCCACATCCTTGTCGTTGGTCAGCACATTTCCCGTCACTGACGTCGTGCCATCTTCTTTGACAGCCGCCACATCAACAATCGCCACTGGGCCGTCATTGGTACCCGTGATGGTCACCGTCAACGCCGACGTTGCTTGCAATGGTGTGTCCGCATTGTCTGTAGCGGTGTACGCAAAGGTGTCGGTGACCACGGCGTTGCGCCCCAACGCTTGCACGTTGGCTGCACCGTTGGTCAGGATGTAGGTGTAGCTGCCGTCAGCGGCCACCGCCAGGCTGCCGTAGGTGCCTTGGCGCGTACCTATCGAGGCTGCGGCCACTTGCAGAGCATCACCAACATCAACATCGTTGTCGTTAGCTAGCACATTGCCTGTAGCTGCCAGCGTGACGTCTTCTTTGACTGTTGCCACATCTGCAAAGACCACGGGCGCATCGTTGCTGCCCGTCACAGTCACAACCAGCCTGGAGCTTGATGTCAGTTGCCCATCACTAGCTGTGTATGCAAACGAATCAACAACCTGCTGATTGGCCTTGAGTTTTTGAACATCCAGAGAGGTATTGTTCAGGGTGTAGGTGTAAGTCCCATCTGCAGCCAGTACCAGGGTACCAAAATTACCTGTAAAAGAGCCGGCCGTGGTCACGCCCATGCGGTCACCTACGTCAATGTCGCTATCGTTGTCCAGCACATTGCCGCTGGCCACCACAAGCACATCTTCTTGCAATGCTGCTACGTCGATGTTGGCAATCGGCGCTGAATTGCACGGCACTACATCCAGCGTAAACGTCTGACTGACAGCAGCACCACTCGCATCACTTGCAAATACGGCAATCTGATAAACGCCGTGCGAGTTCACAGGAGGTGTCCCGCTAAACGCCTTTGCAGCAGTGTCAAATTGCAACCAGGACGGCAGTGGCTCGCTACTGCTCTGTTGTGCAAACCACTGCAAGTTGTCACCATCAGCATCAGTAAACGCTGACGAATCAAGTGTGAAATTCAAGGCATCACCAACGCGAGTGGCCTGGTTATTCAAAGCAATGCCCGCAGTCGGTGCGCGGTTGATTAAATCTGCAAACGCTATCAGCGTGCCATCAGACAGCTCAATGTTTTGGATGACGCCAGCAGGCTCGTTAATTCCGTCAGCCGAATTGATAAATACTGAATCACCCAACATACCGTAAGACACCCTGAATCCATTGCTTTCACGTGTAACGGCGACACTGCTTGCAACGACGCCTGCGCCAAAGGTTAAGGTGTTACCGATGCTGGCGTCGCGCAACTGGTCTTGCCCATCGCCCAGGTTAAACACATAGTTGTCTGTACCAACACCGCCGTCCAGAAAATCGTTGCCTTGGCCGCCTGTGATCACATCGTCGCCTCCGCCTCCGCGCAAAGTGTCAACGCCGTCGTAGCCGTACAGGCGATCACTGCGATTTGTCCCTTCAAGGGGGTTATCCAGCGCGTCACCCTCAACTACAAAAACTTTATCAAGCATCTCGTCCCAGGTCAGTACCGTGCCGTCTGCAAACTCAAAGCTTTCAATACCGTGCGCGTTGGTGCCGGGGTTGGCTCTGTCAAAGCCCGAAACGCTGATCTGGTTGTTCTCATCAAACACAATCAGGAAGCTGTTCACACTGGCATCTGTCGGGTCACCAGCATCTTCAATAAAACGCAGTTTGCGTTCGAGTGATTCAACCGTGATGCCAGGCCCAAAGCGCAGAATATTGCCGCCCGTCTCGTCCACCACATCTTCAATCGTGACCAAACCATCGCCTAAGCTGTAGTTGTAGGTGTCGTTGCCTTCACCACCAGCAAGCGTGTCACCGCCTGTGCTGCCTTCAATCACATCGTCACCGCCACCAGCACGCACCAGGTCATGTATGGCAGTGCCGCGTAATAAGTCCCCCGTCTCGGTGCCGTCAATGACAAAGCCCCGCGCCAGCAGCTCTGCGTAGGTCAAGATTGGGCCACCATCACCAAACTGGAAGAATTCAATTGAGTGTCCGCCTGTTGGATCAAGACGGTCAAAGTTGGTCAATGTGACCGTACTTGTGCCGGGCAATTTCACAACCATATGACCTTGGTCGTTCAAAGATAAAACGACGTTATCAATATTCGTGATGTCGGTAAAAAGTATCGTATTTTCTTGCCCCAATGTGGACAAGTCAGTGATGGTGTCCTGGCCTGAACCAGCACTGATGACATAGGTATCAGCACCCGCACCGCCCAGCAGTAAATCATTGCTGCCCAGGCCCTCAATGACATCGTCACTTGTCGTGCCTGTCAGTACATCGTCTTGCGGCGTACCGCGAATGGTTCTTGGATGATTGAACAGCTGGTCAATGGTTAGCGTGCTGCCGTTTGAAAAAACAAAGTTTTTAATCGGCGATTCATCCGCAACCAGACCGTTCCAGCCAGACAGGACGATGCTGGAACTGCCAAACGTCAAAACGCTCACGCCGTTTTGAACCGTCAGTTGCAAATCATCAGGCGACAAGTTGCCTGTAAACACCACAATGTTGGACTCGCTGGCACTGTCAATGATGGTGTCCGCGCCCTCGTTGTCACCTATCAAGTAAGCATCCGCGCCTGCGCCACCGATCAATCGATCATTGCCGCGCCCGCCCCGAATCACATCGTTTTGCAAACTGCCACGCAGTTCGTCATTCAGGCTGCTGCCATTGACCAAACCATCTTGAACTGATGCATCTGTGCTGATGCTTGATGAAATAACCACATCGGCCAGGTCAAGCGTTTCGCCTGTCTGAAAGACGAAGCGGTCAACAGAACGTGTACCGGTTTCACGGTTCTCATCAAAACCTGCCAGGGTGATGACGTCGCCCGTTGCACCAGCCACCGTGATAACCAGGTTATCACCGTCGCGGCTGAAACTGAGGTCAGTAACTGATATGCCGACGCCAAAAGTCAGTTGATTGACAGCAGGGCTGACACCACCGTAACCACCGTAACCACCGTAGCCACCGTAGCCTCCGTAGCCTCCGTACCCTCCATCGCCTCCATTGCCGCCGTAACCTCCGTAACCGCCATCACCTCCTCCTTCGCCGTTTCCATCATCAGGACTGTCCTCTATATACATGCGCCCATCGTCGCGCGAAAAGACATATTCATCATTGCCGCGCCCACCGTAGGCAGCATCATTGCCTTTGCCACCCGTTAGAACGTCATTGCCATTGCTGCCATACAAAATGTCATCACCATCACCGCCGTCAATCCGGTCATCACCGTTTTGGCCATCCAGGTAGTCATCACCCAGGCCACCCCATAACAAATCGTCACCGTCATCACCCAGCACCGCGTCGTTGCCGCCCTCACCATTCAAGTCATCTGAATAAGCCGTGCCGAACAACTGATTGCCACTTTGCAAGTCAGCATTTGCTGAAATGGTCGCTACGCCCGTAAAGTCGGCAGTTTGCGCATACGCGATTGCGGCCATACCCCCCAAAACAGGGCGCGGCTGCACCCCACCAAGCGCGGTTGCCGCCTGAAACACCAAGCTACCTGATGCAGCAGAATGACCAATCAGTTCAGCACCGTTGCCGCCAGGCACAGCTAACGCGCTTGCCAGGTCATACTGGGTGGCTACCCCATCAGCATCTATAAACTGAATGGTTTCAAGCATCCGGTTAGAAACTTCGGTCTGTAAGTCGGAGTTAAGCCAAGCTGTTCGAATCTCATCGGTTTGCCCGCTACCCACGCTTAGCACCAGTTCGCCTGTTGACGCATCAATCCAGGCGCGAACATTGTTGACAGAGATACCAACACCGAAACTTACCACTCCATTTGCTGAGTCATAGCCAGCGATTCGATCTTTACCATCGCCCAGATTAAAGGCATAAGTCGCTCGAAGACTTTCAACATCAAAAACGTCATTGCCAGTTCCGCCAGCTGCTATCGCGTCGCCGTAGGATGTCACTATATAGTCATCACCAGCACCGCCATCAACAATGTTGCCATCACCGGTCACACTGACAAGATCGTTGTTGTCGCGCACGTTGACGTACGTGTTGGATGCATCGACAAATACTGCATCGTCGGCCTGACTGCCCATAACGGTTTGCCCGTCAT
>JAYURC010000055.1:0-24988 GCA_043756405.1 Polaromonas sp.
CGGCCTTGTGAACTATGAACCGTTCGCCCTGAGCTTGTCGAAGGGTTTCGACAAGCTCAACCCGAACGGGAATTGAGGCATCAGCGGGCCGAATCAATAAGGCGGCTTCCGACAGGGATAAACAAAGTTCTGATTTCCTGACGGTAATGACTAAATCGGCCTCTAATGATGTTAACTGGGGGGTATCGCTGGCGCATAAAAGGGTGCTCCGAGCTAGTCCGAAGTATGTTGAACGCTATTAATTCAAAGGCTGCTAACGCTCAAAATTATTTAGCTAGCGACCCAAAAGAGGATTGAAAACTGAAGAAAAACCATGCCCTCAACCTAATCATCAACTACCAGCCACCTTCATCCGATTCACCAAAATCGACCCTACCGTTTTTGCGCCGTATGTATAGGTGTCTGCCCCCACCGCAGTGATGCCCATCAACATGTCTTTGAGGTTGCCCGCTATGGTGATTTCCTCAACCGGGAACGCGATTTGCCCTTTGTCGACCCAAAAGCCAGACGCGCCGCGTGAATAGTCGCCTGTCACGTAGTTCACGCCTTGGCCCATCAGCTCGGTGACGAACAAGCCAGTTCCCAGCTTTTTCAGCATTTTGTCCAGATCATCACTCGCTTTGGTCTGGCGGCTACTCATTACCAGGTTGTGCGATCCACCGGCGTTGCCTGTGGTGCGCATGCCAAGTTTGCGTGCTGAATAGGTGCTTAAAAAATAGCCTTGCACAACGCCTGCATCCACCACGGTGCGTGCGTGGGTTTTGACGCCTTCTTCGTCAAACGGCGCGCTGCCTTTGCCTTTCGATAAAAACGGGTCTTCGGTGATATCGATAAATTTGGGGAAGGCAGCTTTCCCCAGGCTGTCAAGCAAAAACGTGCTTTTACGGTACAGCGCGCCGCCGCTGATGGCTTGCGTGAAGCTGCCCAACAGGCCAGCAGCCAGTGGCGATTCAAACAGCACCGGGCATTCGCAGGTTTTAATTTTGCGGCTTTTCAGGCGTGACAGGGCGCGTTCCGCAGCGTAGCGGCCTACGGCCTCTGGGCTTGCCAGGTCGCGTGCGTCGCGCATGGACGTGTACCAGGCATCACGCTGCATGTCGCCGTTTTTACCGGGCGATGAGGCAATGGGTGAGGCCGACATGGAATGGCGTGAGCTGGCGTAGCCACCCCTGAAGCCGCGGGTATGCGCGCTAAAAAAATGTGATTGTTGCGCCGATACGCCTGCGCCTTCGCTGTTGGTAATGCGTTTGCTCACGCCAAGGGCTGCAGCTTCGCATTGCAGGGCCAAAATGGCCGCGTCTTCGCTCGTGATGTCCCAGGGGTGAAACAAATCAAGCTCGCGGTGGGTGCGGACAATATCGCGCTCGGCCGGTAAGCCGCTGGACTTGTCTTCAGCAGTGAAGCGGGCAATGTCGAAAGCGGCTTTGACAGTTTGCTGGATGGCGGCTTTTGAAAAATCGCTGGTAGCAGCGTTACCGCGCTTTTGCCCAACGTACACCGTGATGCCGAGAGATTTGTCACGGTTGCGTTCGACATTTTCAAGCTCTCCTTTGCGCACGCTAACAGACAAACCGCAGCCCTCTGATGCTTCAGCGGCTGCGTCGGTTGCGCCCAACTTTTTGGCATGCGCCAGCGCGGTGTCGACCAGGTCTTCAAAATAAGGGCGGCTGTAGCTGAAGCCTTTGAGCGGTTGAGTCGTTGCGGCGCGGGGAGTGGCGCGGGTAGTGTCGCGGGATTGGGGGGAGGCTTTTAAGGTCATATGGGTGGCTATGATACGGGCTGCTATGAATATAAAGATATGACCAAGATTTCCAAGGGCACTCCCAAAGCCATTAAGGGCTACTGGTCGAATGGCCGTTTCGTCAAACCCGAAGAAATTGCGCTGGAAGAAGTCGGCCCGCCGAGCAAAACAATGCTCAAGGCTGAGGCCGACGAAAAGCAGGCTTTGGGCGAAGCTTTGCTAACTTTGCGCGCTGACCTGATGGCTCGCCTTGATCTTCCACCCAAGCTGCTGGACGCCATCAAAGACGCGAAGAAAATCACCAACTTTGAGGGTCGCCGCCGCCAGATGCAGTTCATCGGCAAGCTGATGCGCCCGCTCGACGCAGACCCGATTCGTGAAGCCATCAACGAGCAACTGAACGGCTCTGCACAACTCACGCTGCAGCTGCACCTGTCCGAGCAGTGGCGGGATAAATTGGTGGCTGACGACGAAGCCCTGCAAGCCTGGCTGACGGACTATCCGGCAACCGACGCCCAGCAACTTCGTGCGCTGATTCGCCAGGCCCGCAAAGACTACAAGCCTGAAAAGCCTGGTGAGGCGCCGCGACATGGCAAGTCGTACCGGGAGATTTTTCAGTTGGTTAAAGCCGAAATGCAGGCAACGGTTGAACCAGACGCATGAAGCATGACCCGGTAAAAATCGGCATCGTGTCTGTCAGCGACAGAGCGTCTACTGGTGTGTATGTCGACAAAGGTCTGCCCGCCCTGAAAGATTGGCTGGGCAAAACGCTGCTCAATCCCATCACTTTTGAAGAGCGCCTGATACCCGACGAGCAGGCTGGAATTAGCGCCGCGCTCATTGACTTGGTTAACGTTGGCTGCAACCTGGTTTTGACCACAGGCGGCACTGGCCCGGCGCTGCGCGACGTGACGCCTGAAGCCACGTTAGCTGTTGCACACAAAGAAATGCCAGGCTTTGGCGAGCAGATGCGGCAAATCAGCCTGAAGTTTGTGCCCACGGCAATTTTGTCGCGGCAATGTGCGGTCGTACGCAGCAAGTGCTTGATCATCAACTTGCCTGGTCAGCCCAAAGCGATTGCCGAAACACTTGATGGCTTGAAAAACGAAAAGGGCGAGCAACTGGTCCCCGGTATTTTTGCCGCTGTGCCGTACTGCGTGGACCTGATTGGCGGGCCGTACATCGAGACCCGGCCAGAAGTGTGCAAGGCATTCAGGCCCAAGTCAGCGCAGAAGGCTGCCGCGTAGTGACCTGAGCCGGTTTTTTAGGGCAGAAAAGCACAAAAAACTGGTTATTTTGTTATCAAATATGCCTACTGCCCAGTAAATTATTGCGCAGGCAGCTACTAAAAATATAGCAGCCTGCCAGCCCGAATTTACTTAACCGTGATCTGAATGGATGCACTCATGGGCGTACCGTACGACTGGTGTGCGCCGTTGGCAAATTGTGATGTCAATTTGTATTGACCCGGTGGCAATGTAATCATCGCCTCGGTTTGGCCCGCGCCAAAATGGCGGTGGTTGTCATCAAAAGGCACAGATGCGCCAGCGGTAACAGGCATGCGGTTGATCAACAAATGGTTATGGCCACTGTCTTTAACAATATCGCCGGCTGGGGCAACCGCCATACCCTGCACACCGAAACGCACTTTAAAGGTAGTGCCGACCGTAGCGCCATTGACGGGCTCAAGCAGTGATACCGATTGGATGGGCTTTGTTGCGCAGCCAGCCAGCAGACCAAGTGCAAGGCAAGTAGCAGCCAGCAGGCGCGAGTAATTAAAAGCAGTCATGCAAGTCTCCAGATTTTTTTAGTGTGATGAAGTAGTTGAGATGAACTCTTTGATAACCAATGTAGCGCATCAGCCTTTCAATGAACACCCTTAAAACCCCTAATGCCGTGCCTAACTGCAGCTGTGTGTTGCTGGGCACACCGCAAAAAAGCCACCGCGAACTGAAAACAGCTCGGGGTGGCTTAAAACGTTACTTTTTAACGTGTTGGCCGAGGTGCATCACTTTTGAATATCGCCAAGGCACAGAAATTTCATTTCTATGTATTCATCCATGCCGTGGCTTGATCCTTCCCGGCCCAGGCCCGACTGCTTGATACCGCCAAACGGTACATGCTCTGTAGCGAGCACGCCGACGTTGATGCCGACCATGCCATATTCCAGCGCCTCTGCTACCCGGAAGATGCGGCCCACGTCGCGGCTGTAAAAATAGCTGGCCAGGCCAAACTCGGTGTTGTTGGCAGCGTCAATGGCATCTTGCTCTGACTTGAATCTGAACACTGGCGCAAACGGGCCAAAGGTTTCTTCTTTAGCGCACAGCATGTCAGCCGTGGCGTCGCCAATCAGCGTGGGTTCAAAAAACTGGCCGTCCAGCCTGTTGCCACCAGCCAGCAGCTTGCCGCCTTTGGCCAGCGCGTCAGCCACGTGCTGGGCCACCTTGGCTACGGCTTTGTCTTCAATCAATGGGCCGGTCGTGATGCCATCTGCAAAGCCGTTGCCGACTTTCAGGGTTTTAACCTTGGCTGCGAATTTTTCAACAAATTGGTCGTACACGCCGTCTTGCACATAAATGCGGTTGGCGCACACGCAGGTTTGGCCGGCGTTGCGGTATTTGCTGGCCATCGCGCCTTCAACGGCTGAATCAACATCGGCATCGTCAAACACAATAAACGGGGCGTTTCCGCCCAGCTCTAACGCCAGCTTTTTGACAGTGGGTGCGCATTGCGCCATCAAAATACGGCCTACGGCGGTTGAGCCGGTAAAACTCAAATGCCGCACGATGGGGCTGGCGCACAGTACCTTGCCAATGTCAGAGCTGTGGGTGCTGGTCACCACGTTCAAAACGCCTACTGGAATGCCTGCGCGAATGGCCAGCTCTGCTGCGGCCAGCGCCGTGAGCGGCGTCAGCTCTGCAGGCTTGATCACCACCGGGCAACCCGCTGCCAGCGCTGGTGCAACCTTGCGGGTAATCATGGCTAACGGAAAGTTCCACGGCGTAATGGCTGCACACACACCGATTGATTCCTTGATCACCATCAGGCGGCGGTTGTTGTCAAACTGCGGCAATGTTTCACCATTGACGCGCTTGGCTTCTTCAGCAAACCACTCGACAAAGCTGGCACCGTAAACAATTTCGCCTTTGGCCTCGGCATACGGTTTGCCTTGCTCTGCCGTCAAAATGCGGCCCAGGTCGTCAGCGTTGGCAATCAGCAGGTCAAACCACTTCATCAAAATCGCGTGGCGCTCTTTACCGGTTTTCTTGCGCCAGGCGGGCCAGGCAGCGTTGGCAGCGGCAATTGCGGCGTCGGCATCTTGCGGCCCCAAATTGGCCACGTCGGCAAGCTTATTGCCGTTAGACGGGTCGTTAACGTCAAAGCGTGCCGTACCTGCCACCCATTGCCCATTGATCAGCGCGTCGGTTTTGAGCAGGCTGGGATCGTTGAGTAGGGATAGAGGGGCGGTTTTCATGTCCATGGTGTTTCTTCCTTTTGGCGGTGTGTGGTGGCGCAGTTTTAGCTTGGCTTTCAAGCATAGTCTTTTAGCCAAAACCACGCGTGAAATGTTAAAATCTGGTTTATTCAACCAGAATAGTCAATCAATTTTGAGGAGTCTCCATGCACGCAGTCGGTCTGTTTGATGCCAAAACGCATTTCAGCGAATACGTGGCGCGTGCTGAGGCGGGCGAGGAAGTCATCATCATGCGGCACAACAAGCCGGTGGCCAAGATTGTGTCTTTGAATGCCAAGCCTGCCTCGCAGAAGATACCCAAATTTGTGCAGCGAACTTTCAATATGGGGCCTTTGCTGGTTGCCGAAACCAATATGAATCGTTTGGTCGCAGAGCTTGATAACCTGGAATTTATCAAGCTTAATGCACGCCTGGAGCGTGAAGCCAAAAAGCGCAAAAAGTCCAATGAAACTGCCTGACACCAACGTTCTCGTCAACTCGGTCAACGAATTCAGTCCTTTTAGAAATCAAGCTGCAAAGTGGCTGGAAAAAGCTTTTGACAGCGAAGCGGGCGTAGGATTCGCGTGGCTGGTACTGGTTGGCTTTGTCCGTGTTTCTACACAGGGCGGCATTTTGAAGACGCCGCTAACACCAGCCAACGCGTTGGGACTGATGGACTCATGGCTATTGCATCCCAGAGCCCGCATATTGCATCCGACAGAACGTCACGGTGACATTTTGGCCAAATTGCTTCTCGTTGCTGGCACTGCGGGCAACCTGACCAACGACGCGCACCTGGCCACACTGTCCATTGAGCACAACGCAACAATGGGCAGTTTTGACAAAGACTTTAAAAAGTTTCCTGGCATCAAGCTTGACCTTCTCGTCTGATGTGTTGGTTTGATCTTATTTTTCTGATTTATTTATGACTACAACAAACACCACACCAAAATTCTCCGTCGCCGACATCCGCAAATCCTTCCTCGACTTTTACGCCGAGCGCGGCCACGCGGTTGTGCCGTCCTCGTCACTGGTGCCGGGCAATGACCCAACGCTGATGTTCACCAACTCTGGCATGGTGCAGTTCAAGGACGTATTTTTAGGCACCGACAAGCGCAGTTACGTGCGTGCGGCCAGCGTGCAGGCGTGCTTGCGTGCCGGCGGCAAACACAACGATCTGGAAAACGTGGGCTACACAGCGCGCCACCACACGTTTTTTGAAATGCTGGGCAACTGGAGCTTTGGCGACTATTTCAAACGCGACTCATTGCTGTGGGGCTGGGAGCTGCTGACCAAGGTTTACAAATTGCCGCCTGAAAGACTGCTGGCCACGGTGTATATCGACGACCAGGAGGCCTACGACATCTGGCATAACGAGATTGGTTTGCCGCCCGAGCGCATCGTGCGTATTGGCGACAACAAGGGCAAAAAATACGCATCTGACAACTTCTGGATGATGGCCGATACCGGCCCCTGCGGGCCGTGCAGTGAGATTTTTTATGACCACGGCGACCAGCACGAAGGCGGGCCACCGGGCAGCCCGGGTGAAGACGGCGACCGTTTTATTGAAATCTGGAACCACGTGTTCATGCAGTTCGACATGCAGGCTGATGGCTCGCTGGTCAAGTTGCCTGCGCCATGTGTAGACACGGGTATGGGCCTGGAGCGCTTGGCTGCCATCCTGCAGCACGTTCACAGCAATTACGAGATTGATATTTTTGATGCGCTTATCAAGGCTGCAGCGCGTGAGACTGGTGAAGTGGATCTGAACAACAAGAGCCTGCGGGTGATTGCTGACCATATTCGTGCCACTGCGTTTTTGGTCAGCGACGGCGTGAACCCGTCGAACGAAGGGCGCGGTTACGTGCAGCGCCGCATCATTCGCCGCGCGATTCGCCATGGCTACAAGCTGGGTAAAAAAACGCCGTTTTTCCACAAGCTGGTGCCTGACCTGGTGCGCATGATGGGTGATGCCTATCCGCGCCTCAAAGCCGATGGCGCGCGGGTGATGGAGGTGCTGTGGGTTGAGGAGGAGCGGTTTTTTGAGACGCTTGAGATTGGGATGACCATTCTGGACACGGCTCTTTTTGCAACGGAAGCCATCCGAGTTAACGCCGTATCGTCTAGCGCCGCGACAAATGCACTTGAGAAACTGGATGCGCTAGGTTCGATGCTATTGAGTGGCGAAGTTGCTTTCAAGCTTCACGACACTTACGGTTTTCCATTGGATTTGACGCAGGACGTTTGTCGGGAGCGTGGCGTAGAAGTTAACGTGACCAGCTTTAATGCCGCGATGGACAAGCAAAAGGCCCAAGCCCGAGCTGCTGGCAAATTTAAAATGGATAAGGCGCTTGACTATTCAGGCTCAGGTCATGCCTTTACCGGCTACACGCAACTTGAAGAGTCTGCGCACGTTGTGGCGCTGTATCTTGACGGAGTCGCGGTGCAGTCTTTAAGCGCTGGGCAAAACGGGATTGTGGTTTTGAGTACCACGCCGTTTTATGCCGAGAGTGGCGGGCAGGTGGGTGATGAAGGTCTGCTGCACGGCCCGGCGGATGCAATTTTTGCCACGCTGGACACTCAAAAAATCAAAGCCGATGTGTTTGGCCACCACGGCCACATGCACGCTGGCGTGCTTAAAGTTGGTGATGCCGTGCAGGCCAAAGTCAACGCCGAGGCACGTGGCCGTACCATCCGCAACCACAGCGCGACTCACTTGATGCACAAGGCGCTGCGCGAAGTGCTGGGCGCGCATGTGCAGCAAAAGGGCAGTCTGGTTGATGCCGACAAAACCCGATTTGACTTTACCCACACCGCCCCAGTGACAGATGCGCAAATCCAGGAAATTGAGGGGTTGGTCAATGCTGAAATTCTGGCCAATCATGCAACTGACGCCAGCGAGATGGACATGGAATCGGCTCAAAAAACCGGCGCCATGATGCTGTTTGGGGAAAAGTACGGAGACAAGGTTCGTGTGCTGTCTATCGGGTCAAGCAAGGAGCTTTGCGGCGGTACGCACGTTGAGCGCACAGGTGACATTGGCATGTTCAAAATCACCAGCGAATCTGGTGTGGCGTCTGGCGTGCGCCGGGTCGAGGCCGTCACAGGCCAGGCCGCTCTGGCTTACTTGCAGTCGCTTGAGGCCACCGTGGGCACAGCAGCGGCGTCGCTCAAAGCCAATCCGGCTGAGTTGCAAAACCGCATTGACCAGGTGCTGGACAACGTCAAGGCACTTGAAAAAGAAGTCGCCGCTTTGAAAGGCAAACTCGCTTCGTCGCAGGGCGATGAACTGATGCTGCAAGCGGTCGATGTTAAAGGCATCAAGGTACTGGCTGCCAGGCTGGAGGGCGCGGACGCAAAGACCTTGCGCTACACCATGGACAAGCTCAAAGACAAACTTAAAACCGCCATCATCGTGTTGGCCTCTAGCGATGGCGACAAGGTGCAAGTTGCAGCGGGTGTTACCGCCGACAGCACTGGCAAAGTCAAGGCTGGCGAGCTGGTTAACTTTGTAGCGCAGCAGGTGGGCGGCAAGGGCGGCGGCAAGGCAGACATGGCAATGGCTGGCGGCACAGACGCTTCAAAACTTTCAGATGCGCTGAAGTCTGTGCAGGCTTGGGTCACTGACCGGGTTTAAGCCGAGCGCGTAGTGCTATATATTTAATAGCTGCTTGCGCTCGTATATATTGGGCTACAGGCACAAAAGACTAATAAAATGCTTCAAGAACTGTTTAAAACGGCTTTTTGGAGCCTTTTTTGTGGGTTTTGCCTGCCGTCGTTGGCGCAAACTGCCAGCTTTGCCACCTTCAGCAGTCTTGACGGCACACCAATCAAAGCGCTGGTTTTCCATCCGGCGATTGCAAACAATAGTCAAACCACGCGGGGCACAGTCATCGCGCTGCACGGCTGCGGCGGCCTGTACGCCACCACTGGTTCACGCAAAGGCCAGCTCAATGCCCGCCATCAGGCCATGGCAGACCTGCTAGTGGCTGAGGGTTACAGCGCTGTGTTCCCCGACAGCCTTACCCCACGCGGTGAAACAGAACTGTGCACCCAAAAAATCGGCACCCGCAAGATTGACCAAACCGAACGCCGCGCCGACGTAATGGGCGCGCTGGCGTGGGTAGCCGCGCAGCCGTGGGCACAGGCAGACCGAATTGCGTTGCTGGGTTGGTCGCACGGCGGCAGTGCGGTGCTGTCTGCCACTGACAGCACACGCGCTGACGTACGCGGTCAGCCAATCAAGCCGGTAGTAGCTGTGGCTTTTTACCCAGGCTGTGCGGCAGCCGCCCGGTCAGGATACAAGCCCAACGCGCCGCTGGTATTGATGCTGGGCGAAAAAGACGACTGGACACCGCCCGGGCCATGCATTGCATTGGGCAAGGATGCAAGGGCTGAGGTCAATGTGTTTGCAGACAGTTACCACGACTTTGACAACCCTGCAGGGCAAGTGCGGCTGCGACTGGACGTGCCGAACGGCGTCAACCCAGGGCAGGGCGTACACGTGGGGCCAAACCCACAAGCCAGGCAGCAGGCGTATGCACGCCTGCGGGTGTTGCTTGAAATCGCTTTAAAGCCCTAATTCACCATCACCAGCTTGCCCTTCACGCCGCGTGATCCCATGTGCGCATAGGCGGCTTTGAGTTCGCTCATGGGCATCGTTCGGTCTATCACCGGTTTGATCTTGCCTTGGGCGTACCAGGAGGCCAGCTCGGCCATCATGGCGGCGTTTGCTTTGGGCTCGGCCTTGGCAAACCCGCCCCAGAACACACCGACGATGGATGCGCCTTTAAGCAGTGGAAGGTTCAAAGGCAGTGACGGCGTAGGCCCCGAAGCAAAACCGACCACCAGATAACGGCCGCGCCAGGCAATGGAGCGAAAGGCGGGCTCGGTGTAGTCACCGCCAACCGGGTCGTACACCACATCAGGGCCCTTGCCGCCAGTTAGCAACTTAATGCCTTCGCGTAAATCTTGTTTGCTGTAGTTGATGGTGTCGTCTGCGCCGATAGATTTGCACAGTGCACATTTTTCGTCCGTTGATGCAGCGGCAATAACACGCGCGCCGACCGCCTTGGCAATTTGAATTGCTGCTGTACCCACGCCGCCTGCTGCGCCCAGCACCAACACGGTTTCACCCGCCTTCAGTTGTGCCCGATCCACAAGCGCATGGTGCGATGTCGCGTAAATCATGATGAAGGCTGCCGCATCCACAAACAGGAAACCTGCAGGCAGCGGCATGCACAGTGCGGCAGGTGCTATGGTGTGGGTAGCAAAGCCGCCCGTGCCAGACAGGCACGCCACGTGCTGGCCAACTTTGAGGTGCATCACACCTTCGCCTACGGCCTGCACCACGCCGGCATATTCAGAGCCCGGTACAAACGGCAGGGGCGGCTTCATCTGGTATTTGTTTTGGACAATCAGAAGGTCTGGAAAATTTAATGACGCAGCTTTTATTTCAATCAACACCTCGCCCGGCTTGGGGCTGGGGGTGGGTAGCTCTTGCCAGGTCAGGGCATCAACGCCGGTAGGGTTCTCGCAAAGCCAGGCATGCATGGTGTTTTCCTTGGGTGGTATGACCATTCATCATAGGCAGCCTGCTAGGCGGTTGACCGTCATTTGTCACAGCTGTGACCTAAAATAACAAGATGAAAATTCTTATCTGTAACGATGATGGCTATCAGGCAACAGGCATCGTGGCCTTGTACGAGGCGCTTAAAGACCTGCCAGACGTAGAAGTAGAAGTAGTGGCCCCAGAGCAAAACAACAGCGCCAAGTCCAACGCCCTCACACTCAACACGCCGATGTATGTGCAAACGGCTGCTAACGGCTTCAGGTACATCAATGGCACACCGGCTGACTGCGTTCACATCGCGCTCACCGGTCTGTTGGGTTACAAGCCGGACCTGGTGGTGTCTGGCATTAACAACGGCGCCAATATGGGCGACGACACCATTTACTCGGGCACCGTCGGCGCGGCGATGGAAGGGTATTTGTTTGGTATCCCGGCCATTGCGTTTTCTCAAACCGAAAAAGGCTGGGCCCATATCGACGCGGCGGGCAGACGCGCCCGCGCACTGGTACAGCAACTCATGCCGTCTATAGCTAAACCGGGCCACCCTTGGCTGTTAAACGTGAACATTCCCAACCTGCCAGATGCCGAGCTGAAAGAAAGCAGGGTTGTGCGCCTGGGCCGCCGTCACTCGGCTGAAAAGGTCATTACCCAAACCAGCCCGAGGGGCGACACCATGTACTGGATCGGCGGTGCCGGGGCTGCCAAGGACGACAGCGACGGCACCGACTTTCATGCGGCGTTGCAAGGCCACGTTTGCATCACGCCACTGCATGTGGACTTGACAGAACATGCACAGCTGCCGCATTGGGCCCAGCGTATCGCAGATCTGGAACGCGCCAGCGCATGAAGCCTGTCGATGTTGCCCGCAGGCCGGGCTTCCCGCTGCGCATGCCTGCATCTGCCAATCTGACAAGCGCTACTAAAATAGTAGCTGGCAGCCTTGTTAATATGGGCGCAAAGAACCCAAAACGTGCCACAAGTGAGCTGCAAAAGCCGGTTTCAGGCGCTGCGTTCCGCGCAACGGGCGCTTCGGCTGCAAGCACTGTAGGAGCGGCAACAGGCATAGGACTGGACTCCCAGGCGGTTCGTGCCCGCATGGTGCAAAAGCTGGCGGCACAAGGCGTGCAAGACAACCGTGTACTCGCGGCGCTTAATCAAGTTGAACGGCATCGATTTGTCGATTCAGCCTTGGTCAACCAGGCTTATGAAGACACCAGCCTGCCCATTGGGCTGGGCCAAACCATCAGCAAGCCGAATGTGGTGGCTCGCATGCTGGAACTGCTTGTCAAGCCAACTAACGGCAAATTGGGCCGCGTGCTGGAGATTGGCACTGGCTGCGGCTACCAGGCCGCCTTGCTGGCGCAGCTGGCCACCGAGGTTTACAGTATGGAGCGCTTGCGCGGCTTGCACGACCGGGCGCGAGATAACCTGCGCCCGTTTAAAGTGGGCAATTTGCATCTGCTGTTTGGCGACGGTATGGCAGGCTACGCCAGAGGCGCGCCTTATGCGGCCATCATTGCCGCAGCGGGCGGTGAGGCATTGCCCCTAGCCTGGCTTGACCAGTTGGCCGTGGGTGGGCGGCTGGTGGCGCCAGTGCAGGGCGCAAACGGCGCTCAGGCGTTGGTGGTCGTTGACAAAACCGAGCGCGGCATTAACAAGACCTTGCTGGAGGCCGTTCACTTTGTGCCATTAAAATCTGGCACAAGCTAAAAGGCTCCTTTTTAAAGATACAGGCAGGAAAAAATGCGTTTAACTTCTCCCACCTTGCAGCGTGTGCTGATGTCCATCACGGTTGCGGCAGCGGCCGTTGCCGCCGCTGGCTGCAGCTCACGCTCCCTGACCAACGCACCGGTTGAAAACCGCGGCACCAGCACTTCACGGCCGTCGGCCAGCGCATTGCCTTCTGTGGTTGATGCCGCGGGCGTCAAGCAGCTGCCTGGCTTTGAAAACGCAGGCAAACCCGGTTACTACACCGTCAAGCCTGGCGACACGCTCATCCGTATCGGCCTGGACACGGGTCAAAACTTTCGTGATGTCGTGCGCTGGAACAATCTTGAAAACCCCAACCTGATTGAAGTCGGCCAGGTGTTACGCATCGTGCCTCCAACGACCGACAACTCCCTGGTTGTAACGCGCCCCGTGACGTCCGGTATTTTGGGTACAACAACCGCTGTTGTGCCGGCGCGTCCTGCCAGTGCAGCTTCAGCCCCGGTAGTTGCCGCAAGCGCCCCACAACCACCAGCCGCCACCGAAGACGACATTGCATGGATTTGGCCGGCCCAAGGCAAATTGATTGCAGGCTTTGACGAAGTCAAGAACAAGGGTTTTGACATTGATGGCAAGGCCGGTGATCCAATCGTTGCCGCAGGCGACGGCCGTGTGGTGTACGCCGGAGCGGGCCTGCGCGGCTACGGCAACCTGATTATTTTGAAGCACAACAACACGTTCTTAACCGCGTACGCGCACAACCAGACCCTGCTTGTTAAAGAAGACCAGACGGTCAAAAAAGGGCAAAAAATTGCCGAAATGGGCAGCAGTGATGCAGACCGCGTGAAGCTGCATTTTGAGATTCGCCGCCAGGGCAAACCGGTGGACCCGGCCCGTTACATGCCAGCCAGATAAGTGCCGGTGACTGAGAACTCCCCTCCGCTCGTCGCTAAAGACTATCCGCCCGATCTTCTGACCGTCGAGTCTCTGGACATTGAGGCTCAAGGTATTGCCCACCGCGCTGATGGCAAAGTTGTTTTCATTGAAGGCGCGCTGCCGTACGAGGTCGTAACAGCCAACGTTTACCGCAAAAAACCATCGTTTGAAAAAGCCATGGTGTTGCAAATTCACCGTGAATCGTCGCAGCGCGTTGTGCCCGGTTGCCCCCATTTTGGTATGCACACGGGCGCTTGTGGCGGCTGCAAGATGCAGCATTTGCATATTGGCGCGCAAGTGGCGGTCAAGCAACGCGTGCTGGAAGACAACCTGCTGCATATCGGC
The DNA here is from genome assembly GCA_043756405.1 of Polaromonas sp. Taxonomy (GTDB): domain Bacteria; phylum Pseudomonadota; class Gammaproteobacteria; order Burkholderiales; family Burkholderiaceae_C; genus Polaromonas. The sequence goes on from JAYURC010000055.1 coordinate 13,756, forward strand.
AAAGTCAAACCCGACAACCTGATGCGGGCCATTGTTGGCCCGGCTTGGGGCTACCGCTACCGGGCGCGCTTGTCGGTGCGCTACGTGCGCAAGAGGGGCGAAGTGCTGGTGGGTTTTCATGAGCGCAAAAGCAGCTTTGTGACCGACATGAGCCACTGCCCGGTATTGCCGCCACATGTCAGCAACATGTTGCTGCCACTGCGTGCCCTGATTGCCAGCCTGGACGCCAAAGAAACGGTGCCGCAAATTGAGCTGGCGTGTGGCGACACCATCACTGCACTGGTATTGCGGCACATGGAGCACCTGGGTGACAGCGATAAAAGCAAGCTGCGCGCCTTTGCCGCCAACAACCCGGGTGTGCAATGGTGGTTGCAACCCGGCGGGTTAGAAACGGTTGCGCTGCTCGATGAAGATGTACCGCAGCTCAGTTATGCGCTGCCAGAGTTTGGTGTGGTCATGCCCTTTAAACCCACAGACTTCACACAGGTCAACCCGCACATTAACCAGGTTCTGGTGTCCCGTGCGCTGCTCCTGCTGGACGTGCAAGCGCATGAACGGGTGATTGACTGGTTTTGCGGGCTGGGTAACTTTACGTTGCCGCTGGCAACACGTGCGCGCGCCGTGCTGGGCGTCGAGGGCAGCGACCTACTGGTAGCTCGTGCGCGTCAAAATTATGAGTTAAACAAGAGTCTTGGCCATAAAATGCGTGCTCAGGCAGCTGCTAACTTTATAGCGCGTAATCTTTTTGAAATGACCCCTGCCATGCTCGTCAAAGACGGTGCGGCGGACAAATGGCTGGTCGACCCGCCGCGCGAAGGCGCGTTTGAGTTGTTTAAATCTTTGGCGGCTTTACACACCCAAATCGTCACGGGCGTGCCCTGCGACGATGGTATTCACCAGCAAAGCCTGGTGCTTGGCAGCTGGACGCTGCCAAAGCGCATTGTGTATGTCAGTTGCAACCCTGCCACCCTTGCGCGTGATGCAGGCGTATTGGTGCAAAGCGGCGCTTACTGCTGCTCGTCAGCCGGAGTGGTCAATATGTTTCCGCACACCGCACATGTCGAGAGCATTGCGGTTTTTGACTTGATACAGTAGCGTTGAAGACGAGACGAGACGAGACGAGAAAAGAAAAAAGGGCCAGAAGGCCCTTTTTTATGAAGCGGTCAACCTTACTCGCGGTCACCACCGAAAATGCCCAGCAACGCCAGCATGCTTTGAAAGATGTTGAACAGGTTCAGGTAAATCGACAAGGTAGCGCTGATGTAGTTCGTCTCACCGCCGTCCATGACCTGCTTCAGGTCGTACAGCAGAAAAGCGCTAAACACTGCGATAGCCAGCGTGCTGATAACAGCCATCATGGCTGTGGATCCCACAAACACGTTGATGATTGCCGCCACCATGATGACCAGTGCGCCAACAAACAACCACTTCCGCATGCCGCTCAGGTCACGCTTGATGACAGTAGCCAGGGTAGCCATTACAACCATCACGCCAGCGGTACCAGCAAATGCCGTCATGACTAACGATGCGCCGTTGCTAAAGCCCAGAACCATGCCAATCATGCGTGACAGCATCAAGCCCATGAAAAAAGTAAAGCCCAACAGCACGGGAACACCCAGCGCTGAGTTTTTGGTTTTCTCAATCGCATAAATGAAGCCAAATGCACCAGCCATGAAAACAATCAATCCCATGAAGCCTGTTAGGCCTGCCGTAATACCCGTAGTCACGCCAATATAGGCTCCCAGCACGGTGGGCAGCAGACTTAGCGCCAGCAACCAGTAGGTGTTACGCAATACCTTGTTGCGCTCAGCGGGTGTTGTAGCACCGTAACCAATGTTTCTCGCAGTTTGAACGTTTCCAGTCATGAGTGTTAACTCCAGTAATCCAGCAAATGCTGACAGAACGGATTTTAAGGTGACGGCGCTAACTTTCAATAGCAAACAGGCTGCGCCACCCTAAATTTTGTCAGGATTTATTTGAATGTTAGTCAGAAAAACATAGGGGTAAAGGCTTCCCATCGTCATTTATTGCGTATGCTCATGTTTTTAACAACGCAACTTTCATCATGAAAACAAAAAGTATTCTCGAATCTCTGGACATCAAATCTATCGCTGGCGCTGCCGAAGCTGAGGCCCTGAAAAACAACTGGGCCGTGACGATCGCTATTGTTGACGATGGCGGTCACTTGCTGTATTTGCAGCGCATGGACGGCGCACCGCCAGTGTCCAGCCATATTGCACCTGCCAAAGCCAACACGGCTGCCCTGGGCCGGCGTGAAAGCAAGGTCTATGAGGATGTCATCAACGGTGGCCGTATGTCGTTTTTGAGCGCCCCCACAATTGCTGGCATGCTTGAAGGTGGCGTCCCGATCATGAAAGATGGCCACTGTATAGGCGCTGTGGGCGTGAGCGGCGTGAAGTCAAATGAAGATGCCCAAATTGCGCGCGCCGGTATTACTGCCATCGGGCTGTAATCTACCTAAAAATCATCAAAAAAAAGCCTGGCTATACAACTTGTACTGCGTTGCCGCAATGCAGGTTCGTGGCTGGCAAAAACGACCTGTCAAGCATTGCTGCTCTGGTCGCCCCACGATGAAAACTATTTCGTCAAAATCAACTTGCCCAGGCGTGTAGCCTGCAGTTTGTAGGTTGAACCGTTGTGGTTTATTTCTACAGCTTTTTGGCCACGCAAAATGTCATTGCTGCTGACGCAAGGTTGTCCAGATTCTGGACGGTTGGGCAGGCTAAGCGTTTGTTGGGAGCTTGGCAAAGGCATGCTGGCGTTCATGTAAGTGACCCGTGATTTGATTTATACCGTAATGATAATGATTCGCAATTAAAAGTCAAGCGAATTGGTGGCTAAAAAACGCAATATCACGTTTAATTTAAAGCTTAATTTTTCGGTTCTGTGATGAAGCCAATCTTGCGCAAACCGGCCAATTGCGCCGCTGCCATCGCCTGTGCAACGCGCTCATAGCGCACCGCTTTGTCCCCACGGATATGCAGTTCGGGTTGAGGGTCTTGTACCGCTGCTGTTTTTAGTCTGGGTGCCAGGTCAGTATCAGCAATTTGGCTTTCATTTAAATAATACGCACCCTGCGCATCAACCGAAAGCCGCAGCGTTTCGGGTTTGATGTTTTGCGCTTCACTGGTGGCGCGCGGCAAGTCGATATTGACTGAATGCTTCATCACTGGAATGGTAATGATGAAAATAATCAACAGCACCAGCATGATGTCTACCATCGGTGTCATGTTGATTTCGTTCATCACGTCGTCAGCGTCATCTTGGGTTCCAAAAGCCATGGTAAGTACTCCGCTCAAGCTTTTTTCATCGGGATAACGTTGGCCTGGCCAGATGAGCCCGCCGAGTTGACTCTGGCACCCGTCACAAAATACGCGTGCAAGTCATGCGCAAAGCGGCTGAGCTTTTGCAGCACACCTTTATTGCCGCGCACCAGGGCGTTATAGCCCAGCACTGCAGGTATCGCCACAGCCAAACCGAGTGCCGTCATGATGAGCGATTCGCCAATCGGGCCGGCGACTTTGTCAATGGTCGCTTGACCCGCTGCGCCAATGGCCAGCAGCGCGTGGTAAATACCCCAAACCGTGCCAAACAAACCCACGAAAGGCGCAGTAGAACCGACCGAAGCAAGAATGGCCAGACCCGATTGCAGCTTGCCAGTAAATTCATCCATGCAGTTGCGCAACGTACGCGTGACCCAGTCGCTTACGTCCAGCGTATCGTGCAAATGCGCTTTGGTGTTGCGATGGTGCAGCGTGGCTTCACGCCCTTCAAGCGCTAACTGGCGAAACGGGTTGGCTGGGTCAGCGCCGAGTTTTGTCAGGCCCGCCTGGAAATCTTCACTGTGCCAAAAATCCTCGGCATTTTTGGCGATGCGCTTGTACTTGATGACGTCCAGCGTTTTAATGACGATGACCATCCATGACGCCAGCGACATGATGAGCAGCAGCACCGCGACTGTTTTGGTAACGACGTCACCTTGAGCCCAGACATTGGCCAGGCCAAATTGCGAATTCATAGAAACACTCCTGAATAAAAACTACTCGAGTACCCAATTAATGGGGACGTTAAACCACATGGCTTCGGCCACACCGCCGCGCTTGCCGGGCACATAGCGCCAGCTCATCACGGTGGCTATGGCGGCATCATCCAGTCGGGTAAAACCACTGGACTTGGCAATTTCTGCGCGCTGCGGCTTGCCGTCGGCGCCAATCATCACGCGCACCGTTGTTTTACCCTGCTCGTTCAACCGGCGGCTGATGGATGGGTAGGGCGGACGCGGGTTTTGCAGGTAATCGGCATCGCTCGATGGCAATTGCACTGCTGGCGACGAAGGGGCTGCAACTGGTGCAGCAGCTACAGGTACAGTGATAGGCGCAGGCGCTGACTGCGGCGCGGTGGTGCCAACAGGAGCGTTGGGTGCGGGTGTGGGGTCATTGATGGCCACGGGCAGAGGTGCTGCTACGGTTGGTGCTTTTGTGATGGTTTTTTTAACTGGCGTCGGCGCAGGCGGCAGTGCAGGGGGCGGAAGAACAGGGGGTGGCGTGGTTTTGGGCGCAGACGGCTCAATGAGCTGCGACAAAATGACGGCTGGCACCACCAGCTCAACGGCGCGGTTCAGCAAGCCGCTGTAAAGGGCGTAGATAAGCCCGACATGCAGAAGCAGAACCGACAACGCGATAGCGACCTGGCGGCTAATACGGGGAAGGATTGAAACGGAGTGGGCTGACATAGCGGATGGTGCGCCCTGATTTTATACCGGTGTAATGCAACTTAGTTGCGAGTGTTTGCGGAGTGTGTCCAAATTAATAGGCGCAATATCCTTCGATATGTCAGTTAATAACGTTATTTGTGTACGACCCACCAAGCGCCACCCAGTACCAGTAGCAAGCTGACTGGCAACGCCAGATAAAAAGAAAAGTCTAGGAAGTTGATGGCTGCCATGTGCTGCCGCCCGGAAGGTTGTCGGCTAGCTCAATGTTGGCCTGCGGGCGGCTTGCGCTGCACTGGGCCACGACATCGCGCGCACAATCTTCACATTTGCCGCACTGGGTAGCAACACCCAGTTCAAATTGAATGTCATCAAAACACATACCGGCACGGGCGTGCCTGGCTATTTGGCTGTCTGAAATTCTGCGGCAAATGCAAACGATCATGTGTTGGCTTGCTGGTTAAATTGAAGTTTGACTATAAATGAGAATCTATCTCATTTGCAATAACTCCCAAATATTTTTGAGTTTGGTACACCACAAACAACTCGTGCAACACAACAACCTTTAGGCGCTATAAAGTTTCGGAATAAAAAAACCGGCTAATGAGCCGGCTTATTTTGAATGGCATTCTCAGGACAATTCGCCCATCTGACTTTGCAGATAGTTCGGCAACCCAACCTTTGCGACCAGTTCTATCTGGGTTTCAAGAAAGTCAATGTGCTCTTCGGTGTCGTCAAGAATGCCCTTAAGCAGGTCGCGCGACACATAGTCACGCACCGCTTCGCAATGAGCAATGCCATCTTTAATAGTGACTTGGGCGCCCATCTCCGCTTTCAGATCGCACGCCAATGCTTCGGGGACGTTCTCGCCAATCATCAACTTGCCAAGATCCTGCAAATTCGGCAGGCCATCCAGCATAAAAATGCGGTCCATCAGCTTGTCGGCATGCTTCATCTCGCCGATGGATTCTGCGTATTCTTTCTTGGCCAGCTTGTCCAGACCCCAATGCTTGTACATGCGGTAGTGCAAAAAGTACTGGTTAATGGCCGTTAACTCGTTTTTGAGTTGTGCCTGCAAGTGTGTGATGACCTGTGCGTCGCCTTTCATGGCTTTTCCTTTATTTAATGCAACACCATATTGTCGCTACTTTCGATTTATCGCTATGCTACATTTTCCATTGCTGGCGAACCCTCTACGGCTGCCTTCAATGCAACGGCACTGATGCTGCTTTCATGCCAGCGGCCCGACCGTATGATGCTGGCAGGCAAAGGATGTTTGTCGATTTATTGGTCCGGCAAGACGAATGTTGGTGGTTTTGTAACCCCAGGGCGATTTTTCATTTGCGAAAACGCCCGCATGGATACACCCATGTCTGGCCACCTGCTGAAAGCGGCTCACTGGCTGTTCATCTATTTGCGGTCTAGTGTGTTTTAAGACTTGGTCCGAGGGGGCGCTGTGGCTTTTGCCGGCAGCCAAGACCTGGCACGATTTGCGGAGATGAATTTCATCATGATGCCCGCCACACAGCATGTTGCTGATGTACTGTTCAGCGCTCATGGTGTGGCAACCGGGCCGATGGATTCGTCGTTAAAGCCTTGTTTCAGCAACGCCACACCAGCGGGGGTTGGGCGCGTTGGCAATCACTGTTAGACCTCCGCCTGTCACAGCGCCCGCAACTAGCATGTACTTGGCCTCAACGCTCATGCTATCTATTAGCGAGCCCGGGTAGGTCAGGGCAGCGTTGTCAGTGATGGCCGTCAAAACAACCTTTACCTCACCCAGCAAATGGAAAAGCCCGGCGTGCCGCGGGTAGCGGTTAGCCAGCCATTCAAAGATTTTGGTCGAAAAGGTATGAACCAGGGCAATCGCAAAAATTACTGCTGCAACTATTTCAATGTTAGGCATGGCGTGCGCTTTCAAAAAAATGATGAAAATTCCAGATCAACCGCCAACTGTTTCGTCATCTCATCAACGCAGCACAAGCACCGGTACGCTGCTGGTTCGCAGCAAGGTCGTTGTCGTGCTGCCAACTATCAGTTGCCTGATGCGGGAGTGCCCGTACGCGCCCATCACCAGCAGGTCGGCTTCATACACCTTGATGTAATTGGGCAGGGCGGTTTCGGGGTTTCCGGCCTCCATTGACACCCGCACTTCAAAGCCCGCAGCCTGCAATGTCGCGTTGGCCCATTCAAGCTGGGTGCCCAGCTCGTGACTGCCAACGCCCGTCGTCACCACATCACAACGCAAGCCTTTGAGCAGCGGACTTGCGGCCACCGTCTCCACCATTTTGCTACCCGTGGGGCTGCCATCAAAGGCAATCACAAAGCGCTTGGGCTCCCTGAACTCGGTGGACGCAACCAGTACCGGGCGCTGCACAGACCGAATGGCGCGCTCGACGTTGTGGTCAAGATGCAGCTTGTTGCCCGGCACGGGGGTATGGTGCTGCCCCAGGACGAACAGCCGCGCATCGGGCTCCAGGTCAACCAGCGCTTCAACCAGGCTGCCGTGACGCTGGCGGCTGCCTGCGGTGGCCAGTCCGGCTTTAGTGGCGCGGCTCACCACCCCATCGAGCAGCACGCGACCATGTTGTTGCGCCAGCGTGCTGCGCTTTTCATCCAGCGCGCCCAGTTCCTTGAGCAACGACTCCTGCGTGCCCAGCCCAATGCTGCCGCTGTAGTCAGTGACTGGTGCGTGCTCGGGATGGCGGTCCAGCACGTGTAAAAACTCCAGCGGTGTGCCCAGCCGCTGCGCTGTCCAAATGGCGTGGTCACAAACGCTGGCTGTGTAGGCCGCACCGTCGACGCAGGCAAAAACTTTATTCATGATGTTTGTTTCCTTATGTTCAATGGCCCATGAGCCGTTCGACGGCATCGGGTTTGTCGTGTACGGCGAACTTGTCGACCAGCGTAGCGCTGGCTTCGTTCATGCCCAGCACCTCAACGGTGGTGCCTTCGCGGCGGAACTTCATCACCACCTTGTCAAGCGCGTTGACGGCAGTGATGTCCCAAAAGTGGGTTCGGCTCACGTCAATGCGCACATGCTCAATGACTTCCTTGAAGTCAAAACTGGCAATAAAACTGTCGGCTGACGCAAAAAAAACCTGGCCAACAACGCTGTAGGCGCGGCCCTTGCCGCCATCGGTGCTCTCGCTGTCGACCCGCAAAACGCGGCCCACCTTGTGCGCAAAAAAGATGCCGCTGAGCAGCACACCCACAAACACGCCCTTGGCCAGGTCATGTGTGGCCACCACCACCACCACGGTGGCGATCATCACGATGCTGGAACTGGGCGGGTGTTTGCGCAGATTTTTAAGTGACTCCCAGCTGAAGGTGCCGATGGACACCATGATCATGACGGCCACCAGTGCCGCCATCGGGATCTGTTTGACCCACTGACCCAAGAACACCACCATGATCAGCAGGAACACGCCCGCCGCCAGAGATGACAGGCGGCCCCGACCGCCCGACTTGACGTTGATGACCGACTGGCCAATCATGGCGCAGCCTGCCATGCCGCCCAAAAAGCCCGAGGCGATATTGGCAACGCCCTGGCCCACACATTCGCGGTTCTTGTTGCTGGGTGTGTCGGTCAGGTCGTCCACGATGGACGCGGTCATCATTGACTCCAGCAGGCCCACCACTGCCAGTGTCAAAGCGTACGGAAAGATGATGCGCAGTGTTTCAAAGTTCAGCGGTATGTCGGGCAGCAAAAAAACTGGCAGGCTGTCAGGCAACTGGCCCATGTCGCCGACGGTGCGAATGTCCATGTTGAGCGCCATGGCAAGCCCGGTGAGCACCACAATACAGACCAGCGGTGAAGGCACGGCTTTGGTCAGCAAGGGGAACAGGTAGATGATGCCCAGGCCTGCGGCCACCATGGCGTACACCATCCACGGCGCACCTATCAACTCGGGTAGCTGCGCCATAAAAATCAGGATGGCGAGCGCATTGACAAAGCCCGTGACGACCGAGCGCGACACAAAACGCATCAGTACGCCCAGCCGCAGCAAGCCCGCCACGATTTGCAGCACGCCCGTCAGCACGGTTGCGGCCAGCAGGTATTGCAGTCCGTGGTCTTTGACCAGCGTGACCATGACCAGTGCCATGGCACCGGTTGCGGCTGAAATCATGGCTGGTCGCCCACCCGTGAAAGCAATGACCACGGCGATGCAGAACGACGCGTAAAGCCCGACCTTGGGATCAACCCCCGCGATGATGGAAAAAGCGATGGCCTCAGGAATCAGGGCAAGGGCGACAACCAGGCCTGCCAGCAAGTCGCCTCGGATATTGGAAAGCCAATCCTGGCGTAGGGAGTTTTTAAATTGCATGAATAAAAGTAGAAATAGGAAAACGAAAACGACTGCGCATGCAAAAGAGCAGGGCGTGAGCCAAATCGGAAGTCAAAGTGGGAGAGGGCGCGTCCTGCGCCCGAAGGTGCTCGCTAGGAGCAGGCAGAACTGTCTATTACGGCGGCGTGACCGAGCAGAAATAACCGCGTGCAAGCGTGCTGACCGGAGAGTCTTCCGGTTGGGCTTGGGCGTGGTGACAGGCGTTGAACATACAGTAATTCTATCCGGCAGCCAGGGATGAGCCGTACAAGGTTGCTGCAGCGTGCTGCAAGCGCGCAACCAGAAACCTGCGAGGAGCGTTACCTATTCGGAAGTGGATTTGGTAAAAAAATGCTATTTTTTTAGAAGCTGCTTGCGCCCGTATCTACTTGGCTAGAGGCTGATACGGACCCTGAAAACGGCCTAAAACAGTCTTTTCACCTGCAGGTGCCGCTACGCTAGGTTGAAAAGCCTGGTTTGCAGCCAGTGCCATTGCCGATGTGGTGTTGCGCGAGAATCGGTTGTACTCCCCCACGCCCCCTACCCCCGACCCTGGAACCCGATCATGAATGAATGGCTTCGGACAATGAGCCTGCCGCGTTTGAGCAGCGCCGTGAGCCCGGCTCAACGCTGAGTACGCAGTGAGCAGTGGATTGGAGTCGATGGTGTTCTTGGCCGGCAGTTTTCTCGCCCAAGCAAAAGCGCTTAATCCCTCGGCACAAATTAGAGCAATTCTTATTTGTGAGCTATTGCAGAATTTACGCTGTGGTTTGTTTCCAGCCTTAAGAATCGATCACCAACAGCCTGTGCCAAGTCACCGTCATGCGTGACCAGGACCAGCGCCGCTTGCGTTTCGTCCAGTGTGTTTCGCAACACATTGATGGTTTCCTGCTGCGTGAGCGGGTCCAAACGCGAAGTGGGCTCATCAGCAAACAGCAGCACGGGCCGCGCCAGCAGGGCACGCGTTAGGGCAACACGCTGAAGCTCGCCACCAGACACCTGATGCGGCTCGCGCAGCAGCATCTCCTCAGTTATGCCCAGCTTGGTCAGCTTTTGCAAAACCTCTGCCCACTGCCAGCTGTGGCGCGCCGCAACATCGCGTAATGAACGTTCCAGCGTAATGAACGGTGCAAACGAGGCCGTCGGGTCTTGGTAGAGCTTTTGAAAGGCAGTCGCGGCAAGGTCTTCTGCGCGCGTGACGCTGCCGCGGTCAGGCTGTAGCAAACCGATCAGCAAATTGCCCAGTGTGCTTTTACCGCTGCCACTCGGCCCTTGTATGGCCAGTGTTTCCCCAGCGCAAATATGCAAGCTGACATCGGTAAGCACCGTGCGGTTTGCAAAGCTTTTTTGCAAGCCGTCAGCACTTAAAAGCAACTGCCCTGGTACGGCAGGGTTGCGCTTGGCCCAATTGCCGGGGTCTGCGGCCAGCAGTTGGCGGGTAAAGGCGTGTTGCGGGTTTGCCAGCACAGCTTGTGTGTCCCCATGCTCCACCACTTCGCCGCGCCGCAGCACCATCAGTTGCCCGCCCAGCGCTCTGGCTACCCGCAGGTCGTGGGTGATAACAATCAGGCAACCGCCATCGGTTTGCACCTGCTGCAATTGCTTGACGGTGTGGTCACGCCACACATCGTCCAGGCCTTTGGTCGGCTCGTCTGCCAGCACCACCCGCGCGCCTCCAGCGCGCGCAATGGTGGCCGCCGCGCGTTGGGCCATGCCGCCTGAGAGTTGCCACGGGTACTGGTGTGCAGCATCTGCAAGTCCCGCAGCCAATAACTCGCTTTGTGCGGTGGTTTGTGCCATGGGTGCAGATGCACTGCGTACCAACTGATGAACCTCGGCCAGTTGTGGTGCCAGGCGCATTAAAGGGCTCAAGGCTTGCGCGGGCTCTTGTGGCAGCAGGGTCATCAGCCGGCCCCACGCGCTTCGCCGCGCTGCCGCGTCACTGGCACAGCTTTCCTGGCCATTGAGTGTGACTCTGCCGCCTGCGCGAAGTGGCGCAGGCAGGTTGCCCATCACTGCTTGCGCCAGCAGCGACTTGCCCGCGCCGCTTTCTCCCATCAGCGTCAGCACCTGGCCAGGCCGCAGGCTGAACGATACATCTTTCAGCAGCGGTAGCGATCCAGCATAAACCGACAAGCCCTCAACACGCAGCAGGTCAAACGTCATGGTCATA
>JAYURC010000056.1:0-3860 GCA_043756405.1 Polaromonas sp.
AGGCCCTTGGCGCCCTTGTCGAGAATGAAGCCGCGAATCGCGCCGCTGTCGTCCTTGGCCCAGACGACGAACACGTCGGCGATCGGGCTGTTGGTGATCCACATCTTGGCGCCACTGAGGCTGTAGCCGCCGTCGACCTTGCGGGCGCGGGTGACCATGCTGCCGGGGTCGGAGCCGTGATCGGGCTCGGTCAGGCCGAAGCAGCCGATCCACTCGCCGCGCGCGAGCTTCGGCAGGTACTTCTGTTTCTGCGCCTCGGTGCCGAATTCAAAGATCGGCACCATCACCAGCGACGACTGCACGCTCATCATCGAACGGTAGCCCGAATCGACGCGCTCCACCTCGCGGGCGATCACACCGTAGGCCACGTAATTCAAGCCCGGGCCGCCATATTGCTCGGGAATCGTGGGGCCGAGCAGGCCTAGTTCGCCCATTTCACGAAAAATCGCCACATCCGTCGTGCCTTCACGGAAAGCCATGGTCACGCGGGGTAAGAGTTTGTCTTGGCAATAGGCGGCTGCCGCTTCTTTGACCATGCGCTCGTCGTCGGTGAGCTGTTGATCTAAAAGGAACGGGTCTTGCCAGTTGAAGCTTGCTTTTTGAGTTGATGCCATGAAATTTCCCCTTTGGATTGACTTTAAAATGACTAAATGTGCTGAAATTGCGTTTAATTAAAACCTATAGTAGCCGCTATATCAGCGCTATGCAAACGACTTTTACGCACTTAGTTATCATATTTACTCATATATTGATTTATTCAAATACCCCAAATTAAAGGTATAAATTAGCACTTAGCCGGCGTATTTATTGCCTAAACAGCTATAAAATATATAGCATAATTTACTTGCATTTTAAGCATAATTGTGTATATTACGCATACCATGCGCAGAAAAATACCTTCCCTTCAAGCCCTAGCCTGCTTTGACGCCGCCGCCCGCTACGAAAGCTACACCCGCGCAGCACAAGAGCTGGCGCTGACGCAGGGCGCAGTGTCGCGGCAAATCACGGCGCTGGAAGAGTTTTTGGGCATGGACTTGTTCCGCCGCACCCGCCACGGCGTCGCGCTGACCGAGCGCGGCGCGGCGTATGCCAAGCAAGTTGCGCCCCGGCTGCAGGGTTTGGAGCAGGACACGCTGGACGCCATGTCCACCCAAGGCCAGGGCAGCGCCGTGCATTTGGCAGCGGTGCCGACCTTTGCAACACGCTGGTTGATACCGCGTTTGCCCCTTTTGGCCGAGAAGCACCCAGACATCACCGTGCATATTGAGACCCGCACCCGCCCCTTTATGTTTGGCGAAACGCCGTTTGACGCCGCTTTATACGCCGGTACGCCCGAGCAGGTGTGCAACTGGGCCGGAACGAAGGCGACGCTGCTGCTTATGGAAGAGGTCGTGCCCGTTTGCAGCCCAAAATTGATGAACGATGCTCTAGCACTCACGCCAGAAGCCATTGCCCAACTCCCGCTTTTGCAGCAAAGTACCCGCGCCGAAGGCTGGCGGCAGTGGTTTGAGGCGCAGGGTGTGGACGCGCCGCTGGCATTGGCAGGGCCGCGTTACGAGCTTTTCTCCATGACGGCAGCTGCAGCCACGCAGGGAATGGGCGTGGCGCTGGTGCCGCGCTTGCTGATAGAAACCGAGCTGGCGCGGGGCGAGCTGGTCATCGCCTGCGACCGGCCTCTGCGGGGTGAGCGTGGCTATTACATTGTGACGCCGGAGCATACTGATAAATCAGCCGAGCAAGTCGCTTTATCGACATTCGTGACATGGCTGGCGTCGCAGAAAAGTCTGAAATCAGCTATGCTTGATTGAGTAAAAGTAACGTCAGAGATATAAAAGATAGGATTTGATAATGGACATGAAAACTTCTCCCCTCAATTTGCTGAACGACCCCAGCTTGCTGAAAACCGATGCGTTGATCAACGGCGAATGGGTTAAAGGCACGGCTAGATTTGACATAAACGACCCTGCTACAGGGCTAAAACTGGCCACAGTCGCTAATTTATCTGCATCAGACGCTACCAAAGCCATAGCGGTTGCAGCAGCTGCGTTGAAAACATGGCGCTTAAAAACCGGTAAAGAACGCCACGCCATTTTGCTGAAATGGTTTCAGCTCATCATGGCGAACCAAGACGATATTGGCCGTATTTTGACGTCCGAACAGGGCAAACCGTATGCCGAGGCCAAAGGCGAAGTCGCCTACGGGGCGAGTTTTGTGGAATGGTTTGCCGAAGAGGCCAAACGCGTCAACGGCGAGGTGCTACCGCAGTTTGACAACAACCGCCGCCTGCTGGTGCTCAAACAGCCGATTGGCGTGTGCGCGGCCATCACGCCGTGGAACTTCCCCATCGCCATGATCACCCGCAAAGTCGCGCCGGCGCTGGCGGCGGGCTGCACGGTGGTGATCAAACCGGCGGAATTAACCCCGCTGACGGCACTGGCCGTGGCCGAACTGGCCATGCGCGCTGGCATTCCGGCGGGGGTGCTGAATGTGCTGACTGCGGATGAAAAAAACTCCATCGCGATTGGCAAAGTGTTTTGCGACAGCCCCATCGTCAGCCACATTAGCTTTACCGGCTCAACCGAAGTGGGCCGTATTTTGATGGCGCAAAGTGCGCCTACGGTTAAAAAGCTGTCTTTAGAACTGGGTGGCAACGCGCCTTTCATTGTGTTTGACGACGCGGATATCGACTCTGCCGTCGAAGGCGCGATGGCCAGCAAGTACCGCAACGCCGGACAAACCTGCGTTTGCGCGAACCGCATTTACGTGCAAGACGGGGTGTATGACGCGTTTGTCAGCAAATTTGCCGCCAAAGTCAATGCATTAAAAGTCGGCAACGGCTTTGAAGACGGCGTGGTGCAAGGCCCGTTGATTGAGCCAGCTGCACTAGACAAAGTACAACGCCACATTGACGACGCACTAGCCAAAGGCGGCAAGCTCATCACCGGTGGTAAAAGGCTGCAAGGGCAATTTTTTGAGCCAACCGTGATTGGCGATGCCACGGCTAACATGCTATGTTCGACCGAGGAAACCTTTGGCCCACTCGCGCCAATTTATCGCTTCACCACCGACCAAGAAGCCATTGATGCGGCCAACAACACGGAGTTTGGCCTGGCCAGCTACTTCTACAGTCGCGACGTAGGTCGGATTTTTCGCGTGGCGGAGGCGCTGGAATATGGCATGGTCGGCATCAACGCTGGAGTGATCGCCACAGAGCATGTACCGTTCGGGGGCGTCAAACAATCCGGCCTGGGCCGCGAAGGCTCACGGCACGGGATGGATGAGTACCTAGAAATGAAATATCTATGCATGGGAGATATACAAAAATGACAAAAATGAACCGCAAAACTTTTATCAAATCCGCAGTTTTGGCTTTTATCCTTAGCACCACCACCCAGGCCGCTTTGGCGCAAACTGCAGCACCTTCCAAATCGAAAGTGGTCTTCCAAGTCAGCGACGGTGACGCCGGCAAATGGAATTTAGCCCTCAACAACGCCAAAAACGTGCAGCAAGAGCTGGGTGCAGGCAAAGTTGACATTGAAATTGTCGCCTATGGTCCGGGCATTGGCATGTTGAAAGCCGACGCTACCATCAGCAACCGGGTCGATGAGGCTGCAAAATCTGGCATCAAAGTGGTGGCTTGCGAAAACACCATGACGGTTCAAAAACTCACCAAGGCAGACATGAACCCCAACATCAGCTACGTGCCAGCGGGTGTGGTCGAATTGATGCGTTTGCACAGTGAAGGCTGGGCTTATATCAGGCCATAATTGAATCCTGCGCGGGTGTCGTTCAGTGGCAGGACTTTTGCTTCCCAAGCAAATAACGAGGGTTCGATTCCCTTCACCCGCTCCAACATGAAA
>JAYURC010000057.1:0-24811 GCA_043756405.1 Polaromonas sp.
AAAAAACACAGCGGTCACGTTAGGGTTGCCAGCAGTGGCTTTTTTAATGGCTTCAATATCGTTGAGCGGCACCCGGATAAAACCGCCTACCAGCGGGCCGAAACCAGCCTGCACCTTGGGGTTGCCGGTAGCGCTTAGTGTTGCAATGCTGCGGCCATGAAAGGCTTTTTCGTACACCACCACTTCAGGGCGCTCAATGCCCTTGTCGTGGCCAAACTTGCGCGCCAGCTTCAGCGCGGCCTCATTGGCTTCAAGACCTGTGGAGCAGAAGAACACGTTTTCAAGTCCCGACAGTTCAACCAGCTTGGCCGCCAGCGTCTCTTGCAGCGGCACATGGTAGTAGTTGGAGCAATGAATCAGCTGGGTTAACTGGTGCTGCAGCGCGGGCACCAGCTTGGGATGGTTGTGGCCAAGGGTGTTGACGGCAATGCCGCCCAGCGCGTCAAGATAGCACTTGCCATTGACGTCCCACACATGGCAGCCTTGCCCATGCGACAAAGCAATGGGCAACCGGCCATACGTGTTCATCACGTGGGGCGAGGCGGCTTCAATGTGGTGGGGCAGGGCTGCAGTCATGGTGAACTCCGGGCTGACGTTGTAAGAATATGCGATTCTAGGTGCAGACCCCGGTGCGGGAGTTGAGCAATTGGCATCACTGTGTTGCAGCTTGTTGGTGCCCCACATCAGGCCTAGTCTTATATAAGATGTGATAATGGTGCGGTGCAACACAACACACCTAACACACCAAATACCGCCGTTAAAGAAGTTTTTATCCAAGGTGTCACGCTGGATGGAAAAACTTTCAGGCCCAGCGACTGGGCAGACAGGTTGTGCGGGGTGATGAGCCCTTATCGCCCGGGCGGCCCGCGCCCTGGTAGCCACCTGACCTATTCGCCCTGGTGCATTCCGACAATGATCAATGGCGTGCGCTGCGTTGTCGTCAATGCCGAGTTGCGCGACGCAGAACCGATGGCTTGGGACTTTGCCATGAACTTTGCCAAAGACAACGAGTTGCAGGTAGCAGAGGCGTGTTTGCTACCGGACGCGCCTGCCAAGTAAAAGCCTGGCAGGGCGTAACAGCTTTTTTTACACCAGCTTTGCTTTAACCGAGATTGTCCATTAGGCGGCCCTTCGGGCCTACGCGGGTGCTGGCGGCCGATTTGCGGTCATTTCGGCCCCTGCTTTGGCGGCAATAGTGGGACTATTGCCTTCTCACCAGTGACCAAACTGCCTCGCAACTCGCCTCGCCATCCCCTCGCGTCCTAATGAACAATCTCGGTTTAAATCAGCTTCTCGTCAGGCGAGGTAATCTTGCGCAGCGGCTGGTTGCGCGTTAGCGGCGTCAGCAGCGGCACTTGGGTTTCACCGCCGCTCCACATCGGGTCTTCAATGCTGTCAAACACCTGGCGCAGCTTTTTGCCCCAGTTGTTGTGCAGCATTTGAAAGTACGGGTTGTCGTTGTCAATGCACACGACCTTGTTACTCTCAAAGCTGTCCACCTCGTACACCACCATGTCCAGTGGCAGGCCGACGGACAGGTTCGATTTGAGTGTGGAGTCCATTGATACCAGCGCGCATTTGGCGGCTTCTTCAAGCGGGGTTTCAGGTGTAATGACACGGTCCAGCACAGGTTTGCCGTATTTGGACTCGCCAATTTGAAAGTAAGGCGTCTCAGGCGTGGCTTCAATAAAGTTACCAGCCGAATAGACCTGAAACAGCCGCATAGCCTCACCATTGATTTGACCGCCAAAAATCATCGCCACATTGAAGTCAACGCCCGAGGCTTGAAGGTCGTCAGCATCGCGCTCGCGCACGCGGCGTATTGCCGCACCCAGTACGCGCGCTGCGTCAAACATGCTTTTCGCGTTCCAGATGGTAATGGGCGGTTTGCCGTCCAGGTCTTTGAGTTGCTCAACCTGCAAAATCTCACGTACCGACTGCGAAATAGACAAGTTACCCGCTGACAGCAGCACCATAAATCGATCATTCGGCTTTTCATAAATGATCATTTTGCGAAAGGTGCTGATCTGGTCCAGACCCGCGTTGGTGCGCGAGTCTGATAAAAAAACCAGCCCGGCATTAAGTTTGATGGCGACGCAATAAGTCATGGTGATGTTGGGTTTTGATTGAGCAATTTTTTGAGCTGGTACAGGGCGTCAAGCGCTTCACGCGGGCTCAGCGTATCAGGGTCTATCGTACTCAATGCCTTGTCTACGGCGCTTTCTTCAACGATGACTTCTGGAGGTGCGGCAAACAGGTCAACCTGCGCACGCGCGTCTGTTTGCTGCGATTCCAACGCATTCAAAGCGTGGCGGGCGTGCGTGACAACAGCACTTGGCACGCCCGCTAGCTTGGCCACTGCAATACCGTAGCTCTTGCTGGCGGGGCCGGGCTCAATATGGTGCAAAAACACAATATTGTTGCCAGACTCCACCGCACTGACATGCACGTTGATGGCGGCATGATGCTGCGCAGGGAACTCGGTCAGCTCAAAGTAATGCGTGGCAAACAGCGTGAAGGCTTGCGTTTTGTTGTGTAAATAGGCAGCAATACCGCCCGCCAGAGCCAGCCCGTCAAAGGTTGATGTGCCGCGCCCAATTTCATCCATCAGCACCAAGCTGTGCGGGGTGGCGGTGTGCAAAATTTGCGCGGCCTCCGTCATCTCCAGCATGAAGGTTGATTGCGCATTGGCCACATCGTCAGCCGCACCGATGCGGGTATGAATCGCATCAATCGGCCCCAGGCGGCAGGCGGTGGCGGGCACATAACTGCCGACGCTGGCCAGCAACACAATCAGCGCAACCTGCCGCATGTAGGTGGACTTGCCGCCCATGTTGGGGCCGGTGATGACCTGCATGCGCTGCTTGGTGTGAAGGCTGCAGTCGTTGGCAATGAACGACCCACCGGTCGTCTCAGCCAACCGCGCTTCAACGACTGGGTGGCGTCCTTGAGTGATGTCAATACAGGGCTGGTTGACGAACACAGGGGCTGCCCAGTTAAGCGTTAACGACCGTTCAGCCAGCGCGCACAGTGCGTCCAGGCAGGCGAGGGCGCGTGCCAGCTTGCCAAGCGCGGGGATGAAGGCTTGCAGTTCATCAAGCAGTTGTTCGTATAAAAACTTTTCGCGCGCAAGCGCCCGCTCTTGCGCTGATAAGGCTTTGTCTTCAAAAGCCTTCAGCTCTGGCGTAATGAATCGCTCGGCGTTTTTCAGGGTCTGGCGGCGGCGGTAGTCATCAGGCACTTTGCTGGCCTGGCCCTGCGTGACTTCGATGTAAAAACCATGCACTTTGTTGAACTGCACCCGCAGGTTGGTGATGCCGGTGCGCAGCTTTTCGCGGCCTTCCAGGTCAAGCAAAAACGCATCGCAGTTGGTTTGAATGTCCCTTAACTCGTCCAGATCCGCATCGCAGCCGTGGTTAATGACGCCGCCATCCCGCACCAGCGCAGCGGGTTCGTCCAGCAAATACCGCTGTAGTAACCCAGCGCAGCCCGGTGGCGGCTGTAAATCACTGAAAATAGTGGTCAAAAGTTCCGGTAGCCCAATTAAATCGGGGGTAAGCAGCTCTGCTTTTAATAGCGTTTGGTTAAGGCCTACCAGCTCCCGCGGGCGCACCTGGCGCAGTGCGATGCGTGCCGTGATGCGCTCCACGTCGCTGCTGCCCTTGAGCTGGGCGCGCAAAGTTTGTTGCAATCCGCCGCGCAAGTGCGTGATGGCTTCAAGTCGAGCGGTTGCCTCGGTGCGATCACGACGGGGTTGCAACAGCCAGCTTTTCAGGGCGCGGCTGCCCATCCCCGTTGTGCAAGTGTCCAGCAGTGAAAACAGTGTGGGCGAATCTTCGCCACGCAGGGTTTGCGTCAGCTCCAGGTTGCGCCGGGTTGTCAGCGGCAAATCAATCAATTCACCTGAGCGCACGACCTGCAAGGCTTGCACGTGCGGCAGCGTACGGCCTTGGGTATGTTCGGCATAACCCAGCAGGGCGGCGGCGGCGCTATGCGCCTGGTGCAACGCCTCTGCATGCCACGACGACAGCGAGGCCACCTTGAGCTGCTCCAACAGGCGGCGCGCGCCCAGCGCAGCGTCAAACTGCCAGGCAGCCCTAGCGGCAGTGGCGCAGTGCATGCTTTTTAATCGCGCTTCAAAAATGGGCGTCACATCCACGTTGTAAATCAGCTCACTAGGCGCAATCCTTGCCAACCAGGCTTCCAGCTCGTCATTCGCACATTCAGCCAGGCTGATCTGCCCCTGCGTCACGCTCAGCCAGGCTAGGCCGCAAGTGTTTTTTGTGCCTTGGTGCACAGCCAGCAATACAGATTCAGTTTTGTCACCTAGCAGTTCGGTATCCGTCAAAGTGCCGGGCGTGACGACCCGCACCACTTTGCGCTCCACTGGCCCTTTGCTAGTGGCCACGTCGCCCACCTGCTCACAAATGGCCACAGATTCACCCAGTTTGATCAGTTTGGCCAGATAACCTTCAAGTGAATGAAACGGTACGCCCGCCATGGGTATCGGCTTACCACTCGAAGCGCCGCGTCTGGTCAGCGTAATTCCCAGCAGCCGTGAGGCCTTTTCAGCATCGGCAAAAAACACCTCGTAAAAATCCCCCATCCGGTACAGCACCAACGTGTCCGGGTAGTCCGCCTTGATGGTCAGGTACTGGCGCATCATGGGCGTGTGGTCTGCAAAGTCTTTGTCGACTTTTGCGCTTTGATTCATTTTTTGCATGGATAGCTTGCAGCTTTTACTCGCTGAGATTGTTTTCCAGCCTGTTCATTTCAGAAATTAACTGCCCAAGAGAGTCACCGTTAATTTTTGTCTGATACTTGATTTGAACGCCCCGGCCCTTGAGCTGAGGTGATTCTTGCAAGGCTTTAAAAAACTGCTTGGCGCTGTCAATCTTCCAGCGTTCTTTGACTGGGATGTCGCCCTTGTTGTCATAGCCTTTGGTTTCAACCACCAGGTACAGCGCCTCTGCTTTGCCAGCGCGTGCCAGCACATAGCCAAAGTCAGGGTTGTAATTGCCTGCAGGCGTGGGGATGTTGATTTTTGGCAGCTTGGCAAACACCGTGATGCTCGCGTTATTGGATTCGTCCACCGTCTCACGCTCAATCTTGCTGTCCACTGGCATGAAAGCATCAACGTACAGCGAGCGAGCCTGAACCTCAGAGTTACTGATGCGGTGGCTTTCAACGCCACAAAGCGAGACAGGAATGGTTGCCAGCAACTGGCCTGTGCTGTCGGTCAGTGATGTTTTGGCCCTGATTTCACGCAACTCATAACTCACCTTGTTGACCAGCAGCTCGTAAATACAGCCTTGAATCAAGTCCCGCAGTGTGGTGAGTGCACGGCTTTCGTTGTGGCGAATCTGCTCAAACTTGTCTGCTGGCATCTGGCTCAAGACGCTGCCAATCAGGTGGTAGCTCAGCTTCGTCAGGTTGGCCAGCTCACGCACAAATTCAGCCAGCGTGTAGACCGACTGCGACATGATGTCGTAGCTTTTTTGCGTGCTTTTGGCCTGGTGCAGACTTTCAACCGAGTCAGTCCGCGTGATGCTGATGCTCAAGGGCCGCACGTTGAAGTCGGTGCGGATGGCCTGCAGTATTCGCTCAATCAGTACCGCACTGTCCAGCTCATAGTGCAGCACTGCGTCACGGTTCAAGTTTTGCCACAGGTCTTTGAACTTTTGGTAGTTCACTGGGTTGATGCGAATTGTTGGCGGGATCAACGCAGCCTTGTTTTTGACTTGGCCATATCCGTCGTAATACGCATCCAGATAAGCCTGCATATTGACAGCGTTTTGCGGTTCAATGCCAACAATAGCTTTAAGGCTGGCCAAAATCACGTCACGCTTGGCGTGGTATGTCTCACGCTCAAGCAGTAAAGTGGCTTGGCCAGAAAGATCGTCCAGGCTGATCACACCCAGCGCGGCCAGTGCATCCAGCACGCGGTTTGCCAGGCGGGTGCTCGATGCCACGCCAAACTCGGCCAGCACCTTGTCGTCAAACACCTTGGCTACGCGGCGTACGCTGTGCGCGGCAATTTCGCTTTGAATCGCCTCCACAAAATTACCCTCACTGGCGGGCACCACCACCACCAGCTGGTTGACTTCATCAAACGCCGGGTCGTCAGACTGCACCCGCTCCAACTGCTGGTTAACCGCCAGGCGCAGGCCACGGCCAATTTGCTGCAGCTTGGTGATTTTTGAGTTGCTCGGTGCCAGCTTGCACAGCGTGAAGATATTCGGGTTGTCCCAGCCTTCTTGCAGCGCCCACATCGAGAAAATAAATCGCAAGTCGGTGTCAAACGACAGCAGCTTTTCTTTTTCCTGCAGTATCAGCTTGATCGCTTCTTCTTCACCCTTTTCGCTGTGCGAGCGGGCAAAGTAGCCCTTGTGTACCCGGCCGATGTCCGTGGCACTGCGCTCCAGGTACAGGCGGTAAGCGGGGTCAAGCTCTGGTTTTGCAAGCGTCAACGCCAACTGTGTGCGGTAGTGCCTCTCAAAGGCAGTTCGTATCACTGCGGGCCGAGACTCCGAGGATTTGCCATCGGGCATGTACTTGGCCACTGCATCAATAAAGAAAAGGCTCAGTGCCTTGATGCCTCGCTTGAACAGCTCTTCCTCGCGCTCAAAGTGGTTGGCAATGCTGCGCTCAATGATCAGCGCTTGTACTTGTTCGGCCAACATGCCGTACGACGTGGGCTCACCCAGCGGCAGCGCAAAACCGTTGGTAAACAGCAGCTCTTTGCCTGTGATTTTTTCCACCACATGGCCATCCAGGAAAGCGATATCTGTTTTTTCTCCCAGGTTGTCTTTGGCCTGCAATTGCACGCTGGCGTTTTTGCCTGCAATGGTCTGGTAGCTGATCTGTGCGGTACGCTCTTTGGCAGTGCCGATAACAACATTCAGGCACAGCAGCTGCGCCATGTCCGCGCCTGCGCCTACGGTGTCTACCGCAATGCCCTTGACCAGCCGCTGACGAAACGCCTCCAGGCTGTCGAGTGTGTAAATCAGGTTTTTGTACTCGTCATTTTTAAACGTGGCACCAAACCGGATGGTCATTAACGGGTTGAACTTGGCCAGGTATTCCTGCGTTTGCTTGCCTTCAAAGCGGTGCGGCTCGTCAATGATGAGCACTGGCCGCACATAGGCCAGCGCCTCCATGTAGCTCTTTGCATGGCCAAACAAATGGGCTTCTACCCCCCGCTTGTTGATGACTTTGCTGTCACCCGCAAACGATTGGTAGGTAGCCACTAGCACTGAGATACCTGCATTGGCCGCGTTGATAAACCCATGCACCGTTTTGGCTGAATAGTTATAAACGCTGATTTTTTGGCCGTACTGCTTGCTAAAAAACTCCGCCGTGGTTTGCAGGCTTTTCAGCGTGCCCTGGCGAATCGCGTTGCTGGGTACCAGCACAATAAATTTGGCCAAGCGCTTGTCTTTGTGCAGACGGTGAATGGTTTCAATAAAGGTAAAGGTTTTGCCTGTACCGGTTTCCATCAGCACATCTATTGCCAGGGCGGGCGTGGTGGTGTCATGCACCAGCACTGGGCCAGCGGTCACGCCATTGCGCTTGCGAAGGTCAAAAATATTGCTACGCAGGGTTGCGGCAGCTTCACGCGGCACCATCACCGGGTTACTTTGCGCATTGGTGGGCGCCACAAAGCGCACATCAGCAAACACGCCGGCAATGCTTTGCACCGCCTGGGTCTGGTGGGCGAGGGTGGTGTACTGGAATTTGGCGATCATGGCTTGCTAACTTGGCTGAATAAATGGGTGGGTTATCCACGCAAGCGCAGTTTGTCGCTTGAAAATCCCAGCGATTCAGCCACGGTGCTGATGCCCAGCATGAAGTTGCTGTCGTCAATCCACGGGGCGTACACCGTCAGGTAGTTCACTAGCGTGCCTTCGGCTTTCAATGCGCGCAGGGTATCAGTCAGCTCTGCCAAGGCAATCGCTTTAACGACCAGTGCCACATCACCTGCTAGGTACAGGTGCTGGTCTTTGATGGTGCGAAGCGGCGTGGTCAGAGCTAAGCTTTCACTGAGCAGCAGGTTGTACAAAATGCGCGGCAAGTGCTCGGGCTGGGGCGTGGCAATGCTGGCTTGCAGCGCGGCAACGTCGGCTTGTGTGGCTTGTTGCAGGGGCTTGCGCAGGATTAATGCGTCGGGGTCATTGACCAGGTCAAACACGCGAAAACCAGTGTCAACGTCTCCTGTTCGGGCTGATCCCGCACCCGTTCGGGCTGAGCCTGCACCCGTTCGGGCTGAGCCTGCACCCGTTCGGGCTGAGCCTGTCGAAGCCTCTTGCCCCGTATCACCAAAGCCTTCGACAAGCTCAGGCTGTACGGTGGAGGGGGATTTCTTTCCAGCCTGCTCGGCCTGCTCCGCTTCAATCTTGGCCCCAGCACGGCGCAGGCGCTCGGCGGTGATTTCAAAAATGGTGGCTTCAGGCTTGCCCAGCGTTTCAGTCACAAAGCGGTGCGCTTCTTTTTGCTTTTTCGGGTCAATCGGCTGGGGAATTTGCACCAGAATGAACTGGCGGTTACCGCCGTCTTCGGCGTTGAGGCGCATGACGGCTTCGCCTGTGGTGCCGCTGCCACCGAAAAAATCCAGCACGATGGCGTTGGTGTCTTTTTGGGTCGCAATTTTTAACATGCGCTGAACGAGTCGTAAAGGTTTAGGCGTGTCGAAAACATCGGCCCGCTGCATTAAATCATTGACTTCTTTTTTTGCTTCATCGTTGGTGCCGCCATCGCTCATATCCCAAAAAGAAGGCACAACCTGACCATCAGACTCAGAGAGAAATTTTTTGATGCGAGGCACGTTGTCGCCGTTTTGGCCAAACCAGATACGGTTGTCGACGCGTAAATCCAAGTAAGTCTTTTCTGCCAAACCCCAGCTTCTTCCCTTTGGAGGATTCACCACGCGCCCACTCGGCAAAGTGACATCAAAATATTGGTCTTTCGTAGCACGACCCGTCATGCCAGTCATGTCTACCGAGGCCCAAACGCCACGAACATCGCTGTCTGGATTTGTGTACGAATCAACGCGCTCAGTACTCAGCGATATTTTCCCGATAGCAGCTTTGACGTTTTCGGCTTTGTTCACGTAGCAAAGAATCCAGTCATGAATTGAGCCAATCGTGTCACGCGCGTCCGGTGATGAGCGTTTTTTCCAGGCGACTGAAGATACGAAATTCTCCTGCCCAAACACCTCATCACAAAGCAGTTTCAACTGCGCTTGCTCGTTATCATCAATCGAGATAAAAATCACACCGTCGTCGCGTAGCAAGTCTTTGGCCAGCAGCAGCCGCGGGTACATAAAACTGAGCCAGCCGCTGTGGGTGCGGGCACCGTAGATGTTTTTGATGTAGTCGATGTTGTCTTTTGTGTAGCCCAGTTGCTCCAGAACCTCACCCTGTTTGGTGCTGAAGTCATCGCGGTAAATAAAGGCGTCGCTCTGGGTGTTGTAGGGCGGGTCAATGTAGATCAGCTTGACCTTGCCAAAGTAGCTGTGGCGCAGCAGGCGCAGGGCATCCAGGTTGTCGCCTTTGATCAGCAGGTTGCCTGTGCTGCCCCATTTTTTGCTGTCGTCCTCCAGCGGGGAAATGATTTTTTGCACGGGCACAAAGGCGCTGTGGTACGCCTCACGCTTGCCTACCCAACGTAGTTCGTAGCCGTCCTCTTCAACCTGAATGCCTGCAGGGTTTGACGGGTCAACTGCAAGTTGCAGCGCGGCGGCATTGATGCGGATGTGGCCGTCAGCGCCTACCTCAATAGCACCGGGAAAGTGCTGGCGCAAGAGTTCGAGCTTTTCGGCGTTGGGGGCCGGGGCGTTCAGAATCAGTTTGGTCATGGTTGTTATTGTTGATTTGCTGCATTTTTGATAGCTGCTAATGCAGACAGAATATGCGCTAAAGCCCTATTTAATTGACCTTTGTAGTCACCTTTTGGAGGTGCTCTGAAGCCTGGCGGTCTGGCACCGTCAGTCATACCAGTTCTCGACTTTCAGTTGTGGCACCCTTGAGAACTCGCGCACGTTGCGGGTCACCACAGTCAGGTTGTGTAGTAGCGCAATGCCCGCCATCTGCACGTCGTAGGGGCCTATGGGTGTACCGCTGGTGTACAAAAGTGCGCGAATGGCACCGGCCTGCAAGCTGGCTGCGCGGTCAAAGTCCAAAACTGTGTAGCGCCTGCACAGGCTTAAAACGTAGCTGTCCATCTTGATGCGGTTAGTGGACTTGCCCATTCCATACTCAAGCTCAAAAAGATTGATGGTTGAGATGGCGACTTGACTGTCGGTTTGGGCGTTCAGGCGCATCAAGCAATGACCCGCACGTTTGAACACGTAGATCAGGGTGTCAGTGTCTAGCAGGTATCTCAAAACGACTGCCTTGGTGAGTCGGTAGCGAGGTCGCTGTACCGGTCTTTGAGCAGTTCGTCCCAGCCATCGGCTGCGCCGGAATCTGCCGCGCCCACACCATCGATTTCCGCAAAAAAATCGTCCCAGCTTTGTACGGGCTTTTGCTTTTCAGCATCTGCAAACTGCGCAAACCATTTGCTCACTGACATTTGTGCACGCGCTGCGGCTGCCTTGGCGGCTGCCAGGCTGTCGTCTTCCAAGTAAATGGTGACCTGTGACATGCTGAACCCTTTTAATAATTATAAAAAAATTATAATTTTTAATAATCATATTGTACGAATAACTGGCTCTCAACTTGTCGCCACTTCCACAGCCTTCGGCTGCCCCAAACTGCGCAAAACATCGCGCACCATTTGCGCCCGGTCTTTCGGCTCGGGCAAGTCCCGCTCTACGCGCAGCTTGTCATTGCCCGCCAGCTTGATGTGCCGGTTTTTTTGAATCAAGTGCATGATGGCCAATGAATCAATGGGTGGGTCTTTTTTGAACGTAATGTTGATCACGCCAGGCGCTGCATCTACCTTGACCACGCCATATGGTTTGGCAATGACACGCAGGCGGTGTACGTCAATCAGCGTTTGACCTTGTGGCGGCAGTTTGCCGAAGCGATCAACAATCTCTTCCAGCAGCGCATCAATCTGATCAGTGTTTTTGGCGGTGGCCAGCTTTTTGTAAAAGCTCAAACGTAAATGAACGTCGCCGCAATAGTCGTCAGGTAGCAATGCGGGTGCATGCAAGTTAATTTCGGTGGTCACGGTTAACGGGTTGAGCAGGTCGGGCTCAATACCTGCTTTCAGACAACGCACTGCCTCACTCAGCATTTCGTTGTACAACTGAAATCCAATCTCCATCATGTTTCCGGACTGGTTCTCACCCAGTACCTCACCGGTGCCGCGTATCTCCAGGTCGTGCATGGCCAGGTAAAAACCTGAGCCGAGTTCTTCCATTTGCTGAATCGCCTCTAACCGCTGGCCAGCTTGCTTGGTCAGGCCTTCAATGTCTGGCACCATCAAATACGCATAGGCCTGGTGGTGGCTGCGGCCCACCCGGCCGCGCAGCTGGTGCAGCTGCGCCAGGCCAAACTTGTCAGCCCGCGTCATGACGATGGTGTTGGCCGTGGGCACGTCAATGCCAGTTTCAATAATCGTCGAGCACAGCAGCAGGTTGTAGCGCTGGGCCACGAAGTCTTTCATCACGCGCTCCAGCTCGCGCTCAGGCATTTGGCCGTGGGCGACGGCTATGCGGGCTTCGGGCAACAGCGCCTCCAGCTTTTCGCGGCGGTTTTGGATGGTTTCAACTTCGTTGTGCAAAAAGTAAACCTGCCCGCCGCGTTTGAGCTCTCGCAGCACGGCTTCACGAATCACGCCATTGCTTTCGCTGCGCACAAAGGTTTTGATGGCAAGGCGGCGTTGTGGTGCGGTGGCTATCACGCTTAAATCTCTCAGGCCTTCAAGCGCCATGCCCAGCGTGCGCGGGATGGGCGTGGCGGTCAGTGTCAGCACATCGACTTCGGCGCGCATGGCTTTCATCTGCTCTTTGTGGCGTACGCCAAAGCGGTGTTCTTCGTCAATGATGAGCAAACCCAGCCGCTGGAAGTTGATGTCTTTGCTCAGCAGCTTATGGGTGCCAACGACGATATCGACTGTGCCGTCTGCAATGCCTTTGATGGCAGCGGTAATTTCTTTGGCGGACCTGAAACGGCTCATCTCTGCCACCTTCACTGGCCATTTGGCAAAGCGGTCGCTGAGGGTTTGAAAATGCTGCTCGGCCAGCAGCGTGGTGGGGGCGAGGAGGGCGACTTGCTTGCCGCCAGTAATGGCAATAAAGGCCGCGCGCAAAGCGACTTCTGTTTTGCCAAAGCCCACATCACCGCAAACCAGCCTGTCCATCGGGCGCGGGCTGATCATGTCCTGAATCACGGCATGGATGGCGGCGCTCTGGTCGGCGGTTTCGTCAAAACCAAAGTCGTTGGCAAAGGTTTCGTAGTCGTTGGGTGAATATCTGAAGGCGTGGCCTTCGCGTGCGGCGCGCCGGGCGTAAATGTTCAACAGCTCGGCAGCAGAGTCGCGCACTTGTTCGGCAGCTTTGCGCTTGGCTTTGTCCCACGCCGCGCCGCCCAGGCGGTGCAGCGGTGCTTCGTCTGCGCTGACGCCGGTGTATCGGCTGATTTGCTGCAACTGGCTGACGGGTACGTACAGGGTCGCGTCGTCGGCATATTGCAGGTGCAAAAATTCGCTCGGCCCCTGGCCCAGGTCCATGTTGATCAGCCCCTTGTAGCGGCCAATGCCGTGGGCGCTGTGCACCACCGGATCGCCCACATTGAGTTCTGACAGGTCTTTGATCAGGGCTTCTACATCACTGACTTTTTCCTGCTTTTTATTGCGGCGGCGCACGGCCATGCCCGCTGCGAAGAGTTCGGTTTCGGTGATGAAGTCGATGTCGCCTTCGAGCCAGCTAAAACCTACGTTTAAAGCAGCGGTAGCGATACCGAGTTTTTCTGGGCTGGTCTGAAAGTCTTCAAGTGAATCAAATGCGGGCGGACTGACACCGCTGGCGCGCAGAAAGTCCAGCAGGCTTTCGCGGCGGCCATCGCTTTCGGCCAGGATCAGCACGCGCTGGGGCGTGTTTTTGATGTGGGTTTTTAGGAGGGTCAATGGGTCTTCTGCGCCGCG
Organism: Polaromonas sp.; assembly: GCA_043756405.1. Classification (GTDB taxonomy): domain Bacteria; phylum Pseudomonadota; class Gammaproteobacteria; order Burkholderiales; family Burkholderiaceae_C; genus Polaromonas. The sequence goes on from JAYURC010000057.1 coordinate 13,093, forward strand.
TACCACCGCCATTTCTTCAAGCTTTTGAAAATGCTTGTTGTGCTCAACATCTTCCACACCCGCACGTAGCGCCAACTGCGCATAGTCGTTGGCTTTTGCATAAAACTGCTCAGCACTCAAAAATAGCGACTCAGGTGGCAACGCGGGCCGGTCTGGCGCGTCTTTTACCAGCCGGTACCGGTCTTTGGTGTCTTGCCAAAAACGCTGAAAAGCAGGCTCCAGATCGCCGTGCAAAACAACAGTTGCGTTCGCACCCAGATAATCAAAAACCGTCGCAGTTTCTTCAAAAAACAGCGGCAAATAATATTCAATACCGGCCGTAGCAACGCCATTGCCAATGTCTTTGTAAATACGGCTTTTGGTCGGGTCGCCATCAAGCAGTTCGCGCCAGCGGCTTCTAAAGCGTGCGCGCGCATCGTCGTCCATCGGAAACTCGCGGCCCGGCAGTAATCGCACTTCGGGCACTGGGTACAAAGAGCGCTGGCTGTCTGGGTCAAACGTGCGAATGCTGTCAATCTCGTCATCGAACAAATCCACCCGGTACGGCACCAGCGAGCCCATGGGAAACAAGTCAATCAAGCCGCCGCGCACCGCGTATTCGCCCGGGCTGACAACCTGGGTGACGTGGCTGTAGCCAGCCAGTGTCAGCTGCGACTTGAGCTTGGCTTCGTCAAGCTTTTGCTTGACCTTGAATTCAAACGTGTAGCCTGCCAAAAAGCTGGGCGGGGCCAGGCGGTACAGCGCAGTGGTGGCGGGCACGATAACAACGTCAGCGCCTGAGTCTTTGTTGCGTTGCTGGATGCGCCAGAGCGTTGCCAAGCGCTCGCTGATCAAGTCCTGATGCGGGGAGAAGGTGTCATAAGGCAGTGTTTCCCAGTCGGGAAACAGCGCGCAGCGCAAATCGGGCGCAAAAAACGCCAGCTCCTGCATCAACCGCTGGGCGGTGGTGGCGTCGGACGTGACGATGGCGCACAACATGCCTGCAGCTTTTTCGCGCAGTCCCAGTTGGCCAATCAAAAGCGCATCTGCTGAACCGACGGGCTGCGGCAGGGTGAAGCGTTTGCCGGGAACAAGTTTAGGTAAAAGTTTGGGGAGATCCATGAATCCGTTGCTTTAAAAGACGTCAGCAAATGCAAAGCACCCCAAACGTCAAAGAGTGGGGTGCGTGAAAGTCAATACCGATATTTTAGAATTTATGATGACTGCATGATGAATGATGGTTTGAAGCCCCGATTTTTTGCATTGATTCCATGCGCGGGCAGCGGCAGCCGGGCTGGCACTGCAAGGCCCAAACAATATGAGCTGATCGCTGGCAAAGCCATGGTGCGGCATACGCTCCAGGCTTTCAGGCGAGTCGCGGCTCTGTCAGGTATTTGTGTCGTGACGTCGCCTCTTGATTCGGACTTTGCGCATGTTTGTCCTGAATTCGATCAGGCAACTGACGTGCGGCTAGCAGTGGGCGGCGCAACCCGTGCACTGAGTGTGCGCAATGGACTGGAGGCCCTGCTTGGGCAGACAGCCACAGCCCAGGACTGGGTTTTGGTTCACGACGCGGCGCGCTGCCTGGTTGAGCCGGAACAGATTGCAGGCTTGATAAAAGTTTGCCAAAACGATCAGGTCGGCGGTTTGTTGGCGTTGCCTCTGGCCGACACGCTAAAAAGCAGCGTTGAAGGCCGGGTTGCTGAGACAGTCCCGCGTGCTGATAAATGGCTGGCACAAACCCCGCAGATGTTTCGCATGGGGCCATTGTTGGCCGCACTCAATGCGGTTGGTGATGCCGTCACAGATGAATCAAGCGCCATGGAAGCGCAGGGTTTGAAGCCGCTGCTTGTAAGGGGCAGCGCCTTGAACTTAAAAGTGACTTATCCGGAAGACTTTGCACTGGCCGAATTTATTTTAAAAAGCCGCATGAAAGCTGAGTATGGCCTCTGATTTACCAAACATCCGCATTGGTGAAGGTTGGGACACGCACGCCCTTGTGCCGGGCCGCAAACTTATCATCGGCGGGGTGGAGGTACCGCACAGCACCGGGCTGCTGGGACATTCAGATGCTGATGTGCTGCTGCACGCCATCATTGATGCGCTGCTGGGGGCTGCCGCGCTGGGCGATATTGGCTCGCATTTTTCCGACACCGATGCCAAATACAAGGGTGCAGATTCAATTGCGCTGCTGGCAGAAACGGCAGGGCTCATCACGGCGCAGGGCTACAGAATCAGCAACATCGACTCTACCGTGATTGCTCAAGCCCCCAAGCTGGCCAGCCACATACCGGCAATGCGCCAGTGCATTGCTGATGCGCTGGGGCTGGATGCGGGATGCGTCAACGTGAAAGCCAAAACGGCTGAAAAGCTCGGCCCGGTGGGTCAGGGTCTGAGCATGGAAGCGCGTGCAGTGGTGCTACTGTTTAAATAGCTAACAGCGTAAGTATTTACTGGGTAAAGCACCTGTTTTGTGCATAAAACAGGCGATCGCGCTAACTTTTGGGGCTGACTGCCCCTTCACCCTATTGATTCAATACACCAGACGCTCAGGCCGTATCTCCTGAAGGATGGTGGTAGAAATTTCTTCGATTGATTTCGTGGTGGTCGATAGCCAGCGTATGCCTTCTCGGCGCATCATGGCCTCGGCCTCATGGATTTCGTGGCGGCAATTGGCCAGACTGGCATACACCGAGTTGGGCCGGCGTTCATTGCGGATCTGCGCCAGGCGTTCAGCGGCAATGGTCAGCCCAAAGATTTTGGCGCGATGCGGGGTGAGTGCTGGCGGTAGTTGGCGGCGCTCAAAATCTTCGGGAATCAACGGGTAATTGGATGCTTTCAAGCCGTATTGCATGGCCAGGTAAAGAGATGTCGGTGTTTTACCGCTGCGACTGACACCCACCAGAATCACGTCGGAACCTGCCAGGTCACGATTGCTTTGGCCGTCATCATGCGCCAGCGAGAAATTGATCGCTTCTATCCGGTTGTCATAGGCTTTGCTTTTTGAAGCATCTGAAAACCGCCCAACGCGGTGGTTTGATTTCAGGCCCAACTCACCTTCCAGCGGCGCGACAAACATGCCAAACATGTCCAGCAGCATGCCATTGCAGGTTGATTTGATGACGCTGAGTATCTCCATATTGACCAGCGTTGTGAAGACGATTGGTCTTTTGCCTTCCGTCTCGCCCGTATGGTTGATCTGCCTTACCGCCTGATGGGCTTTGTCAACACTGTCAATAAATGGCAGGCGAACATGGCGCGGTGTCATTTCAAACTGGGCCAGAATCGCATTGCCAAAGGTCTCGGCCGTGATGCCAGTGCCGTCAGAGATGAAAAATACCGTGCGATTGGGCATATTGACTTACAAAAAATGGTTCAGGGGAGTGAAAGCTTGGGCGCAAGCCGCAGCCTACAATTGCGGTCATTATCTAGGTTCTCATCAACATGTCACAACCCAACCTCACAACAACACAACACGGTTGCAGGCTGACATGTTTGTCCCCCCGGTTTTTAAACCTCCCGGAGTATTTTTATGTCCAACCTTTTTGCACAGGACGCTTTAGTCGTACCCTTTGAAAGCCTGAGAATGAACGATGTTGAGGCGGTGGGCGGTAAAAACGCCAGCCTCGGCGAGATGATTTCGCAACTCCCCACCGGGCCTGACGGCGTGCGCGTGCCCACCGGTTTCGCCACCACGGCACATGCCTTTCGCGTGTTTTTGGCCCACGACGGGCTGGATAAAAAAATCAATGCGGTACTTGATGCGCTGGACACCGACGATGTGCGCGCCCTGGCTGCTGCGGGCAGTCAGATTCGTGCTCTGGTTGAATCACAGCCTTTCCCGGCTGATTTTGAGCAGGCAGTGCGGGCCAGTTTTGCAACCCTTAGCGCTGGCAACGACCAGGCCAGTTTTGCCGTGCGTTCATCCGCTACCGCTGAAGACCTGCCCGACGCATCGTTTGCTGGCCAGCAAGAAACCTTCTTGAATGTGGTCGGCATTGAAGACGTGCTCCACAAAATGAAAGAGGTATTCGCATCGCTTTATAACGACCGTGCCATCAGCTACCGCGTGCATCAGGGCTTCGCGCATGCTGATGTGGCTTTGTCAGCAGGTGTGCAGCGCATGGTGCGCAGCGATTTGGGCGCGGCTGGTGTGATGTTCACCATTGATACCGAAAGCGGTTTTGAAGACGTGGTGTTCATCACGTCCAGCTACGGCCTGGGTGAAACGGTGGTGCAGGGCGCCGTTAACCCTGACGAGTTTTATGTGCATAAGCCAATGCTCAAAGCGGGCAAGCGTGCGGTGATTCGGCGCAATCTCGGCTCAAAGCTGCTGCAAATGGAATTCACCACGCCGGATGAGAAAAAAGCCGGCGGAAAGCTGGTCAAAACCACCGATGTACCCACCGAGCTGCGTAACCGCTATTCGCTGAACGATTCTGACGTCGAGCAACTGGCCCAATACGCGCTGATCATTGAAGCTCACTATGGCCGCCCCATGGACATTGAGTGGGGCAAAGACGGCACCGACGGCCTGCTGTATATCTTGCAGGCCCGCCCGGAAACCGTGAAGAGCCAGGCTAAAGGCAAACCAGAGTTGCGCTACAAATTGAAAGCCAACCAGGCCAAAGGCGCGCTGCTGACTGAAGGCCGCGCGATTGGTCAAAAAATTGGAACCGGTCCGGTACGTGTTGTGCATGACATCAAGGACATGGATCAGGTACAGCCCGGTGATGTGCTGGTCACAGACATGACGGACCCAAATTGGGAGCCAGTGATGAAGCGTGCGAGTGCCATCGTCACCAACCGGGGCGGTCGAACCTGTCATGCCGCCATCATTGCGCGAGAGCTGGGCATACCGGCAGTCGTGGGCTGCGGAAACGCGACTGAAATGCTCAAAGACGGTATGCTGGTGACCGTAAGTTGCGCTGAGGGCGATACCGGCAACATTTATGACGGCCTGCTGGAAACCGAAGTCACAACAGTCGACCACGGAGCAATGCCGCCCATCGACATCAAAATCATGATGAACGTCGGCAACCCGCAACTGGCATTTGACTTTTGCCAGATTCCTAACCAGGGCGTGGGTCTGGCGCGGCTGGAGTTCATCATCAACAACAATATTGGCGTGCACCCCAAAGCCATTTTGGATTACCCCAACATAGACGCTGACCTGAAGCAGGCGGTTGAAAGCGTGGCTCGCGGCCACGCGTCGCCAAGGGCTTTTTATGTCGACAAGGTGGCTGAAGGTATTGCCACCATTGCTGCTGCGTTTTGGCCCAAGCCTGTGATTGTGCGGCTGTCCGATTTCAAGTCAAACGAATATCGCAAGCTGATTGGTGGCTCGCGTTATGAGCCAGAAGAAGAAAACCCAATGCTGGGCTTTCGTGGTGCAGCGCGTTATATCAGCACAAATTTTCGCGAAGCTTTTGCCATGGAATGCGAAGCTTTGAAGCGCGTGCGCAACGACATGGGCTTGAGCAATGTTGAAGTCATGGTTCCGTTTGTACGCACACTGGCTCAAGCTGCCAAAGTCACTGACCTTCTGGCGCAACATGGTTTGAAGCGCGGCCAAGACGGCCTGAAGGTCATCATGATGTGCGAAGTACCGAGTAATGCCGTGCTGGCTGACCAGTTTCTGGAATATTTCGACGGGTTTTCAATTGGATCGAATGATTTAACGCAACTGACGCTGGGGCTGGACCGTGACTCGGGCCTGGAGATTTTGGCGCAAGACTTTGATGAACGCGACCCAGCCGTCAAGGCACTACTGGCCATGGCCATATCAGCCTGCAAACGCCAAGGCAAATATGTCGGTATTTGCGGACAGGGCCCCAGCGACCATCCCGATCTGGCGCATTGGCTGAAAGATCAAGGCATCGGTTCAATTTCTCTGAACCCCGACACCGTGATCGCCACCTGGAAGCAACTGGCCGCCTGAAAAGCCAAGCGTTCGCCTCTGCGGGCTATAATCATAGGCTTACCTTGCCGCACCCGTCTTGACGCCGGGGCGGCTTTTTATTAACCCAAAAGGAGTTTTATGCGTCACTACGAGATCGTCTTGCTGATCCACCCGGATCAAAGCGAGCAAGTGCCAGCCATGCTGGAACGCTACAAGGGCATGATTGTTGCCGGTGGCGGTGTTGTTCACCGTGTTGAGGATTGGGGCCGTCGCCAGCTCATTTATCTGATTCAAAAACTCGGTAAAGCTCACTACCTGTGCATCAACATCGAAGCATCACAAACCGTGATGGACGAAATTGAACATGCATTCAAGTTCAACGATGCTGTGTTGCGCCACCTCACCGTCGTCAAGAAGAAAGCTGAAACTGGCCCTTCATTGATGATGCGTAACGTCGAGCGCGAAGAAGCACGTAAGACACAACAAGCTGAATACGCCGGTAACGACCGTTAATCATTGATTCATTGAACCCGTTAAACACTGCAAAAGGCGCTGCTCAAAATATTGTCAAATTGTCAGCGCGTATAGCCGAGGCAAGTCCTCTTCGCTACACGCCAGCCGGAATCCCCGCTCTCAACCTGGTCCTGGAACACGAGTCAGAAGTTGTAGAAGCGGGGGTAATCAGGCAAGTCAAGTTAACAGTCAGAGCAGTTGCTTTTGGTGCATTGGCTGAAATTTCGGTTAAATCCGAATTAGGCAAGCGCCAGTTGTTTACCGGTTTTTTGATCAATGCGCGTACCAGTAAAAGCATCGTCTTTCACATTCAAGAGATCACTTAATTTAAGGAGTCCACCATGCCCGGACCAAAACGTTTTAATAAAGACAAGCGCCCCAAGCGCAACACGCAATCCCTGCTGTTCAAGCGCAAGCGCTTTTGCCGCTTTACCGCTGCTGGCGTCGAAGAAATCGACTACAAAGACATCGACACCCTGCGTGACTTTGTATCTGAGAACGGCAAGATCATTCCTGCACGCCTGACCGGCACGCGCGCGATTTTCCAGCGCCAGATCAACACCGCCGTCAAACGTGCCCGCTTTCTGGCTATGTTGCCGTACAGCGACCAGCACAAAAGCCTGTAAGGAGCCCGACCATGCAAATTATTTTGTTAGACAAAGTCGTTAATCTCGGCACCCTAGGTGAAGTTGTTAAAGTCAAAGACGGTTACGCACGGAACTTTTTGATCCCATCTGGCCGCGCACGCCGCGCCACGACTGCCAATAAGGCCGAGTTTGAAGCCAAGCGTATCGAGCTTGAAAAAGCAGCCGCTGCCAAGTTGGCTGAGTCGCAAGCCCAGGGTGCCAAGCTGGGTGGTACCACTATCAAGCTGACGCAAAAAGCGGGTGTTGATGGCCGCCTGTTCGGTTCAGTGACCAACCATGACATCTCTGCCGAGCTGACCAAGCAAGGCTTTGCAGTTGCCAAGTCACAAATCCGCATGCCCGTTGGCCCGCTCAAAACCACGGGCGACCACTCAGTCAGCGTGGCATTGCACACCGACGTGCTGGTCGACATCACCGTCACGGTGTACGGCGAAACAGCGTAAGGTTTTTCCTTGTCAAGAAAGCCGCTCATTCGAGCGGCTTTTTTTATGCCTTTTTAACGCAAGTCCGATTGAAACGTTATCCCCCACTCTGCACCGCATTTCCCCGCAATTTCCCCGGCTTATCCACAAAGTTGCGCACAGGCACTTTCACGTTACCAACGTACCATCTAGTCTGCCAAAAGGAACCCCAAAACCAATGTCCGCCGTACTTTCAGTTTTTGACCAACCGGGCTATAACCCCGACCGCCAGATCGCCCAACTCCGTATTCCGCCGCATTCGATTGAGGGCGAGTCCAGCGTGCTGGGCGGTTTGCTGCTAGACAACGCAGCCTGGGACCGCATGGGCGACCTGCTGACCGATCAGGACTTTTATCGCGCCGAGCACAAACTGATTTACGCCGCAGTAGGCGCGCTGATTAACGCTGCCAAGCCGGCAGACGTCATCACGGTGTACGAGCACCTGCAAAACCAGGGCAAGGCCGATGAAGTAGGGGGCTTGAGCTACCTCAATTCACTGGCGCAATACGTGCCCAGCGCTGCCAACATCAGGCGTTATGCCGAGATCGTGCGCGAGCGTTCCATCCTCCGCAAACTGGTTGCCGCCAGCGACGAAATATCGACCAATGCCTTCAGCCCGCAAGGCAAAGATATCGCCACCATCCTGGACGAGGCCGAGCAAAAAATCTTCAAAATCGGTGAGCAAGGCTCCCGTATGAAAGAGGGTTTTCAAAGCATGGACACGCTGGTCGTCAGCCTGCTCGACCGCGTGACCGAGATGAGCGAGAACCCGAACGATGTGACGGGCGTGCCCAGCGGGTTTTACGACTTAGACCGCATGACGTCGGGCTTTCAAGCTGGTGATTTGGTTATTTTGGCTGCAAGACCGAGTATGGGAAAAACGGCCCTCGCCATCAACATCGCCGAACACGTAGCACTCAACGAAGGGTTGCCCGTAGCCGTGTTTTCGATGGAGATGGGCGCTTCGCAATTAGCGGTGCGTATCGTCGGCTCGATTGGCCGCATTGATCAGACCCACTTGCGCACCGGCGCACTGACCGACGAGGAGTGGCCACGCCTGACCGAGGCGATTGAAAAGCTACGCAATATATCGCTGCACATCGACGAAACACCCGGCCTAACAGTCAGCGAGCTGCGCGCCAACGCCCGCCGCCTCGCCAAACAGTGCGGCAAGCTGGGCTTGATCGTGGTCGATTATTTGCAGCTGATGAGCGTGTCCAGCAGCATGAGCGAAGAAAACCGCGCCACGGCAGTGGGCGAAATATCGCGCGGCTTGAAGATGCTGGCCAAAGAGCTGCAATGCCCCGTGATTGCCCTGTCGCAGTTAAGCCGCGGGGTCGAGTCCCGCACCGACAAACGCCCCATGATGAGCGACCTGCGCGAGTCCGGCGCGATTGAGCAAGACGCCGACATCATCATGTTCATCTACCGCGACGAGTACTACACCAAAGAAGCCTGCAAAGAACCCGGCGTGGCCGAAGTCATCATCAGCAAGCAGCGGAATGGACCCACCGGCACCGTCAAGCTTGCGTTTATCAACCGCATCACCAAGTTTGAGAGCTTGGCGCATGGGAGTGGGGGCGGGGATTTTTAAGTGCGTTATTTTTTGTGAGGCCAATGTTGCAAAAATTGCGCCGGTAGCGCCGTAACGGCGATTGAATCAAGGGAGATTGTCTGCATGATCGAATACCAAGTTCATTCCGGTTCAAGCACCGATGAAGCGCTCGTCGCTCGCTATTGGGCTAAGGACGAAAACGGTAAATTTATTGAGCCTATAAACAGCCTCATTCCTTATGGAAGTTTAAAAAACTCGCAACAACTGGCTAAATTCATTAACGAAGTTTCTTCAGCATGGGATACAGACCAAAGTTGCCCAAACTGCCAAGGCCACAGTCTTCTTCGCTCGCGATCTGAGGTCAAGTCACGACTTGGGCAGATCTACAGTATTTGCGACGCTTGTAAAGATAAAGAAGCGGACAAACTCAAAATTGCCGAGAAAGAAAAATTTGATGAGCTCGCCAGACGGCTTATTGCTGTCAGTGAACGCAATTTAGCGGCCACCATTGAATACGAACAAATTCCCATTGACGTGGTTTTAATCCTGATAGCTTTAGACCGGGTTCTTAATCCGCGTTTAATCACCGGATCATTCATGCGTAGCGAGTGCCAAGGACTTGTTCCCGCCGACAGTGACCTGTTTGTACAACGACTTTGGGCGGCAGGTGTGATCCTCGATTTGCCAAGCAAAGCTCAACCAGATGCCTATTTTTTAAAGGACGAAAAGCTTTGGCATTACAACGACAAAGTTGCTTGTTTTTTAGTACCTGACGAACAACTTGGCAAGGATGAAACTGCTTTTGGTTTTCTTGCAGGTCGAGATTTTTCTGGTTGCAGTGAGTTACGACAACTTTGGCTTGACTACGCCGTTTGCGATTGTTTGGCTTATTTGTTTGATCAGTGCGCGCTACACAAACTGGAAACCTCATCCGAAGACGATGTTGAAATCAAAAGTATTCTGCGGACAGCGCTCCAAGTCCATAGTATTGCTCAAATTTGGTCTGTTGTCTGGAAAGTAGTTCGCGATGCGGCGTCGCTTTCCACTCGTGAGTACTACAACAGGGTCAAAGCCGTAGCCACTATCCCCGGGAAAATTAGTCGGCAAATAGAGCGGGTAGTAAAAAGCGGTGCGCCTATGAACTCTTGGCGTCGACCAGCCGACCAACCAGCAGGAGCTTTAGGTGATGTGTTTTACGAATATTTTGGAATCGACGAGGACACGACCGGTATTGAGGTAATGTCGGCTTTTGCTAATCAGGTAGACGAAGATGAGCCTGTAGACGTCAATCCACCTCTAGATTTGATCGAGGAGCAAGCGTGTACGTTGATGCGCCGAGCAATTGCTCACAACGTAGAAGCTGAAGTTATTTTGCTTTTTGCTGATCGTATTCGCGACGGTGATCATGTGCAAAAGGCCTTGGATGCCGTTTTTGCAGCTCATCCGCGTTTGAACGAGTGATCAGCGCTTTTGATTGAGTGCGTTGCCAGTACCACCCGTCCGCTCGTTGCGACAGCGTTTGCTGAATTCACCATAGCAATAGCGTCATCATTAGCTTGCTGTGTCGACAACTCACATTCAGTGGTCGCATCCAACCGCGCAACATTCACTCGACCCTTTGGCCAGGTTTGTGGATTCGCAGGATAAAGTTTGATTTTCATAATTTAAATGCTACCAAATAAATAGCTTCTCACGCACATAAACAGGGGGCTAGAGGCCTAAATGACACCTGAAAAGTGCCCGATTTTGCCAAATCGGGCCAATTCAAGAGCCAAAACAACGCCCAAAAGCGCCTTAAAGGCCAAATAACACCATCATTTAGCCTTACAGCCCAATAAATACGTACGCAAGAAGCTCCTAATTCAGTAGCTAATGATCTCAAACGCCCGCAATTTCTCTCGAACACCTGCCGCACCACTTCCCGCAAATCGTCTTTTGCAGTGTCAACCTGCAGGCCACGGCTCAGCGTTTCGTTGATTAGCGTTTGGTCGCCACGCCCGCCAGCGCGTGTTTTGTAGGCGCGCACCACCGCTTCGTCAAGCATGATGGTGATGAGGTGTTTGCGCATTTGCTGCATCAGCGCGCCAGCAAACTCAAGCGGCGGACATCTTTCAGCCGGACGCGTAGCCGGGGAGTTTGGTCTGACTTAGCATAAGAATTGGCATGTTTCATTAGTGTTAAGGGTTGCAGTGCTGTCTCAAGCCGCCTCCTTAAACAAAGCCAAATGAATCTCAACCGACTCAAACGGCACAAACACCAGATCGTCGGGTGTGCGCTCGACCAGGCCGTTTTCTTCAAATTTCCCAATATCGGTATGCACATTGGAATAATTACGTGCCGCGGCTTTGGCCAGCGCGTAGACAGAGCAAGGGCCACATTGGTGCAGGGCTTCCAGCAGGTCTATGCGTGCGGTTGTCAGTTCTGTAAAAAGCGCTTTGGCTGATTCAAATCTCAAGTTGTAGTCTGCGCCGCAGGCCGGGGTGGCCCCTGCTGTTTTTAAAGTTCACGTGAAAGCCACCGCTTCGCTTTGCAGCCCAGGTCTTTGTGCCAATGAATGACTTTGACTATTGATCCGGCCTTGTGAACTATGAACCGTTCGCCCTGAGCTTGTCGAAGGGTTTCGACAAGCTCAACCCGAACGGGAATTGAGGCATCAGCGGGC
>JAYURC010000058.1:0-3837 GCA_043756405.1 Polaromonas sp.
GCAACGTGCCTGCCAGTCAAGATCAGTGCACCTGATTTGTGTGGCCGCTTTTCAGGTCGCGTGATTCGCCATGTCAATACAAAAGCGGCAACGCCGCAATGGATGGTTGACCGCCTCGCGCGTTGTGGCCAGCGCAGCGTCACGGCGCTGGTGGATATTTCAAACTACGTCATGTTTGAACTGGGCCGACCTTCGCATATTTTTGATCTCGACAAAATCCACGGTGGGCTGGATGTGCGTTGGGGCAAGGCGGGTGAAACACTCAAATTGCTCAACGGCAACACGGTCACAGTCGATGAAAAAGTTGGCGTGATTGCGGATGATGTTCAGGTCGAGTCACTGGCCGGCATCATGGGTGGCGATGCCACGGCTGTATCTGACGATACAAAACATGTTTACGTTGAGGCTGCTTTCTGGTGGCCCAAAGCCATCGCTGGCCGCTCACGCCGCTACAACTTTTCAACCGATGCGGGTCACAGGTTTGAGCGTGGTGTAGACCCCGGTCAAACGGTGGAGCACATTGAACGCATCACCCAGCTCATCATCGACATTTGCGGTACACCTGATACGGCCTGCGGCCCGATGGACGACTTTCAGGTCAACATGCCCGTTGCAGCACCCGTCACCTTGCGTGTGGCACGCGCTGTCAAAGTCATTGGCATGCCATTGAGCCAAGCGCAATGCCTGGGTGCGTTCCAGCGTCTTGGCTTGCCGGTTGTAGAAGGCGAAGGCACTTTGACAGTCACGCCACCCAGCTACCGCTTTGATTTGCAAATTGAAGAAGACCTGATTGAAGAAGTCGTGCGCATGGTGGGTTACAACAATCTGCCTGCCGCCCCACCGCTGGCACCCATCACGGCCAAGCTGAGGCGTGAGGCAGAACGCAGCCCATTTGCCGTGCGCCGCGCGCTTGCGTCGCTGGGTTACCAGGAAACGATTAACTTCAGTTTTGTGGAAGAGCGCTGGGAGCACGAGCTGGCAGGCAACCCCAACCCCATCAAACTGCTGAATCCGATTGCCAGCCAGATGAGCGTGATGCGTTCTTCTTTGATTGGCTCGTTGCTGCAAGTGCTCAAGTTCAACCTGGACCGCAAGGCACCGCGCGTGAATGTGTTTGAACTGGGTCGCGTATTTTTACGCGACGCGCAGGCCCAGAACACCGACACCACGGTGGCCGGGTTTGACCAGCCGATGCGTGTGGCGGGTTTGGCTTATGGCCCACGCAGTGCGTTGCATTGGGCTACCGCTGATAAAACCATTGATTTCTTTGACATCAAAGGCGATGTCGAGGCCTTACTCGCGCCGCTGCAGGCCGTGTTTGCGCCGGCGGAGCATCCTGCCATGCACCCTGGCCGCTGCGCCAGCGTGTCTGTCAACGGCAAGGCTATTGGTTTTGTAGGCGAGCTGCATCCCCGGTGGCGGCAAAGCTATGAGCTGGCCCAGGCACCGCTGCTGTTTGAGCTGGAACTGGAAGCTGTGTTGCAGCGCAAGGTGCCGGTTTTTGAGGCCGTCAGCAAACTCCAGCCAGTCGAGCGTGACATCGCTGTGATCGTGCCCGAGAGCGCGACGCATGCCGCGTTGATGAATGCCATTTATGGGGCAGATACGCAAGGTTTGTTGAAGGGTGCGACGCTGTTTGATGTCTATCGGCCACAGCCGGGCCAGATGACAGCAACCAGTATGCAGACAGGCGAAAAAAGCCTGGCAGTGCGCTTGGTGCTATCCAGCGCCACCGCTACACTGACCGATGATGACATCGAGGTCGCTGTTCAGGCGGTACTCAGAAATCTTGAGTCGGCTTTACATGCACGCTTGCGTGCCTGAATGCGCTGCTTGGGCTGACTAAAAAATGACGTCATAAAAACAGCTATCCGGAGGAGCACATATGGAATTTTCAATCGAAAGTCTTGAGACCCCGGCGCTGACCAAAGCGCATCTGGCCGAGTTGCTGTTCGAGCAGATCGGGCTCAACAAACGTGAATCAAAGGACATGATTGACGCATTTTTTGACCTGATATCTGACAGCCTGGTCGAGGGCACGGATGTGAAAATTTCAGGTTTTGGCAATTTTCAGATCCGTACCAAAGCACCCCGGCCTGGGCGCAACCCACGCACTGGGGAAGCCATTCCGATTGAAGCCCGCCGCGTGGTGACATTTCATGCCAGTCACAAGCTCAAAGACCAGATACAAGGCAACATAGCGGGTGATTGACGGTTCCTGATGGGGTACTTCACGACCCCAGACATTGTTAACGGATGTCAAATGTGTAACCACGCAACACATTTTAAAAAACCGAATTAACCCTTTGCGCTAAGATTCTACTTAGAGTAGATTTAGAGGTTTCGGCTTTAGTGTATTGATTTAATTGGAGAATTCACTTCCACCCATTCCCGCGAAGCGCTACTTCACCATTGGTGAGGTGAGTGATTTGTGCGGTGTCAAACCTCACGTGCTCCGTTATTGGGAGCAAGAGTTCACGCAACTGCGCCCCATGAAAAGGCGTGGCAACCGCCGCTACTACCAGCATCATGAAGTGCTGATGATCCGGAGAATCCGCGATTTACTCTACGATCAGGGCTTTACCATCAGTGGCGCCCGCAACAAACTGCATGAAATCGTGCAGATCGAGGGCGACAAACGCCGCAACGGCGAGGTCATGCTGGACGGCGTTGATGTGACTGACGGCGCAGATTCGGGCCTGGGTGATTTCCCGGATTCAGCTGATTTTGAAGACAGCGAACCCGTCAATGAAGGTGCTGATTTGCCGAGCGGCCACATGGCCCACCAAAGGCTGCAATTGGTGCGCCGCGAGTTGTTTGAAATTCGTGATTTGCTCAGCGCAGCGCACTGAATTACGGCGAACCCTCACGCTATAATTCAATTTGTTTCGGTGTGTGGCGCAGCCTGGTAGCGCACTTGCATGGGGTGCAAGGGGTCGAAGGTTCGAATCCTTTCACACCGACCATTAGACAGTTTAAAGGCCTTTAAGGAGCGATTCTTAAAGGCCTTTTTCATTGGTCTTGATTCAGTTCAAGGCCGCTTGAAGTAATACCTCGGTTGTCGCTTTTAAGATAAAATACATCATGGTTGAACCCATCAAACAAACGCTGGTTCACTGCACCGACGGCGCCGGGAAAGACCTGTTTGGCGATTGGCTACAGACATTGACCGACACGCCAACCAGAGCCACCATTGCTGCACGGCTGGTAAGGCTTGAACTGGGTTTGTTTGGTGATAGCAAGGCCATAGGTGACGGCCTGCACGAGCTGCGCATTGATCATGGGCCTGGCTGGCGCGTGTACTACGGCAAACAAGCGGGGCGAATTATTTTGTTGGTGGCCGGCAGCGATAAGTCAACACAAAAAGCCAGTATCAAAACCGCGCATGCGCGGCTGGCAAACTGGAATCAACGAGTGAACTGAAGGACATCATCAATGAAACACACCGACTGGCTGGCTGGCCAATTAAAAGACGATGACTTTGCAGCCCACTACCTGACAGCGGCGGCGCAAGACTTGGAGCCTGCTGTGTTTACCGCAGCGCTTCGCCATGTGATTGATGCACGCGGCGGGCTGGCCAAGGTGGCTGATGCGGGCAAGCTGTCACGCCAAAGTTTGTACAAGGCTTTTCCTGTCACAGGGCAAGGCAACCCCACAGCTAGAACCATGTTTGCAGCGCTGCGGGCAAGTGGCTTGCAGTTGACGTTTAAGGCTGCGTAAATTTTTAAGCTATGCCTAGCCATGGAGTAATTGCCCATAGTGAAAACCGGGACACCCTGACCCGGCGGCGGTGTTTTTCTTTTCAGGAACGTAGGGTATAGATGTGGGTACCGAAAA
>JAYURC010000059.1:0-9333 GCA_043756405.1 Polaromonas sp.
GCGCATGTGGCCAAAATCACTGACAGCCTGATGATGGCCAAAGAGCTGTATCCCGGCAAACGCAATTCGCTGGATGCGCTTTGCGACAGGCTGGAGGTAGACAACTCAGGCCGTACGCTGCATGGCGCGTTACTTGATGCCGAATTGCTGGCTGACGTGTACATCAACCTTACACGCGGACAAAACAGCTTGATGATGGATGCGAGCCCGACAGCCCAAGGTGCTGACGTCGCCCCTGCCGTTGATCTTCGCCAATTTGTACTGCACGTATTGACCGCCAACGACAATGAGCTGGATGCCCACGAAAAGCTGCTGGTCGACATCGACAAAGCCAGCAAAGGCAAGACGGTGTGGAGAGCATTTGCTGCGTGAAAGTCGGCATATAATTTAAGGCTTCGCAAAACAGCGACGGGAGATTAGCTCAGGGGTAGAGCACTGCATTCACACTGCAGGGGTCGCAAGTTCGAAACTTGCATCTCCCACCATTTAAGTTATTGATTTCATTGAAGATATTTCAGTGAGCCAACTCACTGAGGTGCGTGAAACGATTACTGGGCACACATTTGACACACTCGTTACTAAAAGGGTGTCGAAATGGCGTTCATTCGCAATCGTGGGGATTTTCAGTATCAGGTAATCGTTCGTCGTCGTGGCTATGAAAAACAAACCCGAACTTTAACTACCAAAAAAGATGCCCAGTCATGGGCTATCAACATTGAATCAGAAATGGTTCGATAGGCGTTTTCGCATCTCGCGCAGAGGCTGAACGCACCATGCTCTGCGAAGTCATCGAACGGTACATCCTAGTGTTTAATTGCGTAAGTTAACAATAGTATTTCTGAGTTGAGCGCCCTTGACCTCACATTTGCGCCATACGAACGGCGCAGCATTTTCGTTGTACTGTTTGACGAATGCTTCGATGGCTTGCGTCAGTTGCTCGGTGCTTTGAAAGCTTGCACCCCTTAGGCTCTTGCGCGTGAAGATACCGAACCAGATTTCGACCTGGTTTAACCAGCTCGCTGATGTGGGCGTGAAGTGAAAGCGCACATTGGGATGGCATGCCAACCAGTCATCGTTTTTCTTGTGTGTGGCGTAGTCGTCCAAGATCACATGTACTTGCTGGCTCGTAGGCACCTCGGCCACGACATCATCCAAAAACGCCTGGAAGTCCACACGCTTTTTGACGGCGTTGACTTTGGTTTGAATCGCGCCCGTAGCCACGTTCAATGCGGCAAATAAATTGACCGTGCCGTGACGCTTGTAAGTGCTTTTGAAGCCGCGCACGATTTTGCAGCTGCTGGTGTGGACGTAGCCGGTCTTTGTCTGCCGGAAACTGTTTGTAGAAAAGAACAGCAAGCGCACCTGGGCCTACGCGCCATCGACGTATGACGGCAACCAATTTATTGACCGTGACCAGCTCGAATTAGCTTGCCCGACAGACACGGAATTGCCCAGGGCCTGGCTAACCGGGGATTGGGCCGTTAAACGCGGCGCGTACTTTGTAGCTTGCCTGGACGAATCACGCAATGCTGTAGACCCCTGGACGCATATCCCTGAAACATGGCACTAGTGGCTAGCGCACGACTTTGGCAGCGCATCGCCCTCAGTGACCTACATCATGACGCAAAGCCCGGGTGATGAGCATGAAAGTAAGTTTTACCCACGGGGTAGCGTGGTGCTGGTAGATGAGATGACAGCGGTTAGGCGTGACAACCTGAACATGGGTTTAAGCTAGAAAGCCGCAACGACAGCCGAGGCGATTGTGGAGATGTGCAACCGCTGGCGTATAAAAGCTAAAGGCGCGGCTGATGATGCGTACTTGGCAAAGTCAGGCTACAGCTTAAGCAGTGTTGCAGACGAATTTACACATAAGGGTTTTTACTTTCAAACTGCAAAGAAAGCTGACCGTATCACGGAATGGCAGTTCATGCGGCGCATGTTGGCAGACGTTGGCAAGGTCGACACGCCGGGTTTGTATATCAGCCGTGGGTGTACGTACTTTTGGGACACGTTGCCTTATCTGGCAAGGGATCTGAAGCGCGGGGAGGTCTTGGACAGCTCAGGACAAGATCACGTCGCTGATGCTTGTCACTATGTACAGGTGTGATTAATGCTGGTGGCTGGCTCTACGCCGCTCAAGATTTAGCTATAGACTTTTGCTATTGAGAAGAGCAGATTAATTCAGTTTCCCGTTTACGTGCCACGATTAAATCAGCCTAACAACAAACCCGCATTGAACTCATTCGCATGTGTTGAAACGTAGATAAATTTTATTCATGCTTTTGAAACCCCTCATGAACATTCACTACTTGGCGGAAGCTGTGAGATTCGAACTCACGGAGGACTCGCATCCTCGGCAGTTTTCAAGACTGCTGCATTCAACCACTCTGCCAAGCTTCCAGCGCCATAGTTTAACCGCTATGAACTGAGCATTGCTAAAAGAAAAAAATTATTCTCACGCTGTTGCAGCAAGCCACTCGTTTGTACAAGCACTCCAAATTTAGTCAAGCGTAAGCTGGTTTTAAAATTAGTCATCAAAAGCGCTATGCATATGGGTTGCCAAACATTTGTGGCACTTTACGCCAGACAACGACCACTGAACAATGCTTTTCCAAGTACACGTTACAATCGACAATCTGATACGCACAGCGTTACAAATCAAAGTTTCTTGCTTTTATGGCATTCACAGCCACAAAGCCTACAAACAAAAACCACTTTTTCCGGTACGAATTGCTCACAGCATTGCGCAGAATCTTGGTCACTCAGTATGGATTCATCCAGTACTGTTGAATTTGAAACTCCACTCCCGTTGAAGAATTCGCGCGTCTTGGGCTACGCAAGATGTTCACTTTACGCATTGGTTGCCAATGCATCCGTCTATTGCCACGTTCTAAAACTGGGTAAAGACTTTTTAATATTGATTTTTATGATGATTTCCAATGACACGTCCCTTACCCGCATGGCGGTGGGCAAGTATCTTGTTTCACCTCTGGCCAAGCTGCAAGGCGAAGGCCGTTACGCCGCATCGGTATCCATTCGCTCAGGAAAGGGCAGCGAAACCCATGACCGCGTGATGCGGTTTTCAGGTTTGTTTGACAGTGCTGCTTCAGCACTGCAGTACGCTACTGAGCATGCTATGGGGTGGATCAAAGAGCGCAGCGTTCCAGCATGTGCCTGATTTAATAATGCTGCCGCTTAATTTTCGAGGACAATACGGGCATGGCTAAAGAAGAACTGATCGAAATGCACGGGCTGGTTGATGAGGTTTTGCCCGATTCCCGTTTTCGCGTTACGCTGGACAACGGTCACAAACTGGTGGCTTATACGTCCGGAAAAATGCGTAAAAACCACATTCGCATCCTCGCAGGCGACCAGGTGTCGCTTGAGTTGTCTCCGTATGACCTTAGCAAAGGCCGTATTACCTTCAGGCACATCGCAGGTCGAGGCCCAGGGCCCGGCTCCGGTCCTGGTGGCGGCGCACCCCAACGCGGTTCAAGGTAGTCCTCTCTTTTTTTTAACAAAGGCCCTGCACGGGGCCTTTTTGCGTTGTGTACGCTACGCTTTGGTTTAACAATATTTGAAGGAATTGCATGAAAAAAATTCTAGGCATCTCGATGTTGTCTGCCTTGGCAGTTGTTTCATTGTTTATGCTGATGAACCGGGCGGGCGCGCAACAAATCGGAGAGGTCAGCACCGTTTTTAAATTGCTCAGCCCCAATGACAAAATTTCGGTCGACGCTTATGACGACCCCAAAGTAGGCGGCGTGACTTGCTATGTCTCACGCGCCAAAACCGGGGGTTACAAGGGCGCGCTGGGTCTGGCCGAAGACAAGTCTGAAGCATCCATTGCCTGCCGCCAGACGGGGCCGATCACATTTGCCAAGTCGCTTGATGCGCAGGAAGATGTACTGACCGAACGCACCTCGCTGGTGTTTAAAAAACTCCGGGTAGTGCGCATGATTGATGTGCCGCGCAATACGCTTGTCTACCTGACCTACTCTGACCGCCTGATTGAAGGATCGCCGCAAAACAGCGTGACGGCTGTGCCAGTGGATCGCAGCAACAAAATACCGGTTAAATAACGCGGCTTTACCTGACGTTTTCGTCTGCGCTTGCAAGCTGAAATGAAACTGAAAAGTGCTGGGCAATAATCGGGCCGAGTTAAAAAATATGTGAGGACTGTTCGATGATCCCGCCTGACGAAGCACAGCAATCAAGTCCTGACAGACTCATTAAACAATTACCCAGACTTTCTTTGAGCCGACGCGCCAAATGGATAGGCGCAGTGATCGCTATTTTTGTATTGGCAGGTTTGGCTGGCTTGACTTGGTATTTGACTCGTCCGAGCAGCTTGTTGGTAACGCCTGCCAGCGGCGCAGCTAGCCCTAGTGGGCCAAGTGGCGCAACTGGACCTGGAGGAGCCAGTGGTGGTGGTCGTGGTCGTGGTGCTAGCACTGTCGGTGTGGCCACTGCCGAAAAAGCCAGTATTCCAGTCACGCTAGACGCGTTGGGTACGGTGACGCCTCTGGCCACCGTCAAGGTCAGACCTCAGGTATCAGGCGTGCTTGACAAGGTGCTGTTCAAGGAAGGGCAAATGGTGCGCGCGGGTGAGCTGCTAGCCACCCTTGATGCACGTCAGTTTGGACTGGCGCTGGCACAAGCAACAGGGCAACGCCAGCGCGACATGGCCCAACTTGAAAGTGCCAAAGTCACGCTGGAAAGATTCAAAACGCTTTTGATGCAAGACTCTATCGCCCGCCAGGAAGTTGATTCGCAAACGGCACTTGTCAAGCAGCTGGAAGGCACGTTGATGGTCAACAACGCTGCAGTAGGTGCCGCCCAGCTTGATCTGAGCCACACCAAAATCACTGCACCCATCAGTGGCCGCGTGGGATTGCGCACTGTGGATGTAGGCAACGCCGTTAGTACCAGTGATGCCAACGGTATCGCCGTTATTACACAGGTCACCCCGATGGACGTGGTGTTTGCCGTGCCGCAAGACCGCATCCGTGATGTGCTGAATGCCGCCAACAGCAAGACTCAGGCTGACATGCAGGTTATGGCGCTTGACCGTACCCGCACCGGTGTGCTGGGTAGCGGTACGTTTGCGTCACTCGACAACCAGGTTGATACGACCACTGGCACAGTCAAAGCCAAAGCACGGTTTGCCAACGCGGACTCAGCCTTGTTTGCCAACCAGTTTGTCAACATTCAGCTGCGCATCAGGTCCATTGA
Source organism: Polaromonas sp. (assembly GCA_043756405.1). Lineage (GTDB taxonomy): Bacteria > Pseudomonadota > Gammaproteobacteria > Burkholderiales > Burkholderiaceae_C > Polaromonas. Next base: position 5,236 of record JAYURC010000059.1, read on the forward strand.
CAACGCTGTGGTTGTGCCTGTGACCGCCGTGCGACTGGGCGGCAGTGGCGACTTTGTGTTTGTACTGAATGCTGCCGAGCGTACGGTGTCCATGAGGCCCGTAGTGCGCGGTCAAGCAACCGGCGAAAAAGTTGAGATTGCATCCGGGTTAAAGGTGGGCGAGCAGGTGATCACTGAAGGGGCTGACCGATTAAAAGAAGGCTCTCGCGTCAGCCTTGCGGGCGATGCGCAGCGTGGCGGTGGGAGTCGTCCTGGAGCAAGCGCTGCACCGGGCGCAGTGACATTACCGGGCGCAGTGCCAGCGCCTGCCAGTGTTGCTTCAACTCCACGGCCTTCGCCCGTGCCCATTGACAAGCCAGCGGCTGCAAATGGCCTAGCGCCTGCCGCAACGCCCGCCATTGCACTGCGTGGGGTGTCTATTGCCGCATCTACTGCCGCATCAACCCCTGCAACCGCTGTTAAAGCACCGCCTTTACCCACACCCGAGCAACGTCTGCGCATGCTGGAGCAACTTAAAGACGATCCTGAGGGGTTGACGCGTCGCAAGCGGTTTTTTGAGCTGCTGGACAGTGGTGATCCTGAAGCCCTGGAGCGCTGGAAAGGTATCGTTCAGCGCAGGCAAGGTAGTCAGGGTAGTCAGGGTAGTGCCGAGCGACCAGCGCAATGAGCCTGATGAGCCCGTCGCGGCCCTTTATTCTTCGCCCGGTTGCTACGTCGCTGTTGATGTTGGCTATCGTACTGGCGGGGTTATTGGGTTTGAAGTTTTTACCGCTTGCGGCACTGCCGCAGGTCGATTACCCCACCATTCAAGTGCAAACGCTGTACCCCGGTGCCAGCCCGGAAGTCATGGCGCAAACCGTGTCAGCACCCTTGGAGCGCCAGTTCGGCCAGATGGCCGGCTTGCAGCGCATGAGCAGCACCAGCGCAGCGGGCGTGTCCATCGTCACGCTGCAATTTGGGTTGGGGCTCGCACTTGATATTGCCGAGCAGCAAGTACAGGCCGCTATCAATGCAGGAGCGAGTCTGCTGCCCGCAGACTTGCCTGCACCTCCGATATACGCCAAAGTCAACCCGGCAGACGCGCCAGTCCTGACGCTGGCCATCACGTCAGACACGCTGCCGTTAACGGAGGTACAAAACCTGGTCAACACCCGTCTGGCTTTAAAAATCAGTCAGGTCAGTGGTGTGGGCCTGGTCACGCTCAGCGGTGGGCAACGGCCTGCTGTGCGCATTCAGGCGGACATTCGGGCGCTGGCATCGTATGGCTTGGGGCTGGATACATTTCGTACCGCCATTGCCGCCGCTAACGCCAACGCCGCCAAGGGCAGCATTGACGGGCCGAGCCGGTCGTACACCATCAATTCGAATGACCAATTAATTGCTGCGCAGGAATATATAGATTTGATCATTGCTTACCGTAATGGCGCGGCGGTGCGTGTTGCCGATGTGGCGCAAGTCGTCAATGGCGCCGAGAACGTCAAGCTGGGTGCCTGGTCAAACTTGCAACCAGCCATCGTTCTGAATGTACAGCGCCAACCCGGTGCAAATGTTATCGCTACGGTTGATGCCATCAAGGCGCGTTTGCCCGAGCTGCAGTCCGGCCTTCCGGCGTCGGTAAAAGTAGCTGTGCTGTCTGACCGAACCACAGGCATACGCGCATCGGTCATGCATGTGCAAATCGAGTTGGCGTTGGCTGTACTGCTGGTCGTACTGGTCATTTTTGCCTTTTTAAACAGCCTGCGCGCTACCGTCATCGCCACTCTCGCCGTACCCATTTCATTGATCGGCACCTGCGGCGCGATGTACATGCTCGGTTACTCTTTAAATAACTTGAGTCTGATGGCGCTGACGATTGCTACCGGATTTGTAGTGGATGACGCCATTGTGATGATTGAGAACATCTCACGCTACATCGAAGAAGGTATGGAGCCGATGCAGGCTGCCATCACAGGAGCTGCGCAAATTGGTTTCACGATTATTTCGCTCACCGTGTCATTGGTTGCCGTACTGATGCCGCTGCTGTTCATGGGTGATGTAGTGGGGCGCTTGTTCAGTGAGTTCGCTGTGACCCTAGCAATCACCATTTTGATTTCGGCCGTGGTGTCGCTAACGCTGGTGCCCATGATGTCTGCCCGCTGGCTAAAGAAACGTGCCCCCACGCTTGTCGCTTCGCGTACTACTCTGCCCCCCGAGGGGGCTGGCCTTGCTTGGGGCGGCCCGGCGCTCGCGACCGCTGCGCCTGCTAAAAATGAAGAGGGCGGTTTGCAACGGTTTTTTAGCAGCGTCATCACGCGCTACGACCACGGCTTGATCTGGGTGTTCAAACGTCAGGGCTTGACGTTGCTGGTTGCTTTTCTAACGCTTGCACTCACCGTGATTTTGTATGTGGTGATTCCCAAGGGGCTTTTTCCCACGCAGGACACTGGCCAGTTGCAAGCGCGGGTACAGGCCGCGCAATCAATCTCCTATGCGCGTATGGCCGAATTGCAGCAAGCCGTAGCCAAGGCCATGCTTGAAGACCCGGATGTAGAAAATTTAAGTTCTTTTGTGGGTGTGGATGCCGCCAACAACACCATGCTGCACACAGGCCGCATGCTGATTAATTTAAAAAAAACACGCACGACAAGCCAGCAAGCAACGATTGACAGATTGAAAGAACGCGCCAGCAAAATCGCTGGCGTTACGCTGTACTTGCAGCCCACGCAAGACTTGGCAATCGATGCGGAAACTGGACCCACTCAATACCGTGTGTCGCTGGAAGGGGCAGACAACAAAGTGGTTGTGATGTGGGCTAAAAAGTTGGCTGATCACCTGGCAGCATCAACCAGCGTGCGCAATGTTGCAACGGATGCCGGAGCAACTGGCGCATCGGTGTTCGTCATGGTTGATCGGGACACAGCGTCACGGCTGGGCATATCGACTGCGGCCATTGACGACGCACTGTACAGCGCCTTTGGCCAGCGCATTGTGTCAACAATATTTACCGAGACCAATCAATACCGCGTGATTCTGGAGGCCCTTCCTTCTCAATTTTCGAGTCAGCAAACCACAGCTGCGTCTTTAGGCAGCTTGCAACTTAAAACAGGCGCAGGCGGCACCACGCCGCTGGCCAGCATCGCCACCATATCGGAGCGGCCTTCGCCTTTGCAAGTCACCAATGTCGATCAGTTTCCCGCCACTATGTTGGGATTTGACACCGCACCCGGCACCTCACTCGGTAAAGCGGTGGCTGACATCAAACAGGCCGCCAAAGACATCGGCTTGCCTGCAAGTGTCGGCCTGACCTTTTTGGGCGCATCCGGCGCATACGAGTCATCGCTGTCAAGCCAGCTGTGGCTGATTTTGGCCGCGCTGGTCTGTGTGTACATCGTGCTGGGCGTGCTGTATGAAAGCTTCATTCATCCGTTGACGATTTTGTCGACGCTGCCTTCTGCCGGGGTCGGTGCGTTACTGGCGCTGATGATCAGCGGCTCAGACCTTGGCGTCATTGGCATCATCGGCATTATTTTGCTGATCGGCATCGTCAAGAAAAACGCGATCATGATGATTGACTTTGCTATTGATGCAGAGCGTACGCAAGGCAAGTCTGCGCAGGAGGCGATTCATCAGGCGGCACTTTTGCGTTTTAGGCCTATCTTGATGACTACGCTGGCGGCTTTGTTTGCTGCTGTGCCGTTGATGCTGGGATGGGGCGAGGGCTCTGAGCTTCGTCGTCCTCTAGGGTTGGCTATTTTTGGTGGGCTGGTGGTTAGTCAGGTACTTACTTTGTTCACGACACCTGTTATTTATTTGGGGTTTGATCGGTTGGGGCGTAGATTTGGTCGTAGAGGCTGATTTTTAGTATGTTTTATGCCTCTAGACCAATGGAATGTTGCGTGGAATGCTTCTTAATTGATAGCGTATTTAGCTTGGTTGGGTTTGCCGGGAGTCGCCCGGCAGCGAGTCACTTTTCTTTGCTTCGCCAAAGAAAAGTAACCAAAAAAAAGGCGACCCGCAGTCTGAGTCCCTGCGCTTCGCTACGGGCACGCTGCGGTGCTCGGTCAAAGTGGGGTCAATCGCAAACTCGGCTATCGCCTCAAACAAGCGCTTGCCCTGATC
>JAYURC010000060.1:0-3810 GCA_043756405.1 Polaromonas sp.
GTTTTTGGGAGACATGGTTTATGGAAGTATTACTGCAACAGATCATCAATGGTCTGGTTTTGGGCAGCATGTATGCCCTGATTGCGCTGGGTTACACGATGGTTTACGGCATCATTAACCTGATCAATTTTGCCCATGGCGAGGTCTTGATGGTAGGCGCTTTGACCAGCTGGACCATCATCGGCATCATGCAAACGTCAATGCCCGGCACGCCGGGCTGGTTGATACTGCTGATCTCGATGTTGATTGCGTTTGTTGTGTGCGTAGCGCTTAATTTCACCATTGAAAAAATCGCCTACCGGCCGCTGCGTAACGCCCCCAAGCTGGCACCGCTGATCACGGCTATAGGCATGTCTTTGCTGCTGCAAACACTGGCCATGATTATCTGGAAGCCGAATTACAAGTCATACCCTACGCTGCTGCCGTCAGAGCCGTATGAAATAGCCGGCGCGGTTATCACGGTGACGCAAGTGTTTATATTGGGCGCAACTGCTGTCTCCCTGGCGATTTTGATGTGGCTGGTGCATTACACCCGCCTGGGCCGGGCCATGCGTGCCACGGCTGAAAACCCCAGAGTCGCCGCACTCATGGGCGTCAGGCCTGACACAGTTATTTCAGCCACCTTCATCATCGGTGCAGTTTTGGCCGCCCTGGCTGGCGTGATGTACGCGTCCAACTACGGCACGGTACAGCACGCCATGGGTTTTTTGCCGGGCCTCAAAGCCTTTACCGCTGCGGTACTGGGAGGTATCGGCAACCTGGGTGGTGCTGTGCTAGGCGGCATTTTGTTGGGTTTGATTGAGTCGATTGGCGCTGGATACCTGGCGCCCCTTACGGGTGGTGTGCTGGGTAGCCAGTACTCTGACATTCTGGCATTTACCGTGCTGATTATTGTGTTGACTTTGCGCCCTTCGGGTTTGCTGGGTGAACGTGTGGCGGACAGGGCCTGACAGCCGGATTAATCGGTGCACACCTGAACACATTGAAAGACTCAACATGATGAAACCAAACAAACTGATCCAATATATTTTGATTGGCATCGGCCTGATCATTTTGCCTTTGCTGCTGCAACAAGGCGGCAACGCCTGGGTGCGCATTCTCGACATGGCGCTGCTGTACGTACTGCTGGCGCTTGGCCTGAACATTGTGGTCGGTTACGCCGGTCTGCTCGACTTGGGCTACGTGGCCTTTTTTGCCGTCGGCGCTTACCTTGCTGCATTACTGGGTTCACCACATTTGGCGCAGGCGTTTCCATTCATCGCCGAGGCTTTCCCCAATGGCTTGCATCTGCCCATCTGGATAGTTATTCCGCTCGCTGCTGCCTTGGCAGGCTTGTTCGGCATCATGCTGGGCGCGCCTACCCTGAAGCTGCGCGGAGACTACCTGGCTATTGTTACTTTGGGTTTTGGTGAAATTATTCGGGTGTTTTTGAATAACCTCGACAGGCCTGTCAACATCACCAACGGTCCCAAGGGTATTAACCAGATTGACTCCATTACTTTCTTCGGTTTTGACTTGGGAGTCGATCACACCTTTTTTGGCTTCACGGTCAATTCTGTGTCGATGTATTACTACCTGTTTTTGGCACTGGTATTGGTGTCGGTGGTCATTTGCCACAGGCTGGAGACATCGCGCATGGGCCGTGCGTGGATGGCAATTCGTGAAGATGAAATTGCTGCCAAGGCCATGGGTATCAACACCCGTAACCTCAAGTTATTGGCCTTTGGTATGGGCGCAACTTTCGGCGGTGTGTCGGGTGCCATGTTTGCATCCTTTCAAGGTTTTGTATCGCCCGAGTCCTTCAGCCTGATGGAGTCGGTGATGATTGTTGCCATGGTGGTGCTGGGCGGTATTGGTCATTTGCCTGGCGTGATTTTGGGCGCACTGCTGCTGGCTGCGTTGCCCGAGGTATTGCGCTACGTTGCCGGCCCGCTGCAGGAAATGACCGATGGACGTCTTGATGCCGCTATCTTGAGGCAGCTGCTGATTGCTGTAGCCATGATTGTCATCATGTTGATTCGGCCACGCGGCCTGTGGCCCACCCCCGAACATGGCAAGTCACTGAATAAGCCGACGGGTCCGTCTTCCAGCAACACCATTAACCCGTAAGGACGTTGGCCATGAGTGAAACCATACTTAAAGTCTCGGGCGTGTCCAAACGCTTCGGTGGCCTACAAGCACTGAGCGATGTCGGCATCCACATTGAACGCGGTCAGGTCTACGGCTTGATTGGTCCCAACGGTGCCGGTAAAACCACGTTTTTCAACGTTCTGACGGGCCTTTACACGCCTGACAGCGGCACGTTTGAGCTGGCGGGCAAGCCCTACAAGCCCACTGCCGTGCATGAAGTGGCCAAAGCCGGTATCGCGCGCACGTTTCAAAACATCCGCTTGTTTGCGGAAATGACGGCGCTCGAAAACGTGATGGTGGGCCGGCACATTCGCACCCAGTCGGGCTTGCTGGGTGCGATATTTCGCACGCCAGGTTTCAAAAGCGAAGAGGCTGCTATCGCCAAACGGTCGCAAGAACTGCTGGACTATGTGGGAATTGGAAAATATGCGGACTACAAGGCGCGCACGCTGAGCTACGGCGATCAGCGCCGGTTAGAGATTGCCAGAGCCTTGGCTACTGACCCGCAATTAATCGCGCTAGATGAACCCGCTGCCGGCATGAACGCCACAGAAAAAGTTCAGCTGCGCGAGCTGATTGACCAGATTCGCAAAGACAACCGAACCATTTTGCTGATTGAGCACGACGTCAAACTGGTGATGGGCTTGTGTGACCGCGTCACGGTGCTCGACTACGGCAAGCAAATTGCCGAAGGCCCCCCAGCTGAAGTGCAAAAAAATGAAAAAGTGATTACCGCCTATCTGGGTTCCGGGCATTAGACGGATTAATAAAACATGACAACCACGCTTCTGAAAATTACAGGCCTACAAGTGGCCTATGGCGGCATCAAAGCTGTCAAGGGTGTAGACCTGCACGTCAATGAGGGCGAGCTGGTCACGCTGATTGGCTCCAACGGTGCGGGTAAAACCACCACCATGAAAGCCATCACCGGCACGCTGCCGCCTGCATCTGGCGATATTGAATATTTGGGCAAAAGCATCAAGGGCAAAGGCGCCTGGGATCTGGTCAAAGACGGTCTGGCCATGGTGCCAGAAGGCCGTGGAGTTTTCAGCCGCATGACCATCATTGAAAATCTGCAGATGGGCGCGTACATCCGCAATGACAAAGCTGAAATTGCTGCAGATATGGAAAAGATGTTCACCATCTTCCCGCGCCTGCGCGAACGCAAAGACCAGCTGGCTGGCACCATGAGCGGCGGCGAGCAACAAATGCTGGCCATGGGCCGCGCACTGATGAGCCGCCCCAAGGTGTTGTTGCTTGACGAGCCTTCGATGGGTTTGTCGCCCATCATGGTGGACAAGATTTTCGAGGTAGTGCGGGATGTGGCTGCGCAAGGCGTGACAATCTTGTTGGTGGAGCAGAACGCCAGTCGTGCCCTGAGCATTGCGCATCGTGGCTATGTGATGGAATCTGGCATTGTGACGATGAATGGGGATGCTAAAGAGTTGCTGAATGATCCTAGGGTTCGGGCGGCTTATTTGGGGGAGTGATATTTTGGCTCCGGGCAAATAAACACGGGCGTGAGTAGCTCATGAATTTATAGTGTTATGCCTTTCGTGGTTTGCCGGGAGTCGCCCGGCAGCGAGTCACTTTTCTTTGCTTCGCCAAAGAAAAGTAACCAAAAGAAAGGCGACCCGCAGTCTGGGCCGCTTTGCGGTTCCTTGAAAAAGCTGAAGGAGC
>JAYURC010000061.1:0-24633 GCA_043756405.1 Polaromonas sp.
CGCAGGCGCTCGCTAAGCCGCCCCAGCACCCGCCCCCATCTGCCCCCGATACCAGGCATGGAACTGCTGCATGCCGTCTTCCATGGGGCTTTGGTAGGGGCCAAATTCGTTGTCGCCGCGCAGCATCAGCGCTTTGCGGCCAGCGTCCATGCGCAGGGCGATCTCGTCGTCTTCTACGCAGGTTTCCATGTACGCGGCTTGCTGCGCTTCAATAAATTCACGTTCAAAAGCGCAAATCTCTTCGGGGTAGAAAAACTCCACCACATTGAGTGTTTTGTCGGGCCCACGCGGGTGCAGGGTACTCACCACCAGCACATGCGGATACCACTCAACCATCACATGCGGGTAATACGTCAGCCAGATGGCACCGTATTTGGGCGCGACGCCTTTGCGGTATTGCAGCACCACGTCGTGCCATTTTTTATAGGTGTCGGTGCCGGGCTTGCCCAGCTTGTCTGACACGCCCACCGTTTGCACCGAATAACTGGGCTGCAGTTCCCAGGTCAGGTCGTGGGTGGTGACAAAACCACCCAAACCGGGGTGAAACGGGCCAACGTGGTAGTCCTCCAGGTACACCTCAATGAAGGTTTTCCAGTTGTAGTTGCATTCATGCAAATGCACTTTGTCGAGCTGGTAGCCGGCAAAGTCCAGGTCTTTGGCCACACCCAGCGGGCCCATGTCCTTGGCTACATCACGGCCTGTGTCTTCAAATACCAAGCCGTTCCATGTGGTGGTTTTGTAGCGGTTCAGGTTAAGGCAGGGGTCAATCTCAAAGTGCGGCGCGCCAATCAACTCGCCCGATGTGTTGTACGTCCAGCGGTGCAGGGGGCAAACAATATTGCTACCCGTGTTGCCGCGCCCTTGCAGCATGGTCGACTGGCGGTGTCGGCAAACGTTAGAAATCAGCTCAATGCCCGCTGCGTTGCGCACCAGCGCGCGGCCTTCGCCTTCATGGGGCAGGGCGTAAAAGTCACCCATGTTTGGCACAGCCAGCTCATGGCCCAAATAGCGCGGCCCTTTTGCAAACAGCTTTTGCTGCTCCCGCTCGTACAGGGCAGCGTCAAAATAACTTGAAATCGGTAGTTGGCTGGTGGCCTGCAACAGGCGAAGGCTTAAATCGGACATCAAGGCGTGGCGGCGGTGGGGCCGCAATGAGAATGATTTTCAATTTTAGCCCTGCAAGCAGCCCGCAGCCCCAAAAGCTAATACGCCTGCCCCTAAAATCAACTAGCTTTTTACAAACACCATGGCCAAATCGACAACACCCCCCGCACCCGCCTTGCCCGCTACCTACGAGGCCGCACTGCAAGAGCTTGAAGGCCTGATCGCCAACCTTGAGACGGGTCAGCTGCCGCTAGACCAACTGCTGGCCGGCTACCAGCGTGGTGCGCAACTACTGGCTTTTTGCAAAAGCAAACTTGAAGCGGTCGAAAGCCAGATCAAGGTGCTTGAAGGCAACGAGCTCAAAACGTGGCCGTGATTAACAAGACAACAAATAGAACGTGAACCAAACTATTTCTGAATTCAAGTTGGCCGACTGGAGCGCCCTGCAACTGGCGCTAATTGAGCAGGCGCTAGGCCGCTGGGTGGCCAGTCCTGCCAACGAGCCTGCACCTGCCGGGCTAGGCGATGCCATGCGCTATGCCGTGCTGGACGGCGGCAAGCGTTTACGCCCCCTGCTGGTTTTGGCGGCGCGCGAGGCGGTTAACGGTAACCACGACGCTGCCCTGCGTGCCGCCTGCGCGGTAGAGCTGATTCATGCCTATTCACTGGTGCACGACGACATGCCCTGCATGGACAACGACATCCTGCGGCGCGGCAAACCGACGGTGCATGTCCAATTTGGCGCAGCCCAGGCGCTGCTGGCTGGCGACGCACTGCAGGCGCTGGCGTTTGAGTTGTTAACCCCCGATGACGACACGCTGGATGCCGCCACCCAGGCGCGCCTGTGCCGCATGCTGGCCCGCGCTGCAGGCGGGCAGGGCATGGCGGGCGGCCAGGCGATTGACTTGGCCAGCGTCGGTTTGCCTTTGACGTCAGAGCAACTGCATGAAATGCACCGCCTTAAAACCGGCGCATTGTTGCAAGCCAGCGTGCTGATGGGTGCTGCCTGCGGTACGCTAGCAGCGCCTGAATCTGCGCCTGTAATGAACGCACTGCGCGATTACGGCGCCGCCATTGGTCTGGCATTTCAGGTGGTGGACGATATTCTTGATGTCACAGCCGATTCAGCCACGCTGGGCAAAACGGCTGGCAAAGACGCTGCACAAGACAAACCAACCTTTATTTCGCTGATGGGTTTGAAAGCCTCAGAAGAATACGCTCAACATTTGCTGGCAGCGGCACTTGCCAGCCTGCAGACAATCGACACGCTGCAGCAGGGCGGCGTGCACAACACACACGCCTTGCGTGCGCTGGCTGATATGCTGGTTAACCGTAAACAATAGTCAGCAATCAATCAAGGCCCCAGCTTAATTGCACTGCTTTTAAATCGCACCATGATGACTCCTTTGCTTGACACCATTCATACCCCGGCAGACCTGCGCAAACTGCCCAAAGCACAGCTCAAACCGCTGGCAGACGAGCTGCGTGCTGACCTGCTGGACAGCGTGTCAAAAACCGGGGGGCATTTGAGCTCTAACCTTGGCACGGTTGAGCTGACAGTCGCGCTGCATTATGTTTTCAACACGCCTGAAGACCGGCTGGTGTGGGACGTGGGTCACCAGACCTACCCGCACAAAATTTTGACCGGCAGGCGGGAACGTATGAACAGCCTGCGCCAATGGGGCGGGTTGTCGGGTTTTCCGCGCCGGGATGAAAGTCCGTACGACACGTTTGGCACCGCGCATTCATCGACTTCCATTTCAGCCGCGCTGGGCATGGCACTGGCAGCCAAACAAAAAGGCGAAGACCGTTATTCAGTAGCCATCATTGGCGACGGTGCCATGAGCGCCGGTATGGCCTTTGAGGCATTAAACAACGCGGGTGTGCACGACAACTGCAAGATGCTGGTGGTATTGAACGACAACGACATGAGCATCAGCCCGCCTGTAGGCGCATTGAACCGCTACCTGGCGCAATTGATGAGTGGGCGTTTTTATGCATCAGCCAGAGAAGTGGGCAGGCAGGTATTAAGCGTTGCACCCCCGCTGCTTGAGTTGGCCAAGCGCCTTGAAACCCACGCCAAAGGCATGGTGGTGCCCGCAACGCTGTTTGAAAATTTTGGCTTCAACTACATCGGCCCGATTGATGGGCACGATCTTGACTCGCTGATCCCGACGCTGGAGAACATCCGGCAATTGATGAAGAACGGGTCTGGCCCGCAATTTTTGCACGTAGTCACCAAAAAAGGTCAGGGCTACAAACTGGCTGAAGCCGACCCGATTGCCTACCACGGGCCTGGCAAGTTTGACCCGGTGATGGGCCTGCAAAAAGCGACGACGCCGCCCAAGCAAACCTTTACACAGGTATTCGGCACCTGGCTCTGCGACATGGCCGCGCATGACAAACGTCTGGTGGGCATTACGCCGGCCATGCGCGAAGGCTCAGGCATGGTGGAATTTCACCAGCGTTTCCCTGAACGCTACCACGATGTCGGCATTGCCGAGCAGCACGCCATCACGTTTGCGGCAGGCATGGCCTGTGAAGGACTGAAACCTGTTGTGGCGATTTATTCGACCTTCCTTCAGCGCGGGTACGACCAGCTGGTACACGACGTGGCGCTGCAAAACCTGCCCGTGGTGTTTGCGCTTGACCGTGCCGGGCTGGTGGGCGCGGATGGCGCAACGCATGCTGGCGCGTACGACATTGCGTTTTTACGCTGTATCCCCAACATGAGCATTGCCTGCCCCGCAGACGAGCGCGAATGCCGCCAGCTGCTGAGCAGCGCATTTGAGCAAAACCATCCGGTCGCGGTGCGCTACCCGCGCGGCGCAGGCGCAGGTGTTACGCCGGAGGTTAATCTGGATGCATTACCGTTTGCCAAAGCTGAAGTTCGCCGCGTGGGCGCAGGCGTTGCGATTCTGGCTTTTGGCACATTGTTGTACCCCGCATTGCAAGCGGCTGAAAAGCTGGGCGCGACAGTGGTCAACATGCGCTGGGCAAAGCCACTTGATGTCCAGACCCTGTTAGAAATTGCGGCAACGCATGAGGCGCTGGTAACGGTTGAAGAGGGTGCCATCATGGGCGGTGCGGGCAGTGCAGCTAGTGAGGCGCTGCACGCTGCGGGTGTACTTAAATCTGTACTACATTTAGGCCTGAATGATGAATTCACTGAGCATGGCGACCCCACCAAACTTTTGGCCATGCAAGGGCTGGACGCTGCGGGAATTGAATCAGCCATCAGAGCCCGGTTTGGCAATTTTTCGCAAAGGGTTTTATTGGTTGATTGATATTCCTTGCACGGTTGAGTTGACAAAACCCTTCAGCTTTCCGTCAGGTCTTCAAGGGTAAACCCCGGATTTTATTTAACGACACATTTTTACAATTGTGGGATAAATACTCTTTGCAGCCTGACCGCAGAAACGAATCCCTTGCTAGCCGACACCTCTCCAGACGGTAGCCAATTTCGGTGTGAACAGAACCATTGGTTTTTATAGAAGGTACGTTTTATCTCATCATGCAGCGGCGAATGCTTCAGTGAGTATTTCAGCAAACAACGGGTAAAACCGGGTTGGTGTTCTATACAACACTGACAAAATGAGCAACTCAGTCGTAGAGTCGGGCAAGTTCAAAAATGAATTTTCCAGAAAATGCGGCAGATCAATGCAGTGTGAAAACTTAAGTTAATCAACCTCTCAGGAGATATTCATGGATCGTCGTTCCCTTATAAAAAATGCCGGCATTGCTGGTGTGCTGGCTGCTGGCGTTGCGCCTGCAGTGCACGCACAAGAAACCATTCGCTGGCGTCTGGCGTCAAGCTTTCCAAAAGCGCTTGACACCATTTACGGCGCGGCTGAAACCTTCGCCAAAAAAGTGGGCGAAATGTCTGGCGGCAAGTTCCAGATTTCTGTTCATCCAGGCGGTGAATTGATACCAGCGATTGCCGGTATGGTTGATAACATCCAGAAAGGCACCACCGAGATGGTGCACACCGCACCGTACTACTTCTTTGGTGTAAACGATGCATTTGCACTGGGCTGCGCAATTCCTTTCGGCCTTAACAGCCGCCAGATGACCGCCTGGATGTACCAGGGCAACGGCATGAAGCTGATGCGCGAGTTTTACGGCAAGTACAACATCGTTAACTTCCCGATGGGCAACACCGGCGCGCAAATGGGTGGCTGGTATCGCAAGGAAATCAAAACGGTTGCCGACATCAAAGGCTTGAAATTCCGCGTCGGCGGTTTCGCAGGCAAAGTGATGACCCGTATGGGCGCTGTGCCGCAAAACATTCCTGGCGGCGAGATTTATCAAGCCCTGGAAAAAGGCACGATTGATGCTGCTGAGTGGGTAGGTCCGTATGACGACCAGAAACTCGGCTTTAATAAAGTCGCGCCGTTCTACCATTACCCAGGCTGGTGGGAAGGTGGCCCACAGCTGGACGCTTTCGTCAACAAAACAGCATACGACAAATTGTCGGCAGAAAACAAGGCCATTCTGGAGTCGGCAGCCGCTTACGCGCACACTGACATGCAGGCCAAGTACGACGCCCGCAACCCAGCTGCTCTTAAAGCACTGGTCGGTGCCAAGGTCAAGGTTGTGCCGTTCCCCAAGGCCGTGATGGACCTGGCGTTCAAAGAGTCCATGGCTCTTTACGCTGAAATCAGCGCCACCAACCCTGACTGGAAAAAGATTTACGACGACTACTCAGAGTTCCGTAAAGACCAGAATCTCTGGTTCCGCTTTACCGAAATGCGTTTTGACCAGTTCATGCAGTCGCAAAAACTGTAAGCTGGCCACGGCCTGAAAAACCACGCTTAGGCGTGGTTTTTTTTTGTGCGCCCGGCAGGGCGTACCTACCTGGAGGTGAAAGTCCTCTACTCGCCCACGGTGGTAGACCGTCTCATCCAGCAGGCGTTGCATCAGGCGATGCAACCGCTGTTTGAGCCAACCTTCTCGCACGGGAGTTACGGCTTCAGGCCGGGATGATGGCGGACGTGGTGGAGAATGCAAGGCAGCAGGGCACACCTCAAGGCGGCCCCCTGTCGCCGCTGCTGTCCAACATTTCGTTGACCGAGCTCAACCCGGTACTATTGATCCGGCCTTGTGAACTATGAACCGTTCGCCCTGAGCTTGTCGAAGGGTTTCGACCAGCTCAACCCGAACGGAAATTGAGGCATCAGCGGGCCGAATCAATAAGAGGGTGGATGAATTACTTCTGCCTGACGCGGAGCCGAAGGCCGATTGAAGAACTTGACGCATGGGTCAGGCGGCACCTGCGCTGCAGCGCGCGGCGACAGTGGAAGCGTCCGAAAACGGGCGCGGCCCTTGGTGGGATGCTGGGGCCGAGCACATGATCGCCGCTTTGCCGCCAAAATACCTCACACAACTCGGACTAATCTTGCTGGTGGCAAGCCAACAGCATCTCCAGCGTCCTGTTTGAACCGCCGCATGCGAGATTCGCACGTACGGTGGTGTGAGAGGTGTAGAGGGCTGAGGGGGCAACCCCTTACCCTAATCGATCCCAGGGACTCCTGTATTACTTGCTGTGAGGGTGTGCAGTGCGGATTGAGATGAGCTGGCAGTTACATTTTGTAGGAGGTCATGAAGGACATCTCCAGGAAAACTTTGAAGTCGTCATAAGCAGGCGTAAAAAAAGAGGCTCAAGGCCTCTTTTTTGGTTCATTGACAAGCGTCTTACTATTTCTTGTCTTTCTCATTGGCTTCCATCAGTGCCTTCATCGGGTCGTCTTCCTTACCTTCTGTGGGCTTGGCTTCCTCTCCTGCGGCAGTAGCCTTGGCTTCTTCAGCTTCCTGTTTGATTTCTTCATCCGTCTTGGGTATCTGCAGCTGCTCCATCACCTGGTCTTTGTTCAGCGTTTCGGTTTTCTCGATACCGCCCGTGACCAGGCTTGGGAAAATCATGACAGCTGCCACCATGATGAGCTGCAAGCAGATGAAAGCAATCGAACCCTTGTAAATCTCGGCGGTGGTGACAGCTGGAATCGTCGCACCTGTCACGCGGTCTTTGTAGTCAAACTTGGCAGCCACACTGCGCAGGTAAAACAGGGCAAAACCAAAGGGTGGCGTCAAGAATGAGGTTTGCAGGTTCATGGCAATGATCACCCCAAACCAGATCATGGCATCATCCGCCGTCATGCCCGGTACCAAGCCTGGCAAGATTTTTTCAGCCACAGGCGCAAGCAGCGGGATGATGATGAAGGCAATTTCAAAGAAGTCAATGAAGCAGCCCAAAATGAACACCAGGATGTTCACCACGATCAAAAAGCCCCAAGCGCCGCCCGGCATGCCCGTGAACAAACGCTCGACCCAAAAGTGACCGTCTGCGGCATTGAAAGTGAAACTGAACACCGTTGAGCCGATCAGGATGAACAGCACAAACGAAGCCAGCTTGGCGGTGTTTTCCAGCGCCTGTTTGAGCAGCGTCATGTTGATGCGGCGTTTGCCGAGTGCCAGAATCAGCGCACCCAAGGCGCCCATCGCACCACCTTCAGTGGGTGTTGCAATGCCCAGAAAAATCGTACCCAACACCAGAAAAATCAGAATCAGCGGCGGCATCAACACAAAAGTCACTTGCTCAGCCAGCTTTGACAACAGACCCATGCGCGTCACGCGGTTGATGATGGCCAACGACAAGCCCAGCAGCGATGCGAGAGTCATCGACAAAATCACGACTTCATCGCCAGCCGCTGGCAAGGGACGCTCAAGCATCGGCGTCAAAACCGCGTTGTGAACCCTTGACCACGCAAAGCCAGCAATCGCGCAAATAACAACCAGCACCAGCAAAGACCGGTGGCCAGACGCACCATTGGCTTCTTTATAAATACGAGCTTCAGGTGGTAGTGGTGGCACCATGGCGGGTTTGACAAACGCTACCACCACGATGAACAGAATATACAAACCCACCAGCAGCAAGCCGGGCACCAGCGCGCCTGCATACATGTCACCGACTGAGCGGCCCAACTGGTCAGCCAGCACGATCAACACCAGCGATGGCGGAATAGCTTGCGCCAGCGTGCCAGAGGCGGTGATGGTGCCAGTGGCAATTACCCGGCTGTAGCCATAGCGCAGCATGATCGGCAGCGAAATCAGGCCCATCGAGATCACCGCAGCGGCGACAACACCGGTCGTGGCAGCCAGTAGCGCGCCCACCAGAATCACCGCAATTGCCAGGCCACCACGCAGCGGGCCAAACACCTGGCCTACTGTTTCAAGCAAGTCCTCGGCCATACCGGATCGTTCAAGAACAATGCCCATGAAGGTAAAGAACGGAATCGCCAGCAGCGTGTCGTTTTGCATGATGCCAAAAATACGCGACGGCAAGGCCTGAAACAGATTGGCCGGGAAAAGCCCGGCCTCCATGCCGATAAAGCCAAACGCCAAACCCGTGGCAGCCAGACCAAAAGCCACTGGAAAGCCAGTCAGCAGAAGCAGGAACAGGCCTGCAAACATGAGGGGCACAAACTGTTGTGCCAGGAAAGTCGTTTCCATTTTATTTTTCTCCAAGCAGGCGAGCGGCGGCTACTTTTTCAAGCGCTTCCATTTGTTTTTGGTCATCTGATTTGGCGGCTTCACCGCCAATCGGGTCTTCTATCAGGCCGCGCAAAAAAGCAATACGCTTGATCAATTCCGACACGCCTTGCATTATCAGAAAGGCAAAGCCAACCGGCACCAAAAGGTAGGCAGGCCAGCGAATCAGGCCACCCGCGTTTTGCGACATTTCACCGTTGTTGTAAGCGTTTGTGAAGACGGGCCAGCTCAAGCTGATCATCAAGATACAAAATGGGAAAAGTACTACCAGTATGCCCACCACATCAACCCAGTTGCGGGTGCGGTCTGTTAGGCGGGTAGAAATGAAGTCAATGCGGACATGCGAGTTTTTCAAAAAACCATAACCTGCACCCAGCATGAACACTGCTGCAAACAGGTACCACTGGATCTCCAGCAGGCCGTTGGAGCTGATGTCAAAAGCCTTGCGCACAATAGCGTTGCCAGCGCTGATAAGCGTAGTGGCAAGAATCAGCCACATGGTCGATTTACCCAAAAGGGTGCTGATGCTGTCGATGACGCGCGACAGCGCGAGGAAGGGGGTCATATGGGGTGTCTCCTAAGATAAAAAAGTCAACGCGAAAGTGTGTATTGCGCACCCGTCAAAGTGCTATTCAAACCAACTTACAGCTGAACACATAGTAACTTGGGAGGTCAGCTGGTCACTTAATAAATGCTGACATTGCACCCCGGGGTTTACCCTGAATTCAATAAATACTGACGCCGTTTCCTTCTTGTACTTCGCCCACCACGGCGGCCTCTGGAAACCCTTGCGTATGAAAAATCTCTAACACCTGTGCCGCCACCTCAGGGCTGCAAGACACCAGCAAACCGCCAGACGTTTGTGGGTCACTCAGCAGCGCTTTGTCAGCTTCTGCAAAACCAGCTGGCAACATCACCTCATTGCCATAGCTTTCCCAGTTGCGTCCTGATGCACCAGTGACGCAACCCTGCGCTGCCAGCTCACGTACCCCCGCAATCAATGGCATTTGCGACCAGTTAATGCGTATTTGCACGTTGGCACCACGCGCCAGTTCAAGCGTGTGGCCCGCCAGGCCGAAGCCTGTGATGTCAGTCAGCGCATGTACGCCTTCAAGTGCAGCCAGCGCAATGCCCGGTTTGTTCAGCTGGGTGGTGACTTCTATCATCTTGGCGTAGCCGGCGGGCGGCAGCATTTCTTTTTTCAACGCGGCTGACAAAACACCTACGCCGAGTGGTTTGCTCATGACCAGCACATCGCCTGCTTTGGCCCCTGAGTTCTTCTTGACCCGCGATGGATGCACCAACCCCAGTACCACCAAGCCGTAAATGGGCTCGACTGAATCAATTGTGTGGCCACCAGCAATCGGGATGCCTGCGTCGCGGCAAACGTCTTGCCCGCCGCGCAAAATTGAGCCTATGGTTTCCAGCGGCAGCACATTGATCGGCATACCCACCAGACCCAGCGCCATGATGGGTGTGCCGCCCATGGCGTAAACGTCGCTGATGGCATTTGTCGCGGCAATGCGGCCAAAGTCATATGGGTCATCGACGATGGGCATGAAAAAGTCAGTGGTAGCAATCAGCGCCTGGTTTTCATTGAGCAAATACACTGCTGCGTCGTCTGCGGTTTCAATGCCTACCAGCAGCTCGGGCGGGATGGGCAGGTTGCTGGAGTTTTTCAAAATCTCGGCTAACACGCCGGGCGCAATCTTGCAGCCGCAGCCGCCACCGTGGGACAGGCTGGTCAAGCGGGGGGCTGTGAGTGGGGTGAGTGGGGTGAGTTTTTCGGGGGCGTTCATGGCTGTTCTTTCAATGCAGAGGCGACCAAGTTTAAAACAAGGCGTTTTTCAACCGAGGGTTTAAACAATTCGGCCCGGCGGTTGCACTGGCTTTGCAAATGAGCCAAAAATGCGGCGTCTGTCGCGCAGCGTTTGCCCAGCGCTGCCAGTGCCAGCGCATCACCCACATCAAAATAGCCCGCATAGTCTGTACCCAACATGCCGATGTTGCCGCTGATGCGCGAGGCTAAAACGGGCGTGCCAGACTGCACCGCCTCAAGAATCACGTGCGCGCCGCCTTCCATTAACGACGCGTTGACCAGCACGTGGGCCCGTTTAATGCGCTGCCGCGTTTGCGCTCTTGGCAGGCCGCCAAGCCAGTTGATGTGTGTGTTTTTCTGTGTTGCTTCGGCCACCTGTTGCGCTAGCAACGCATCCAGACCATCACCGATAAGCTGAAAGTAAATATTGTTGGCCGCTAAAATTTCAGCGGCCCGCAGGTAAGTCATGGGGTCTTTTTCATCCCGCAGATGTCCAACCATCACCACGTTAAAACGCTTGGCAGACTTGACAGCCGGTTTAAGTCGGGGTGCAGATTGAAAGATCACCCGGACTTTGTGCCGCAGAGTTTGCGGCAATTCGTCCAGGCCCGCGTCTTGTAGCACCACCAAGTGTGTCGCCAACTGCAAAGACTGTCTGGCGCTGGCGTCAAACCGAATGTCCCGGTACAGGTCGGTACCCGTTAAAACCACAATCAGCGGCTTGTCCGGATGCTGCGCTGCCCAGGCATGGATCGACGGTGCAGACCGTCGGGCATGCAGGGCAATCATGGCGTCTGCTACGCCATTGGTAGCTGCCCAAACCTGGGTCAGCGCAATGTCACAATTGCCAGATGAGCCAGATAAATAATTTGCCCAGCGGTGCGCGGTGTGCCAATTGCCGTTATTGGCAAGCGCTGCTGCGGGGCTGACCAGGATTATTTTTGACTTCAAACAAAGCCCCTTTTAATGCCAATAAGGCTACCGCGACCAGTACCGCAGGGCAGATTGATTCGCCCCTGATGCGCAGACAGGGCAAAGAGTTGCTGTCGCTGGCGCTGATGGATGCGCGCAATCATACGCTGCACCTTTTTGCGCAGTATCAAAAGACGCTTGAAGCCGTGAATTACGTTGTGCCTCAATTGGCAACGGTTAATCCGCCGCTTTGGGAGTTGGGCCATATTGGCTGGTTTCAGGAGTGGTGGATTGCCCGCAACATGCAGCGTGCGCTGGGCCCGCGCTGCGAGCCACAACATGCAAGGCTTGCCAGCATTGAACCCAGTGCTGACCGCTGGTGGGACAGTACCCATGTAGCGCATGACAGACGGTGGAAACTTGACTTGCCCAAGGCCAACCAGATTCGTGCCTATTTACTCGACACTCTGGAGACCACGCTGGACTTGCTGGAAAAAGCTGACGATAGCGATGACGCGCTTTATTTTTACCGTCTGTGCCTGTTTCATGAAGACATGCACTCAGAGGCTCTGGTTCACATGGCGCAAACGCTGGGCCTGAGGCTTGATGCGCCGTTGCAGCAGGCCCTTGTGTCCACCCCAATGGCGCTCCGCGAACCCTTGTTGATTCCGGCTTGTACATGGCAGCTGGGCAGTACGGTGGAAGGCTTCTCGTTTGACAACGAAAGGCCGCAGCACAGCGTGTCGGTGCCTGAGTTTGAAATCGATGCGCAGCCTGTGTCGTGGTCGCAGTACGTTGAATTTGTAGACGACGGCGGCTATGACCGGGAGAAACTATGGCACCCTGATGGCTGGCAATGGCTGCAGGCACTGGCCCAAGGTGATGGCCGCCGCGCCCCACGTTACGTGGACCAGATCGGCGTGGCCAGCGGCGCAGTCATGCAAACCCGATTTGGCACAGCTCAACGCATGCTTGGCAACCAAAGCGCGATGCATATGAGCTGGTACGAGGCCGATGCCTGGTGCCGCTGGGCAGGACGGCGCTTGCCGTTTGAGATTGAATGGGAAGTCGCAGCGCACGCGGGCGCCCGGCGTGGGTTTTTGTGGGGCAACGTGTGGGAATGGACGGGCACGACATTCAGGGGCTTTGACGGCTTCAGGCCCGATCCGTATCAGGACTACTCGCAACCCTGGTTCGGCAGCCATAAAGTGCTGCGAGGCGCGTCATTTGCCACCCGGGCCCGAATGAGAAACCCCAAATATCGCAACTTTTACCTGCCCGAGCGGGACGACATGTTTTGCGGGTTCCGGTCTTGCTCGCTATGAAATTAGGAGCTTGTTGATCCTGTACTTATTGGGTTAAAACTATAGTTTATATAAAAACAGGTCATAGGCGTCAAGTTCCACCCGTTCATAAATACGCTTGATAAAAAGCTCGGGCGACTTGTCTCTCCAGTTTTAAAGGGTTTCGATGACCCAGCAAATGAATGGTGGTCTGGCCCATCAGATCCAGGAGCCTGGGCGCGAAGCTTCTGCTTACAGAATCGCAGCTGTATTGATCCGCAGGTCATCAGGGGTGTCGGGGTCAAACGCCTTGTTATAGGCAATAAATGGCTTGAACGGATCGCTTGATCAAGACAAGTTCATTTCTTTGTGATCGCCCATTTTTTCAGGTGGTGTCCCAGTCATGGCAGCCGTCGCCATTTTGGCCAATTGCACCATCTTGCTTTCTTTTACATCCCAATATTCAGCATGCCCAATGTTGATTTGTAGCAAGGCCATGTTGGGGTCAGTTGCACCCCCTGGAAACCAGGCCTTGGCAAACGAGGTAAACAAATAGTCTTTTTTGGCCTGATCTTCAACAATGATTGCATGACCAGAGACAGACACATAACTGTCAACGCCTGGGTGGGCGTAGGCGACGTTGACATTACCGTCATTGGCAATACATGCAGCGATTTCACTCTGGCGTGAGATAAAAAAGTACAACGCTGAGCCTTCGTCGCCCGCCTTGTTTTGCGTGGTCAGCGGTGCACTGTGGAGCTCGCCGTCAGAATGCCTGTGCGTCAACATGCCAAACTTGATGTCTTTGATTAACGTCCACAAGGTGTGTTGGTCAGTGGGTTGGCTCATTTTGGTACCGTGCACAAGAGTTTAAAAGGCCATCGTAAGAGACTGGCACTCAAAACAGCATCAGAAATAAGCCGGGCGGCATGTCAGCTGGCTACTACAAACGCTGCAGAGTGCCAGCCCGCCTGCCAAAATAGCGGCAGTCACATCATGTCAAGGAACTTCCACCATGAATCCATCAGCCCGCGCTGCAAAGCACATGTTTGCAGAAACCTTCAAAACGTTTAAAACAGCCTCTGGCGAAACGGGCAGGTCGGGCAAGTTTTACTCGCTGCCTGCTTTAACCAAGCAATACCCCAACATAGCGCGCTTGCCGATTTCGCTTCGTATCGTGCTGGAATCGGTTTTGCGCAACTGCGACGGCAAGCGCGTTACCGCACAGCACATATCAGAACTTGCAAATTGGCGGCCCAACGCAGCCCGCACGCAAGAAATTCCATTTGTCGTGTCGCGCGTGGTGTTGCAAGACTTCACGGGTGTGCCGTTGCTGGCTGACCTGGCCGCCATGCGCAGCGTGGCCGTCAAGCTGGGCAAAGACCCGAAGCGCATTGAGCCGCTGGTACCGGTTGACCTGGTGGTTGACCATTCCATCATGGTCGACTTTTACGGCAAAAAAAATTCGATGGACCTGAACATGAAGCTGGAATTTCAGCGCAACAACGAGCGTTACCAGTTCATGAAATGGGGTATGCAGGCCTTTGACACCTTTGGAGTCGTACCACCGGGCTTTGGCATCGTGCATCAGGTCAATCTTGAATATCTCGCGCGTGGTGTGCATAAAACGGCAGACGATGTTTACTACCCGGATTCATTGGTAGGCACCGACAGCCACACCACCATGATCAACGGTATTGGCGTGGTGGCCTGGGGTGTGGGCGGCATTGAGGCCGAAGCCGCCATGCTGGGCCAGCCAGTGTATTTTCTAACGCCTGATGTTGTGGGCTTTGAGTTGACAGGCAAGCTGCGCGAGGGCGTGACGGCCACCGACCTGGTGCTGAGGGTGACTGAGCAACTGCGAAAAGAAAAAGTCGTGGGCAAATTTGTCGAGTTTTTTGGTGAAGGCACGCGCTCCTTAAGCCTGCCTGACCGAGCCACCATTGGCAACATGGCGCCTGAATATGGCGCAACGATGGGGTTCTTCCCGGTGGATGAAAAAACCATTGAATATTTTGAGGGTACGGGCCGCACCACCGCCGAAATTGAAGCGTTTGCCGCTTACTTCAAAGCGCAGGGCTTGTTTGGGGTTGCCAAGGCGGGGGACATTGATTATTCGCAGGTCGTCAAGCTGGATTTGGGCGATGTAACCCCTAGCCTGGCAGGCCCCAAGCGCCCGCAAGACCGCATCGAGCTGGGCAATGTCGCTAGCCAGTTCGCGTCCTTGTTTAGCCAGCCGATTGCAGACAATGGTTTTAATCAACCTGCTGCCATGCTGGCCACCAGGCATTTGCTTCGCCACACTGACAATGACCGTGTAGATACCTTACCCGGTGCACCTCCGACAGCGGTCGGTGCACCGCGGATGGTGATGGAGATGGAAGGCAATCGCCCGACTTTGGCCACTGCGCAAACCGATGCCGCGCCACCTTCATCAAAGTCAGCTGGCATCTCGATTGGTAATGGCGACGTGTTGATTGCAGCCATTACCAGTTGCACCAACACGTCCAACCCAAGCGTGCTGCTGGCTGCTGGCTTGCTGGCTAAAAAGGCTGTGCTGGCAGGCCTGAAGGTACAACCGCACATCAAGACCTCGCTGGCTCCAGGCTCTCGCATCGTGACTGAATATTTAACCGAGGCAGGTCTGCTGCCGTACTTGGAGAAGCTTGGCTTTGCGCTGGCTGGCTACGGCTGCACCACCTGCATTGGCAACGCGGGTGACTTGACGCCTGAGATCAATGAAGCCATTACAAAGAGTGATCTGGTATGCGCCGCCGTGCTGTCAGGCAACCGCAATTTTGAAGCGCGGATTCACCCCAACCTGAAGGCCAACTTTTTGGCGAGCCCGCCGCTGGTGGTGGCCTACGCCATTGCGGGTACTGTCCTGCGGGACCTGATGACCAAGCCTGTTGGCCAGGGCCATAGAGGAAAAGACATCTATCTGGGCGACATCTGGCCGACTTCAAGCGAGATCAATGCGCTGATGAAGTACGCCATGAATGGCAAAGCCTTTCGCGCCAACTACGCCAAGGTAAAGACCGAGCCTGGCAAGCTGTGGGAAAAGATCAAGGGTGTGACGGGTAATACGTACACCTGGCCGCAAAGTACGTACATCGCTGAGCCGCCTTTCTTTAAGGACTTTGCTATGAAAAACATAGCTAACAGCGCAAGTATTAATTCGGCTACAGCCCTAAATGATACTGAAAATAGCCAATTTGATGTTAAAAAAGCGCGCATCATGGCCTTTTTCGGTGACTCGATTACTACCGACCACATTTCACCTGCCGGCTCTATCAAGGTGTCATCTCCCGCTGGCCAGTGGCTGCTGGCGAATGGTGTGCAAAAGGCCGACTTCAACAGCTACGGCGCGCGGCGCGGCAACCATGATGTGATGATGCGCGGAACATTTGCCAATGTGCGCATCAAAAACCTGATGATTCCGGCAGACGCTGAAGGGTCGCGCGAGGAGGGCGGTGTGACGCTTTTTCAGCCTAGTCAAGAGAAGATGTTTATCTACGACGCTGCGATGAAATACATCGCCGAAGGCACACCTACCGTGATTTTTGCAGGCGAAGAATATGGCACCGGATCTTCACGCGACTGGGCCGCCAAAGGCACGCAACTGCTGGGCATCAAGGCGGTGGTGGCGCGCAGTTTTGAGCGTATTCACCGCAGCAACCTGGTCGGTATGGGCGTGCTGCCATTGCAGTTCAAAGCTGGGCAATCTTGGCAAACGCTGGGGTTGACGGGTCATGAAATGATTGACGTGATTCCGCATCCAGAACTCAAACCGCAGAGCGATGGCGTGCTGCGCATCACACACGCCGATGGCACCGTGCAAGAAGTCGTCGTTACGCTGCGCGTCGACACGCCGATTGAGGTGGACTACTACCAAAGCGGCGGCATCTTGCCGTATGTGCTGCGGCAGCTGCTTGCCAATTGAGCATGAAGGTAGCGATTGCGGGTGGCGGCATAGGCGGGCTGGCGGCGGCGCTGGCGTTGACTCGTTCAGGGCACAAAGTTGAACTCTTTGAAAAAACCGCCGCTTTTAGTGAAGTGGGTGCGGGCATACAGCTTGGCCCCAACGCCACACGCCTGCTACAAATCTGGGGACTGGCCAGTGACTTGCGGGCATGTTCTTACAGCCCAGAGCGCTTGCAGGTCAAAGATGCGGCGACAAGCCGCGTATTGGGTGAATTGGCGCTGGGAAGTAGCATGGCAGCGCGTTATGGCGCGCCTTACCTTACGCTGCACCGCGCCGACCTGCACGGCATGTTGCTGCATGCAGTGCAGCAAACGGCAGTAGTGCTTCAAACAGACATTTCCGTACAAAGCTTTCAGCAAACACCGCAGGCTGTATCTTTGCAAACCAGTCATGGCGTGCAAAACACTGACGTGTTGCTAGGCGCAGACGGTTTGTGGAGTAGCGCCCGCCAACAATTACTAAACGACGGCTCGCCGCGCCCTACAGGTCACCTGGCCTACCGCGCTTTGATCAAACAGGCAGACCTGCCGCAGCCACTGCGCAGCCAAAACGTAACAGCCTGGCTAGGCACCAACATGCACACCGTGCAGTACCCAGTGCGGGGCGGTGAATGGTTAAACGTCGTCGCATTTATCCACGGTGAGCTGCCCGGCGATTTCCACAACTGGGATCACAGCGCCAACGCAGCTGACTTGAGAGATGCCCTGCAGGGCAGTTGCGCTGCACTGCAAGATTTGCTGCACGCGGCACCCGACTGGCGGCTGTGGCCCCTGTTTGACCGCCCACCCATGCAAGGCGCACACCAGCATGCGCAGGGCCGTGTGGCGCTGCTGGGCGATGCGGCGCACCCGATGCGGCCTTACCTGGCGCAGGGTGCAGGCATGGCGATAGAAGACGCGGCTGACCTCAGTCTGGCTTTAAAAGATGTGACACCGCAAAGCGCAACTGACGCCTTACAGCAATACGCAGCCAAACGCTGGCCACGTAATGCACGCGTGCAGGGCAGAGCATTGCGCAACGGCCAAATTTTTCACGCGAGGGGCCCGGTGCGCTGGGGTCGTGATGTGGCGATGAGGCTGATGGGCGAGAGGCTGCTGGATATGCCTTGGCTGTATGGGTATCGCCAAATGATCTAAGTGATGCTGCCTGTAGTATCATTTATCGATGAATACAGCAACAAAACTGTTGACTGCTATGCGGCGCAATCCGCTGGATTGGTAGCTTGCGCAATTGCAAACTGTGGCTAGGCAGCACGGCGTTGATTGGCGGCATGACAAAAGCAGCCATTGCGTGTTTGTTCGCAGTGACGGGCGCACGCTGTCTGTACCCGCGCATCGCCCCATCAAGCCGATTTACATTCGCAAATTCATTGAGTTGATAGAAGGAACTGCCACATGAAACACCTGACCGACTATCCATTTGAAATCAAGCCCCTGAGCAACGACGACGGTGGCGGTTTTTTGATCTCTTACCCAGATTTTGCTGAATGTATTTCAGACGGTGAGACGGTGGGAGAAGCAATAGCCAATGGCGCTGATGCACTCCATGCCACCATCGCTGCCTTGAAAGCCAACAAACTGCCTGTGCCCCAACCCGGCAGCGGCGGCGTGGCATCTGGCAAATTTGTAGCGCGTGTTCCCAAAACCGTACACGCTCAATTGACCATGCGTGCCAAGTCAGAAGGTGTGTCGCTCAATGCTTTGGTGCTGACATTCATCGCACAGGGTTTGGGGGCATCGCGGCGGTCTGTTTCTTCGTGAACATCACTGCGATTGACCCCCGGTTTTAATTTAATTGGAGCCTGCCTTCAATCACGCACCAATTAGGTAAGTACCTGCCCGGGCTACGTAAACATACCCTGCCACCGTAGTTATTTTACGGCTACCAATTTCTCAAGTCCTAGTCTATTAAGGTGGTCGGAAATTTCATTAAGCTTGGTCCGTGCCGTGTTCCAGCACTCTTTGTTGATGTCGGCCAGCATCTTCAGCACCTGCAAAGAAGACTTGAGTTCTTCGACAGTAGCAATACCCATATTGAACTTGTTTTCGGTCACCCGATACGAGTCTGCGGCCGAAGCCACAAATGATCTCGTATCGTCGTAAGTGGTATCAGCCGTGTTAGCCTGCTTTTTCCAAAAGTCCGGGGGTGAAATAAAGCGCAGGCACCACTAACTCCACGCCCACAGCATTCAGTTTCCACATCAGAACAGAAGCTTTCTGTTTCAGGGCATGCCTACGTGTTTTGTTGAGTGATGACATAGCAGGTTTTTAGAAAGTGTGTTTGCAAGCCGTCTAGCTGTGTCTAATGATCAAGTGATTTTAGACATGAGGATAAATTTTGGTTGTCGATTCACGCTCAAAGGCGTCGGGCTAATAGTTGCCCAGCTTTGAGCACAGACTCACAACTTTGTAGACGCCAACGAAATGGAAGAGTCAGGGCTAGATTCCAATTAAATCTATCGGTCTTTCCCAAAATATCTGACACCGTCCAAGCCTTCAAAATCCGCATCCTGCGTCCACACCAAAGCATCGGCCTGTTGCGCAGTCGCATAAATGATGCTGTCGGCTAATGGCAATTTGTGTCGCGCACCTAGCGTTGCGGCCAGCAATGCCAGAGCTGCATCAAGCGCTACCACGCGCCCCTGCTGCATGACCGCCACATACTGCAGCGCAACGCCTTCGCCGCGCTGTTGCGCTACTTTTTTAAATACTTCCAACAGCGTGATGGACGGCACGATGAGTGAGTCGGGTGCTTCAATAGCATTTGCGAAATGCAGTGCATTGGGTTCATCGGCAAAGTAGGCCAGCCAGGCGGACGAATCGACGACGTTCATAGCCTGTCCGAATCACGCGTAATAGTTGTGTCGATGCCGCGCAGTGTCCCGCGCAAGGCGCTCGCGGGTTGCACGGGGATGAACTCCACGCGGTTGTCAAACTGCATCACCTGCATCTTGACGCCGGGCACGAGTTTGAGCCCCTCACGGACGGCCAAGGGGATGACGACTTGAAACTTGGGCGAGACGGTGACGGTTTGCATGGTTAGCTTTCAATGTGATCGATAGACAAATCGTATAACGAAATTTTAACGATGGAGTGATTGGATGTCGAGTTGCTTCGCTAACACGACCTGCGGGGCTACATCGATAAAAAACAGTGGCGGTACTTTGCTATTAATTTAAGAGCTTCTTACGCTTAAATTTATTGGGTTAGAGGCCAATTTGATACCTGAAAATGGCTTAAAAAGCGTCAAAAATAACTAAAAACGCTTACAAAGCCGTCCGCAATCTCCAGATTTCAGGGAACAGCACCACATCCAGCATTTTGCGCAGATAACTGACACCACCGGTACCGCCCGTTCCGCGCTTGAAGCCGATGACACGCTCTACCGTGGTGACGTGCCGAAAGCGCCAGAGTCTGAAGGCGTCTTCTAGATCAGTGAGTTCTTCGCCCAGCTGGTACAGGTCAAAGTACTGTTTGGGGTTGCGGTAGGCGACCAGCCAGGCCTCTTGTACTTCATCACTTTCAGCATAGCCTTGCGTCCAGTCGCGGTCAATGTGGCTGGTTGGGACTGGCAAACCGCGCCTTGCCAGCAAGCGCAATGCCTCGTCGTACAGAGACGGCGAATCAAACGCGGCTTGCACCTGCGCCAGTAAATCAGGCCGGTGCGCATGGGGCTTGAGCATGGCGGCGTTTTTGTTGCCGAGTGCAAACTCAATGCAGCGGTATTGCGCGCTTTGAAAGCCGCTTGAATTTGCCAAGTACGGGCGAATAGCGCTGTACTCAGGCGGCGTCATGGTGGCCAGCACGTCCCAGGCGTGGACGAGTTGCTCCATGATTTTGCTGACG
This sequence comes from Polaromonas sp., assembly GCA_043756405.1. Classification (GTDB taxonomy): domain Bacteria; phylum Pseudomonadota; class Gammaproteobacteria; order Burkholderiales; family Burkholderiaceae_C; genus Polaromonas. The sequence goes on from JAYURC010000061.1 coordinate 20,497, forward strand.
CGGGCGAGCTTTTTAAATGCGTCGCTTAACTCGTCTTTGGCCACATCGGCTATCGCGGCATGCAACTCGTGCAGCATCAGTTTCATCCAAAGTTCACTCGTCTGGTGCTGGATGATGAACAGCAGCTCGTTATGGTCTGGTGACAGTGGCTGCTGTGCGCCCAGCAGTGAATCGAGGTGAAGATAATCGCCATAGGTCATGGACTTGCTGAAGTCCAGTTGCGCGTGTTCGTCACGCACGATGTCGGCTGGGCTGGGCGTACCAGCAGCGGAGCCGCTGAATGGACATCCACCGCCAACACTGGAGCTGTTTGGGGCACGCGCTTGAATTGACATGGTTCAGGTCACCGCGCTTTTCTGATTGAACTCGGGGTTTTTCCATTCGCCTGATTCAAGCACTTGCCGCAAATGCTCAACCGCGTTCCACACGTCTTCAAAGCAGGAGTAAAGGGGGGTAAAACCAAAACGCAAAATATCCAAAGTCCCCGTTCGTCCTGAGCCTGTCGAAGGATCGCCCGCTCTGAAGTCGCCAATCACACCGCGCGCAATCAGTGCCTGAACGATGGCGTAAGCACCTTCGCTTCTGGTCAGGCAGACTTGCGAGCCGCGCTGGGCATGCTCGCGCGGCGTGGCCAAACCGAGGCCATATTCTGCACAACGTGCTTCGACAAGCTCGATAAACAGGTCAGTCAGGGCAAGTGACTTTTTGCGCAGCGCTGCCATACCGCCCAGGGGTTCCGCTGCAAGAACGGTGTCCAGACCACAGTCAAGCGCCGTCATATTCAAAATGGGTTGCGTGCCGCACAAATAGCGGTTGATGCCCGCCGCAGGTTTGTAGTCAGGTGTAAAAGCAAACGGCGCGCTGTGGCCCCACCAGCCAGCCAGCGGTTGCCACACATCACGCGCGGCATGCTTTGCATTGACCCATACAAAGGCGGGTGCGCCGGGGCCGCCATTCAGGTATTTGTAGCCGCAGCCGACAGCAAAGTCGGCTTTCGCGTCAGTCAGGTCAACAGGCACGGCCCCCGCGCTGTGTGCCAGATCCCAAACGCACAAAATGCCTTTTGCATGGGCTGCAGCTGTCACGTCCTGCATGTTGTGCATAGCACCCGTGCGGTAGTTGACGTGCGTCAGCATCAGCACGGCTACGTCTGGCGTTAGGGCTGCAGCCATGTCGTCTGCCTCAACCAGCACCAGCTTTAACCCACGCTCCTTGCACAGCGCTTCGGCAATGTATAGATCAGTCGGAAAGTTGCTGCGTTCGCTCAGCAAAACTTTTCGTTCCGGGGTGTCGACAGCAGCAATACTCAGTGCCGTTGAAAGCACCTTGAACAAATTGATTGATGTACTGTCGGTCGCCACTACCTCGCCAGATTCAGCACCGATTAGTTTCGCAATTTTGTCACCCAGGCGCTGCGGCATGTCAAACCAGCCGGCGCTGTTCCATGACCGGATCAGGCCCTGGCCCCACTCTTCAGTCACGGCTTTCGCAACCCGCGCTGCGGCTGTGTTGGGCAGCACGCCAAGAGAATTGCCGTCAAGATAAATGACGCCTTCGGGCAGGGTGAATTGATGGCGCAATGTGCGCAGCGGATCTTGCGTATCGAGCGCGATGCAGTCTTGTTTTGTGATGGCTGTCATGGGTGGGGTACGGGGGGTTATGGTTGGGTTATCGGCAATTTATGGTTTTAAAGTTCACGCAGAATTGCGCGTACAGGTGATGCGTCGGCACGCATCAGTTTTAAGGGCAGGGCGATCAATTCGTAGTCGCCCTCGGGTACATCGTCCAGCACCAGGCATTCGAGAACGCGCATGTCGTGCGTTAGCAACTGCTGGTGGCTGGGCAAATGTTGGCTGTCGGCGGGGTCAACGCTGGGTGTGTCAATACCCACCAACGCTACACTTTTAGTAGCTAGTAGTGCAAGAGTTTCGTGCGCTAATGCCGTAAATGATGCCCAGGATTGGTTCGCTGTGTGTGCTGTGCGCAGCAACACGCGCGGTGGCAAATCAACCATCGCATGGGCAATGTGCTCAGGCAACACCAGCGGCCCGCAGTCGATGCAATGAATCACCCGGCACGGCCCCAGGTAGGGCGTCAGGTCAAGCTGGCCAGACGTGGCACCGCCATTGGCGTAGTGCATGGGTGCATCGGCATGTGCGCCGGTGTGGGGCGACAGTGTGATGCTGTTGACGTTGACCGGGCAGTCGGGTGTCAATGCAAAATGCAGGCGTTGCGAATAAGCCGTGTCGCCCGGGAACACGGCGGCGTGTTCATCAACCGGCGGTGAAATGTCCCAGATTTTGCGAGGCAAATCTTGGGTCGGAGAAGGGGTCGAAAAAGGGGTCGAAGGACTCATACCCGAGAAGGTAGCACCGCTTAAAAACCTGAGGTGTCGGTTATTACCAACAGTGTTGGGAAATATTTAAAACTTTAGTTTTCAAGACGGCCCAGCAACAGGTATTCCATCAGCGCCTTTTGCACATGCATCCGGTTCTCGGCCTCGTCCCACACCACAGACTGCGGGCCGTCAATCACGTCGGCTGAAACCTCTTCACCCCGGTGCGCAGGCAGGCAGTGCATAAACAAAGCATCAGGTTTGGCGGCGGCCATCATCTCAAGGTCCACGCACCAATGCGTGAAGGCTTTTTTACGTGCTTCGTTTTCAGCCTCGTAACCCATAGAAGTCCACACATCGGTCGTGACCAGGTCGGCACCGGCACAGGCCTCGTGCGGGTCTTTGAAAACCTTGTAGCTCTCAAGGGAACGGATGCCTGCAATCGACTGATCTACCTCGTAGCCACCCGGGGTGCTCAGGTGCACTTTAAAACCTAAAATTTCGCTGGCCTGCAGCCACGTGTTGGCCATGTTGTTGCCATCTCCTACCCAAGCGACGGTTTTGCCCTTGATGGACCCCCGATGCTCAATGTAGGTAAAGATGTCGGCCAATATTTGGCAGGGGTGAAACTCATTGGTCAGGCCATTGATGACCGGTACGCGTGAATGCACGGCAAATCGGTCAATCTTGTTTTGCTCGTAGGTGCGAATCATCACCAGGTCCACCATGCGGCTGATGACCTTGGCGCTGTCTTCAATAGGTTCGGCACGGCCCAACTGGCTGCCCTCGGTCGTCAGGTTGACCACCGTACCGCCTAGCTGATACATGCCCGCCTCAAAGCTCACGCGGGTGCGGGTTGATGCTTTTTCAAAAATCATCACCAGCGTGCGGTCCACCAGTGGCTGGTGCTTTTCATAGGCTTTGAATTTCTTTTTGATCAGAGCTGCGCGTTCGAACAGATAGGCATATTCAGCCGCGTTCAGGTCGCTGAACTGCAAATAATGTTTGACAGGTTTGTTCATTGAATCAGTCATTCATCACTGATGCCTTGGGAGCACTGGTGTCGGTTGTTTTGTCGTGCAAAAACTGCTTGATCAGCGGCACCAGAATCGCTACGACCTGATCAGCCTCGGCTGTGGTCATGATGAGCGGCGGCACCAGGCGTATGACCGAGTCAGCCGTGACGCTGATCAGCAAACCCTCGTCGGCCGCCTGCTTGAGCAATTCGCCGCAGGGCACGGCCAGTTCAATGCCCAGCATCAGGCCCCGGCCGCGAATATTGACCACGCCCGCCGTGCCAGACAGCTCGCGCTCCAGACTGGCCCGCAAATGCCCGCCAGTGTTGACAGCGTTGGCAATGATGTGGTCTTCTTCCAAAATACGAATTGTCTCGACCCCCGCCCGCATCGCCAGCGGGTTGCCGCCAAATGTGGTGCCGTGGTTGCCAGGCTTGAAGATGTTGGCAGCTTTGGGCCCGCACACCACCGCGCCAATTGGCACGCCCGAGCCCAGTCCCTTGGCCAGCGGCATCACATCAGGCTTGATGCCTGACCACTGGTGCGCAAACCACTTGCCGGTGCGGCCCATGCCGCATTGGACCTCGTCAATCATCAGCAGCCAATCGCGCTCATCGCACAAAGCGCGTACATCGCGCAGATACTGGTCGTTCATCGGGTGTACGCCACCTTCGCCTTGAATCGCTTCAAAAAACACAGCGGTCACGTTAGGGTTGCCAGCAGTGGCTTTTTTAATGGCTTCAATATCGTTGAGCGGCACCCGGATAAAACCGCCTACCAGCGGGC
>JAYURC010000062.1:0-9033 GCA_043756405.1 Polaromonas sp.
GGACGAACACGTCGTCCACTCCGAAGAAGACGGCACCGCCATCCTCTACATCGACCGCCACCTGGTCCACGAGGTCACCAGCCCGCAGGCCTTTGAAGGTCTGCGCCAGGCAGGCCGCAAGGTCTGGCGCATCAGCTCCATCGTCGCCACCGCCGACCACAACACGCCCACCACCGGCTGGGAGCTGGGTTTGGATGGCATCACCGACCTGGTGAGCAAAGAGCAAATCACCACGCTGGATGCCAACATCAAGGAATCCGGCTCGGCGGCGTACTTTCCGTTTATGTCCAAGCGCCAGGGCATCGTGCATGTGATCGGCCCTGAAAACGGTGCCACCTTGCCCGGCATGACGGTGGTCTGCGGCGACTCGCACACCTCCACCCACGGCGCGTTCGGCGCGCTGGCGCACGGCATCGGCACCAGCGAGGTAGAGCACGTCATGGCCACGCAAACCCTGCTGGCCAAAAAAGCCAAGAACATGCTGGTGCGCGTGGAAGGCACGCTGCCTAAAGGCTGCGGCGGCAAAGACATCGTGCTGGCCATCATTGGCAAGATCGGCACCGCGGGCGGCACCGGCTACACCATCGAGTTCGGCGGCTCGGCCATCCGCGCCTTGAGCATGGAAGGCCGGATGACGGTCTGCAACATGGCCATCGAAGCCGGTGCCCGCGCCGGCCTGGTGGCGGTGGACGAAAAGACCATCGACTACCTCAAAGGCCGCCTGCTTGCTCCTGGCACCGATGCAGTCACGGGGCGTTTTGTAGGCGGGCCTGAGTGGGATCAGGCCGCCGCGTACTGGAAGACACTGCAATCTGATGCGGGCGCGAAGTTTGATGCCGTGGTGGAGCTGGATGCCGCCCACATCATTCCGCAAATCACCTGGGGCACCTCGCCTGAAATGGTGCTGGGCGTAGATGCCATCGTGCCCGACCCCGACAAAGAAAAAGATGCCAACAAGCGTGACGCCATTGAGCGCGCCCTGACCTACATGGATTTACAACCTGGAAAGCAGTTGAGCGATATTTTTATCGACAAGGTATTCATTGGTTCCTGTACCAATAGCCGAATTGAAGACATGCGCGAAGCCGCTGCCATGGTGAAACAGCTTGGGCAAAAGATCGCCAAGAACGTGAAGCTGGCCATGGTGGTTCCGGGCTCAGGCCTGGTTAAGGAGCAGGCCGAGCGTGAAGGGCTGGATGTAATTTTCAAGGCCGCCGGCTTCGAGTGGCGTGAACCCGGCTGCTCTATGTGTCTCGCAATGAATGCAGACAAGCTGGAGCCCGGCGAGCGTTGTGCCTCGACCAGCAATCGCAACTTTGAAGGTCGCCAGGGCGCGGGCGGGCGAACGCATTTGGTCAGCCCGGCGATGGCAGCTGGGGCCGCTGTACATGGGCATTTTGTTGACGTCAGACGATTTGTTTAGTCCACTTTTAGAGCACTTTCATGAAAACCACCATTGCAACATTTATCGCTTGTCTAACGCTACTGCTTTCAGGCTGCAACACCGTTAGAGGTATGGGTCAAGACGTTCAAAAAGCCGGCTCCGTGCTGGAAAACGCAGCAAAGAAATAATGCAAAAATTCACTGTGCACACGGGCCTGGTCGCGCCTATGGACCGCGAAAACGTTGACACCGACGCCATCATTCCCAAGCAGTTTCTAAAATCCATTCGCAAAACAGGATTCGGCCCCAATTTGTTTGATGCCTGGCGCTACCTCGACCCGGGTGAGCCTGGCCAAGACCCGCTCAGTCGACAGCCGAACCCTGACTTTGTGCTGAACCAGCCTCGCTACAAAGGCGCATCGGTGTTGCTGGCGCGTAAAAATTTTGGTTGCGGCTCGTCACGTGAGCACGCGCCCTGGGCACTGGACCAATTCGGCTTTCGGGCCATCATCGCGCCAAGCTATGCCGACATCTTTTTCAACAACAGTTTTAAAAACGGCCTGCTGCCCATCGTGTTGTCAGAGGCGCTAGTGGCTGCCTTGTTTGACGAAGCGCTGGCCTTTCCCGGCTATAAGTTGACGATTGACCTGGAACACCAGGTGATTGTGAAAGCGCAGGGCGAAGAAATACCTTTTAATGTAGAAGCGTTCCGCAAATATTGCCTGATCAATGGACTGGACGATATTGGCCTGACGTTACGGCACAGCGACAAGATCAAGGCGTTTGAGGCGGAGCGTCTGGCAACCAAGCCCTGGCTTAACCATACGGTTGCAGTCTGATGGTACTTTTTAAAGCAATTTTTTGCTTTTATTCATCAAATAATGCTTTAACGCAATAGATTCTTGCGCAAGCAGCTATAAAAATAATAGTAAAGATATTGAACCATGAAAATCGCAATTCTCCCCGGTGACGGCATCGGTACTGAAATCGTCGCAGAAGCCGTTAAGGTTTTAAACGTTTTGGACCTGAAGTTTGAAATGGAAAGCGCACTGGTCGGGGGTGCCGCTTATGAAGCTTTTGGGCGCCCTCTTCCGGATGCGACCCTGAAGCTGTCGAAAGAAGCCGATGCCGTTTTGTTTGGTGCAGTAGGCGACTGGAAATACGACAAGCTTGACCGGCCGTTGCGCCCGGAGCAGGCCATTTTGGGACTGCGTAAAAATCTCGGCCTATTCGCCAACTTTCGCCCAGCCATTTGCTATCCGCAGCTGGTCGATGCATCGAGCTTGAAGCGCGAGCTGGTCAGTGGCTTGGACATTTTGATCATTCGTGAGCTGACAGGCGACATCTACTTTGGCCAGCCGCGCGGCAGACGCGTGGCTGTGGACGGGCACTTCCCGGGTAGCGAAGAAGCGTTTGACACGATGCGCTATTCACGGCCCGAGATTGAGCGCATTGCGCATGTGGCGTTTCAGGCGGCGCGCAAACGAAGCCAGCGCGTGACGAGTGTCGATAAAGCCAACGTGCTGGAAACCTTTCAGCTCTGGAAAGATGTAGTCACAGAGATTGGCCTGCAATACCCTGATGTAGCGCTCGACCACATGTACGTGGACAACGCGGCGATGCAGCTCGTTAGGGCACCAAAAAAGTTTGACGTGGTAGTCACGGGCAATATGTTTGGCGATATCTTGTCTGATGCTGCCGCCATGCTGACCGGCAGCATCGGCATGTTGCCCTCAGCCAGCCTGAATGCCAAAAACCAAGGACTCTACGAACCCAGCCACGGCAGCGCGCCAGATATTGCTGGCAAAGGTGTTGCCAACCCGCTGGCCACCATTTTGAGCGCTGCGATGATGCTGCGCTTTAGCCTGAACCAGCCAGATGCCGCCGCGCGGATTGAGAAAGCTGTTGACGCGGTGTTGACTCAAGGCTTGCGTACACCGGATATACACAGCGAGGGCACGACCAAAGTTGGCACGGCTGAAATGGGTGATGCGGTAGTGAAGGCTTTGGCCTGATTACAATAAAGCCATGAACGCAACCAAAACGACAGGCACCAAAGGCTAGCAAGCCCGCCTCGTCGTGCCCATCCGGCCAGACGAGCCGGACTTCAAAACATTTTTTGAAAAGGGCAACGCAAATGAAAAATTCTCAAAACACCGTCGGCTTGGTCGGCTGGCGCGGCATGGTCGGCTCGGTACTCATTGAACGGATGATTGCTGAAAACGACTTCGCGCTGATTGAGCCGATATTCTTTTCCACATCAAATGCTGGCGGCAAAGCACCGCCGCAAGCCAAAAACGAAACCACGCTCAAAGACGCAATGGACATTGCCGCATTGAAAAAATGCGACATCATCATCACTGCGCAAGGTGGAGACTACACCGCCGAGGTTTACCCCAAGTTGCGCGCTGCAGGCTGGAACGGCCACTGGATTGATGCGGCCTCCACCCTTCGCATGAACAGCGATGCGGTGATCATCCTGGACCCGGTCAATTTGCCAGTGATTCAAAATGCCATGGCAAAAGGCGGCAAAAACTGGATTGGCGGCAATTGCACCGTCAGTTGCATGCTGATGGGCGTGGGTGCGCTTTACAAGGCCGGGTTGGTCGAATGGATGACGTCCATGACCTACCAGGCAGCATCTGGCGGCGGCGCGCAACACATGCGCGAATTGCTCACTCAATTTGGCACGCTCAATGGCGAAGTCAAAGCATTGCTGGATGACCCCAAGTCTGCAATTCTCGAAATTGACCGCCGCTTGTTGGCCAAGCAGCACAGCTTGTCGGCTAGTGAGACCGCCAATTTTGGCGTGCCATTGGGCGGCTCGCTGATTCCATGGATCGACAAAGATTTGGGCGACGGGTCGAGCAAGGAAGAATGGAAGGCAGGCGCCGAGACCAACAAGATTTTGGGTCAAGGCGCGGGGTTTAGTACGCCTGCCGTGCCAGTTGATGGCTTTTGTGTGCGCGTAGGCGCCATGCGCTGCCACAGCCAGGCGTTGACTTTCAAACTCAAAAAAGACGTGCCGCTTGCAGACATTGAGGCGCTGATTGCGGCAGACAACGCCTGGGTCAAGGTCGTGCCCAACACGCGCGAAGCCACTGTAGCGCAGCTGACGCCTGTTGCCGTGACAGGCACCATGACCATTCCGGTCGGCCGCCTGCGCAAGCTGGCCATGGGGCCGGATTATTTAGCTTCATTTACCGTCGGTGACCAACTGCTTTGGGGTGCGGCAGAGCCGCTTCGAAGAATGCTTCGAATTCTTTTGCAGGATTGAAAATTGATTGCCGAGGTTTTTGCAGACACGGACTTTTAAGTTTAGAAACTGGATCCAAGTAAGCAAATGTCACATAACGTTGCCAGAAGACCACATTTGAAACTGGTTTGATCCGTCAACAGGGCATGCAAAAACTTAAGTGGAGTCTGAGCTTGTCAGCGTAACGCCTTGATGTTAAATTTGTTTTTCGAAAATTTGCATTGGGGTTCTTGTGAGCTTGTTCAAAATAGAGTTACATTCAAAACGAGCACCGGAGGCTCTAAAGCCCATGACCTATCTGTTTTCCTGCCGATTGGGCGCCCTGGCTGGTGCGGCTGCGTTAGTGTGTACGCTTGCAGGTAGCCCGGCATATGCTTTGGGTTTGGGGCGAATCACGGTTCAATCAGCACTGGGTGAGGCACTAAGAGCCGAAATTGAGGTGCCTCAAATCACTGCCGACGAAGCTGCCAGCCTTCGTGTAAGTGTTGCGTCGGCTGACGCCTTCAAGGCAGCCGGGCTTGACTACACAACCGCAGTGGTGGGCATTCAGGTCAGTCTGCAAAAACGGCCAGACGGGCGGTCTTTTCTGCGCCTGAGCAGCCCCCGGCCCGTCACTGAGCCTTTTATTGACCTGATTCTTGACGCCAACTGGGCTTCTGGGCGTGTAGTTCGGGACTACACCATGCTATTTGACCCGCCTAACCTGCGTCAAGCGGCCGCGCCAGTTGCCCCCACTGCGCCCGTGTTGTCCCGCCCTGCTGCGCCGCCAACTGGTAATGTTGTCAGCCCGCTGCCCAACCCCATATCGCCAACGCCAACGCCAACGCCACCGCCATCGTCGGCACAAGCGTCGGTTAGACCCGCCCCGGTTGCCAGAGTGCAACCACAGCCTGCTGCCGCAAAACCTGTTCCCGTGGCACCTGCGCCTGCATCAAGCGGACAAAAAGTCGCCGTTAAACCAGGCGACACCGCCAGCAAGATTGCCGCGCAAAACAAACCCGCCAGTATTTCTCTGGACCAGATGTTGGTGGCTTTACTCAAAACCAACCCGGATGCTTTTATTGGCGGCAACATTAACCGGCTCAAATCAGGCGCTTTGCTGGACATTCCAGCGGCTGAAGATGCAGGCAAACTGCTAGCTAGCGAAGCATCCAGCACTATCATTACGCAGGCCAAAGATTTCAATGCTTTCCGTCAAAAGCTGGCCTCTGGTGCACCTGCAGCCCAAGTTGATGGCGCGACCAGACAAGCTGGCGGCAAAGTACAAGCCAAAGTTGAAGACCGCGCTGCGGTGGCTGCAACGCCCGACAAACTTACCTTGTCCAAAGGTGCGGTTCAAGGCAATGCCGCCACAGAAGATAAAATTGCCAAGGACAAGCAAGCGGCAGAGGCAACCACCAGAGTTGCGGAGCTTTCTAAAAACCTTGCTGATCTGAACAAAATTGCCGGCGTTGCCCCTGCCGCGGCAGGTAACGCGGCCGCAGTTGCGGCCAGCACTGCCAAGCCGCAGGCTGTACCGTTGGTGCCGCTGGTGCCGGGCGTAAAAATTGCTGCAGGTTCGACGATCAGCCCTGCACTCACCGGCTCTGCCGCCACAGGCAGTGCTACGGCCGCATCAGCACCGGCTAGCGCAGCTGGCACGGTCGGCACATCAAGCATTGCAACATTGGCAACTACGCCAGTCGCTGCAACCTCTACTACAGCAGTTGTGCAGCCTGCAGCCGCGGCCAGCGCGTCCGTGACGGCAACTTCTGCCGCCAGTCCGCCTGTGGCTGCTGTGGGTGTAAAGCCAATCGTCACACCACCTTCCCCGGCTGAACCCAGCTTGATTGATGAGCTGTCCAGCAATCCGCTGGTTTTGCCAGGCTTGGGGTTGTTACTGGCGTTGTTGGCTGGTTTTGGTTTTTATCGTTACAAAAAGCGCAACGATCAATCCTCTGTTGACAGCTCCTTCCTTGAAAGCCGTTTGCAGCCTGACTCCTTCTTTGGTGCCAGCGGTGGGCAGCGTATCGACACCAGCGAAGGCGGTAACGCAACCGGCTCATCACTCGTTTACTCGTCCAGCCAGCTGGATGCCGCAGGCGATGTAGACCCGGTTGCTGAAGCCGATGTTTACCTGGCTTATGGCCGAGATCTGCAAGCTGAGGAAATCCTCAAAGAAGCTTTGCGCACCAACTCGTCACGTGTTGCCATTCATGCCAAATTGATGGAGATTTATGCAAAGCGGCGCGATCTGAAAAGCTTTGAATCTGTTGCGGCTGACGCTTTTGCACTCACTGGTGGCCAAGGATCAGAATGGGTGTACATCAGCGAGCTGGGCCGCGACCTCGACCCGACCAACACTATTTACCAGCCCGGGAATCCGCAACCGTCTGCACAACTTGCGCCCGAGCTGGCATCAGACACCGCGGTTGCGCATGGCACTGTTGACACCATGCCGCAAATGCTGGCGTCCAAGCCAGCATCAGCTTTGTCGTCGGTCGACTTTGATCTGGATCTGGACTTTTCTGCACCAGCAGAGCTCGCGTCCGCCACAGCTTCTGAGCCGGTGCTGGTGATGCCTGATGTCGATCTGTCACCCGAGTATGCAGTTACCGTGCAGGGCAAAGATGAGTCTGCTTTTGACGCACTCGACATGGACTTTGGCGACTATCCGGCAGTAGCTGCCAATTCGAGTCCAGCACACGAGCCACTTGATAACAGCATCAGCTTTAATCTTGATCCGCTGCCGTTGCCAGTGATTGGTAAAGCCACACCAACGCCTGCCGCAGTACCAGCTGCAGCTGCCGACATAGGTATGCTGGAATTTGACATGGGGTCGCTGTCACTTGATCTTGATGCGCCGGTAACGCAAAGCCCGAGTCATGCTAGCGCCGCATACGTTGCAGCATCCGCGGTGATTGAAGGGCCGCTGGAAACCAAGTTTGCTCTGGCTGAAGAGTTTCGCGCACTAGGCGATGCGGACGGAGCCCGCTCATTGGTCAATGAAGTACTTGCTCAGGCGCAAGGATCCTTGAAGTCAAAAGCACAGGCGTTCTTGAACGCCCTGTCTTGACACGGCTTTGCGGGTTGCTTTAGGCCTTAGTTATAGCGGTGGTGCCTATGAGGGCTGGCAAAGCCAGCTCTCGGGCAACACCGTTCAGGACAAGCTGGAGCTGGCGCTGGCCAAATTTTGCAACCAGCCGGTGCGCGTTAACTGCGCTGGCCGCACTGACGCTGGCGTCCACGGCCTGATGCAGGTGGTGCATTTTGACACCCTGCTTGAACGCGAAACCACCTCTTGGGTGCGCGGCACGAATGCATTTTTACCCACCGATATTGCTGTGCAGTGGGCGCGCGTTGTGCCTGATGAATTTCACTCTCGCGCCTGTGCCATTGCGCGGCGCTACGCGTATGTGCTGCTGGAGTCACCCGTCAGGCCCAGTGTTGAAGCAGGCAGAGTTGGCTGGGTTTATCGGCCTTTGAACGGCGAGTCAATGAGACAAGCGGCTGCGCACTTGCTGGGTCAGCATGACTTTTCATCTTTTCGCGCTGCACAATGCCAGGCCAAGTCACCTGTTAAACATATTCAGCGGATCGACATCACACAGAGACCCGGCTCAAACTACTGGCGCTTTGAATTCGAAGCCAATGCATTTTTGCACCACATGATTCGCAACATCATGGGTTGCCTGATTGCGGTAGGTCAGGGTTTTGAGAAATCAGAGTGGATGGCCGCGGTGCTGGCTGCAAAAAGGCGCGCTGCTGCAGCGCCTACTTTTTCACCGGACGGCTTGTATTTTCTGGGGCCGGTATATGAAGAAAAGTTTGGCCTGCCAAGCCGGACTGCTGCGTATGATTGGCCTGCATGACCCGAACAAGAATCAAAATTTGCGGCCTGACGCGCGAGCAGGATGTAGATGCGGCAGTGGCCGCAGGCGCTGACGCCATCGGCTTTGTGCTGTACGCTGCTAGCGCGCGTTACGTCAGTGCACAGCGGGCCGCAGAGCTGGCTGCCCGCCTGCCGCCCTTTGTCATACCCGTATTGTTGTTTGTTAACGCGTCTGCTACTGAAATAATAGCTGCTTGCGCCCGTATACCGGGCGCTATCGTTCAGTTTCATGGTGACGAAACGCTGGGTATGTGTCTGGAGATCAATCATCCGTTCTTGCGCGCTGCGCGCATTCCCATCGATGCAAAAACCCCTGACGAGCCTCTTGATTTCGATCTCGTAAAATACGCGCAAGATTTCAAACAAGCCCAAGCCATACTTTTAGACGCACATGTCGAAGGTTTTGGTGGTGGCGGAAAAACATTCAATTGGTCACTGCTTCCTCCAAGCGTCAATGCTCACCTCGTTTTGTCTGGTGGACTCACACCTGCAAACGTGGGCGATGGCATTTTGCAAGTCCGGC
>JAYURC010000063.1:0-23552 GCA_043756405.1 Polaromonas sp.
GTCGGCGCCTTGCGCGATCGCGAGCTTGACGGCGTGCGCGACCACCTCGTGCGCGTCGCGAAACGGCAGCCCCTTCTTGACGAGGTAGTCGGCCAGGTCGGTCGCGGTCGCATAACCGCGCAGGGCCGCGCGCTCCATCGCTTCGGGCTTCACGGTGATGCCGGCGACCAGCTCGATGAAGATGCGCAAGGTGTCCTTCAGCGTGTCGACGCTGTCGAACAGCGGCTCCTTGTCTTCCTGGTTGTCCTTGTTGTAGGCCAGCGGCTGGCCCTTCATCAGGGTGATCAGGCCCATTAAATGGCCGACGACACGGCCGGTTTTGCCGCGTGCCAGTTCCGGGACATCCGGGTTTTTCTTCTGCGGCATGATGGATGAGCCGGTGGTGAAGCGATCCGGGATGTGGATAAAACCAAAGTTTTGGCTCATCCACAAAATCAGCTCCTCGCTCATGCGGCTGATGTGCACCATGGCAATCGATGCGGCGGCGGTAAATTCAATACAGAAGTCGCGGTCGCTGACCGCATCAAGTGAGTTTTGGCAGACGCAGGGCCGGGCATTTTCGTCGACCATGCCGAGTGTTTTGGCAACACGCTCGCGGTCTAGCGGGTAACTGGTGCCCGCCAGTGCAGCAGAGCCCAGCGGCAGAAAATTAACACGTTTACGCACATCCGCCATGCGGTCGGCATCGCGCGCAAACATCTCGACATAAGCCAGCATGTGGTGGCCAAAGCTGACGGGCTGCGCCACTTGCAGGTGGGTAAAACCGGGCAATATCACGTCAGTATTGGCGTCTGCAATATCTACCAGTGCGTTTTGCAGTCCGGCCAATAACTCTGTGATGACATCAATCTCGCCGCGCAGCCACAGGCGTATGTCGGTAGCCACCTGGTCGTTTCTGGACCGGCCTGTGTGCAGGCGTTTACCGGCGTCGCCTACCAGCGCTGTCAGTCGCGCTTCAATGTTCAGATGAACGTCTTCCAGGTCCAGCTGCCAGTCAAAACTGCCCGACTCAATCTCAAGCGTGATGGTCGCCATCCCTTGCTGGATAGACGCATGGTCAGCGGCATTGATGATGCCTTGAGCCGCCAGCATATCGGCATGCGCCAACGACCCCTGAATATCGACCTGCCAGAGGCGTTTGTCAAAGAACACGCTGGACGTGTAACGCTTGACAAGGTCGCTCATGGGCTCTGAAAAAAGCGCCGACCAGGCCTGGGATTTTTTGTCGAATTGGTTCACGTGTAACTTTCAGGGGGCATTTCGCTTGTTTGTGAGCTCGGGCAATGCAATACTCAGCCATTGACATCAGCCATTGATTTTATCTGCCCCATATTGGCAATCCATGAAGACCAGCCCCTCAGCCTTTGCTGAATCCACACTTCGAGGCAGCTTGACGCCATTGGACGATGGCCTGGCTACGCTTGAGCCGGTGCCAAGCCGTCCGAATGTGTTTGACGCTTGCCATGTTGGCGTGGTGCTAAGAGCTGTGCTGTTTGTTGAAGCGGTGGCGGCGGTAGGCACCATGTTTGTAGCGGCCCAACCGCTGGACTGGTTGCTGCGCTTTTCATTGCTGACAGGTGGTGTGTTGCCAGCCACGCTGGTGTGGCTGATTTCAGCATGTGCCTTGAAGGCGCCATTGGCTCGGCTAAAACCTTTGGCGCAATGGCTGGCGGGCATTACTCTTGGTTCGGTGGCGGGGCTTTACGGCTGCGGTTTGCTGGGGTTGATGGGCATGCTGCAACCTGCGCCCTGGTTTGCCAGCGCAGCGGCAGGGGCGTTGATGTCGGGCATGTTGCTAGCCGGGCTTTTTTGGCGGGCGCGGGCGCGCACACCTGCAGCAACTGCCGCGCGGCTAGCCGAGCTGCAGTCGCGCATTCGTCCGCATTTTTTGTTCAACACGCTAAATAGTGCAATTGCCCTGGTACGTGCCGAGCCATTAAAAGCCGAAGCCGTGCTGGAGGACTTGAGCGAGCTGTTTCGCAGTGCCTTGGCCGACCCGGCTGAGTCGGTCACGCTCCGGCAAGAAATCACACTGGCTGAGCGCTACATGGCGATTGAAAAAATTCGGTTTGGTGACCGCCTGCAGATCAGCTGGCATCTCGACGATCACGGGATGCAGGCCAGATTGCCACCGCTGTTGCTGCAGCCGCTGGTTGAAAACGCCATCAAGCATGGGGTGGAACCCAGCGCTACGGGGGCGCAAGTCAAAATTTCAACCGAGCGCCGCGGCAGTACGGTGGTCATAAAAGTGACCAACACCACACCCGCTGGCACAGGTGAGCGTGGCAACGGCCTGGCGCTTGCCAATGTGCGCGAGCGTTTGCTGCTGCTGCATGACGTGCAGGCACGGTTTCAAACGGTTTATAAAAACGGTGTTTTTCAAGTCCGACTGGAGTTACCCGCATGACCTTAAAAGTGTTGGTAGTTGATGATGAAGTGCTGGCCCGCCAGCGCCTTTGCATCTTGCTGGCTGATTGCACCGCGCCGCAAGCCGTTGTGCTGGCCCAGGCCGCCAATGGCCCGCAGGCTATTGCGGCACTCAGGCAGGGCGGATTTGACCTGGTGCTGCTGGACGTGCGCATGCCCGGCATGGACGGTGTGCAACTGGCGCACACCATTGCCAGCCTGCACGACGCGCCTGCTGTTGTGTTTGTAACGGCGCACGCGGAGCATGCCGTACAGGCCTTTGACGTGTCGGCAGTCGATTACCTGACCAAGCCGGTCAGACTGGAGCGCTTGCAACAAGCGCTACAAAAAGTAGAGCTAATGGTGCAGTCAAGACGTGCGCGAAAGGCAGATTTGGTTGTAGATGCACTTATTATTCAGGACAGAGGGCGCACTGAAAGAGTGCCTTTAGCCGAAGTGCTGTACATGAAGGCTGAGCTGAAATACATCACGGTGCGCACCGCAACGCGTAGCTATATTCTTGATGGTGCTTTAAACGAGCTGGAAGACAAATACGCCGCGCAGTTCATGCGTATTCACCGCAACGCTCTGATTGCCCGGCGTGCCGTGCGGGCGCTTGAAAAGCATTACGACGCGGAGGAGGGTGAAGGCTGGGCGGTTCGGCTAAACGGCGTACCCGAGTTGCTGGCTGTGTCGCGGCGGCAGCTCAGCGCGGTGCGAGAAGCAATAGCCACTTAACCCCAGAGTTAACACCACACCTAACACCACAGCTAACGCATTAGCTAACGCATTAGTTAACGCATTAGTTAAAGCCAAATTAGACAGGATTTGCATGACCACCGAGCCTACCGTCAACCAGCCGGCACCCATAACTCCAACGCCGACGCCAACCCTGCCCCCCACTGACCTGCCCATGGCAATCAGTATTCGCAGCTTGTCTCTGGCCATCCTGGCAGTGATTGCGGGCCTGTTTGTGCTGCATTGGGCCAAGGCTGTGTTTATTCCGTTCATGTTGGGGCTGGTGTTCAGCTATGCCTTGTCGCCCATCGTTAACTGGATGGAGTCGCGCCGCATTCCTCGTGCGTTGGGTGCGGGTATTTTGATGTTGAGTCTTTTGGCGGCCATGGGCACGACAACTTACGCGCTGTCGGACGAAGCGGTTCAACTGGTTGAGTCATTGCCAGCAGCGGCGCAAAAATTCAGGCAGACCATCAAGAAGCGGCAAGGCGATTCGGGCAGCACACTCGAGACAGTGCAAAAAGCCGCCACACAGATTGAACAGGCTGCCCAGGAAGGCAGTAGCCCAGCGACCAGTCGCGGTGTGATGCGGGTGGTTGTTGAGCCTGCCCGATTCAACATCAAGGACTATTTGTGGAGCGGCACGATTGGCTTGGCTACAGGTGTTGGCCAGCTCACCGTGGTGGTATTTCTGACTTATTTTTTAATGGTTTCTGGCAACACCTTCAGGCGCAAGCTTATCAAGCTGGCTGGGCCCTCTCTCAGTAGCAAAAAAATTACTTTACAGGCGCTGGATGAAATCACTGGCCAAGTCCAGCGCTATTTACAAGTGCAGCTGGCCACCAGTGCATTAGTAGGCGTGCTGACGGGGCTGGCGTTGTGGGCTATTGGGCTTGAGAATGCTGCCGTCTGGGGCATCGCTGCAGGCGTATTGAACCTCGTGCCGTACGTTGGCTCATTGGTCACAGCGGTTGCGTCGGGCGGGGTGGCGTTCTTGCAATTTGGCTCCAGCAACATGGCCATGCTGGTGGCCGGTGCGTCGTTGCTGATTCACACGGTTGTCGGTAACCTCATCACGCCATGGCTGACCAGCCGCGCCAGCCGCATGAACCCGGTGGCAGTGTTTGTGGGCTTGCTGGCTTGGGGCTGGTTGTGGGGCGTGTGGGGCTTGCTGCTGGGGCTGCCCATTTTGATGATTGTTAAAGCCGTGTGTGACCGGGTCGACGACCTAAAACCGATTGGTGAATTTTTGGGTGCTTGACTGGACAGACAGGCGACAGATAAAAATAGCAGTACTGATATCGCACAAATTGGTCTGACCAAAAAACTAACCAGTAGATTTTGAATGCAACCTATTGTTGTGACAAATATCTGGGCAAGGTGATCGAAAATATGCTGCCGGAGCCCGGCATGTTTCGCGCGCTTACCGTCCCTTGGTTAGCCTCTACCGAGCGCCGGCATATTGCCAGACCCAACCCCAGTCCTGATTTGTCTCGGCCGCTTTGCTTGAAGGGCACAAACAGATCTTCAATCTTGCCATCGGGCAAGCCACCGCTTTGGTCTTGTACATCCATCTGGATGCGGTCTCCATCTTCATAAACCGTCAACGTGACTTTAGTACCAGTCTGGGTAAATTTGAAGGCGTTTTGCAGCAAGTTATTCAGGGCAGACAGTAGCAGCTGTTTGTCTGCGTAAACCGCCAACCCGCTCCCGCGCACTGTTGCCGAAAACTGGCATTTCCACCATTTGGCTTCAAGTCGGGAGGCGTCCACAATGTCGGCCACCAGATCGGCAACCAAAATCACTTCATGGTTCGGTTGCAAACACGCTGTCAGGCGCACGTCTGCCAGGGAGTTGTCCAGCATGGCGCGCAACCGGATCAGCGACCGATCCATCACTTTGCCAGTTGCACCCCCAAAGCCAACCTGCCCGGACTTGATGGCTGACAAGGCATGCGTCACCGTATTGAGATGGTTGCGAAATTCGTGTGCCAAAAACCCCAAACGTTGATTCAGTGCTTGTTGCTCTCGGTTGTCGCTATTTAAACGTCGTTGACGATTAAACGCAGTCACTGCATCGGCAATACCATTGTCCAGGCAGCGGTTGAAGGTTCGAAATTCGTCAACATGAATGGACTCTCCCAGCTCCAGTGCCAAGTTTGTGATGGCCTGACACAAGTCACCATACTCATGCACCACTTGTTCAATGGTGTACCCGAGATCAGACAGTTCCTCACCATGTTTCGTCGCTGACTTCCCGATTTCAGAATGACTTGACGCGCCTTTCGAAGAGCCCGAAACCCGAAGCCTTGCAGCGAGGTCAGGTGTTTGCTCTATTTGTAGTGTGGTGATCAGTTGGTCTAAAAACGTCGGCACGCCGTGGCTGGACTTTTCTGCGTCGGTGTTTAACAGGGCATCAGATCGCAACGCGGTTTGTTGCTGACAGCGTTTGATCAATTCTGCGCGGTGAACTGATAAGAATTTGTGGAGCATGTAACGACGGTACTGTCCAAGCGTCATTATGTATGTGCGCTGTCTGACATAGACGCTGTAACTCGTAGTAAGAACCCAAACAAAACGCCGTAAACGCCTGTTGCATACAAACCAATGTGATTACTATTGCGATAGCGCCGGTTACAAACCTGACGCCATGCAACTATCCGGCAAAAAGGCGGCGTATACGCCAACGGGTTTTTTATGGTGCACATGCCCAAAGAAAAACTGCGAATAGAGGCTGACGCCTACACGCCCGGCGCACCCAATGCACCGCACCCACTGTGCCTAACGCCTCACACATCAACCTGACACCAAACTTTGAACGCCAAAAGTCGGGTGTGGATTAAATTTTGCCGTTGGTCGGCCCTGTCGTGCCGTTAAGTGAGTTTTACACTTCCATCGGAAAGAAAATATAGATTTAAACAAGTTTGCTACAAAGCTTGGATCTGGCATGTTTTAGACTAATCGCTTAATGATAACCTACGGTGGTAGCTATATAAATCATAGCTAATATCGGTATTTTTTGCCTTTTTTAATTTACAGTTCATGACTTTTTTATAAGTCTGAATTCGCACACAGCGTTGTTTTATGGTGATGCTGGTGCGCACAATGTCACACATGAACTCTTCACTTACCTCGGCTCAAAAGCTCCGCACTGTGCTTGGTGTGGAAAAAAGTGACACCATTCAGCGCCAACATCGCTACATATTACTGACCCAGAAAATAGCTGACTATCAGATGGGCACTGGACCTGCACAGACAGATGACGAACTCCGCCAATGGCGCGAAGACGTCAAGCACGCGGTAGATTTGAAGACAGTTTTGACTTTTTGTTAAGCCATGTTATTTCCAAAACTCACGGCAGGTTTTGGATGTTTCGTTTTTGCTGCGACGCTGTTTGCACATACCAATTGGCTTACGCTGACAGGTGACCCCGGCAATTTTCATACGGATGTGCTGGAGGTTGACCCGTTATCACGCCTTCAAAACTTGAATGAGTCCACACTCAACATTAGGGCCAGTCACGGCAAGTTACTGACCAGTTCCGAGGGTATTCCCTTCAGGTCGTATACAGCAACGATTCGCGTGAGTTGCGTTGATAAAACCGCGCGATTCGTCAATGTTTCGTATCACCTGATGTCGCTTTGGGAAGGTAAACCCCATCGGGAGCTTGTTTTTTCTGCAACAGAAGTTCGCCCGCTGGTGTTCCGGTTTTTTGAGGCGAACACGATTTTGCGAATCGTCAAATCTGCATGCGCTAGCCCGGTCAATTAGCTGGCATTTACACAATCGCGTGGAGGCTAAACGTGCAGTGCAAGCGTTTTTTTGCAAAGTTCCAAGGTGGCGTTTTAGAAGATTAAAAAAACTGGAGGGTGTCACATGATCAAACAATTTTTTGCCCGGCAATTTGGCAAACGTTTCGCACTTGAAGTCGCGCTGCTGGTTGCTCTGTTAATTATTGGCGTCAACGAATACACCTATCGGTCTACCACCAGCATGTTGCGCAGCGGCATCGCCCTGACAGATGAACGCATATCGGCAGCCCGCCTGATGCAAATGTTGTCAGATGCCGAAAGTGCCCAGCGCGGCTACCTGTTAACGCTCGATACCGCCTACCTGGAGCCTTATAACAAAGCGATCACTGAGCTGCCCAGACTCAGGCAAAAAATGATGTCGTTTTTCGAGCTGCAAAACCCGCTGTCAAGTGCGCAGATCAGCGAAATCATGGATTTGCGCATCAGTGAAATTGCCACCACCATCAGTCTGGCAGAAAGTGGTGCAGTGTTACTGGCGCTTGATATTGTCAGAGCGGGCGCAGGTACAAAGTGGATGGACAACCTCAGATACACGATTGATGCCGAGTTGGCCAGTGCGGCGGCTCGTCAATCTGTTGTGCGGGTCTCCATTTATGACGCATTAGCCATCAACCATGCCGCTGTTATTTTTTTAACTCTAAGTAGTTTTTTTGCTATTTACGTGTACATCAGGCAGGTCAGACTCAACGAACACCAAAGAGCAACGACTGAGGGCAAACTCAACACTGCCATAGAAAACCGCACACTTGAATTACACAAACTCACGGCACATCTGCAAGTTGTCAGAGAAGCTGAAAAAGATCATTTAGCGCGCGAGCTTCACGATCAGCTTGGTGCATTGCTGACAGTGGCCAAGCTTGAACTTGAAGGCTTGCGAAAAAGAGTGGTTGAAGCACCTGATTTGACGGTGCGGGTTGAACGTGTCACGTCCCGAATCAATGAAGTCATTGTTTTAAAAAGAAGGATGGTTGAGGACATGCGGCCTTCCGCCCTGTCTTTACTGGGTTTGAAGTCTGCGCTGCAACAGCACTGTAGTGAAATTGCCGCTGCCATGAACGTTACTTTTCATGTCCATGTTGAGGACGTTTCACTGAACGCAAATTCCGAGCTGGTTATTTTTAGATTTGTACAAGAGTCGCTGACCAATGTTGCCAAGTATTCGCAGGCGGCAAACGTCTGGGTTGAGTTAGTTAAAAATGACTCGTCCATTGATATTTCGGTGCGCGATGACGGCGTGGGTTTTGACACTGAAAAAACACGGGCGGGACAACACGGCCTGGCGGGTATGCGGTACCGAATGGACTCATTGGGCGGGACGATGCAAGTCACCTCCAAACCAGGTCACGGTGCCACCGTCACTGCGAGCATTCCACGTGCAGATATTCCACAAGCAAACTTGCCTGGCAGTCTTACGGCAGTGCAGTAGCGGGTGCAAGGTGAGGACGGTTGGCGCGCGACTCTTTATAAAACATCTGGCAGAACAACTGCGTTGCATGCAGTCCTGCCGGGGTCCAATGAAGGGCAGGTGACATGGCCTTTATGAGCAACGCCTCTTGCTCTACACCGTTTAAATTCTGCAGCTCTTTTGTCAACTGCAGCAAATCCTCATCAAGCGGTTCGGCTGTGTTGGCGCGGTGGTCGTTAGAGCTTGGCTCGTCATCTCCTCTGGCCTGTCTGGCAGCAACTTTGTAGCTGGGCCGGATGGATGTCAGCTCATGGGTTGCTGCTTGTGTGTAGGCTCTGGCGTCAACGCTCGCGTCGCCTCTTATCCAGTCATGAATCATCTGCAATTCATAGGCGGTAAAAACACCCCACATGTCAGCACGAGGGCCTTCTAGTAGTCCCCAAAAGCGGCTACTTTTAACCGGCATGCCGCGGTTGATCCAGCCTGATTTTTGCAAGGCTGCCAAAAACTCGGGAAGCTCTTGTTTGTGCTGCAACCAGTCATTGACGTGGCGCCCGGCAATGCGGCAATAGTTTGAATGCACACCGCAGCCAGCCGCAGCTTTACGTGAAAAAATCCTGATGACTTCCTGATTAATGTCAAACCTGCTGATCACCTCAGCCGTGCCCATGCCAACATTGCTCAAGCCGTAACCCAGCCGGACACGACGCCAAAATTCGTCGGGACAGCCAAGCTTTGGCAAGTTATCAAGGACAGCTCTCACAGCGCGGCGCGCATGGCCGGTGTCTGAGTTGTCGGCCGTGATGTGCAGGGTGAAGTAATAAGGATCGATGCCGATTTCATTGAGTTCGTAAGCCGTTATGAGCAAATGCAGCGCGAGTTGCTCATAGCCCAGGTTAAAGCCAATAATCTCAGGCAGGTAGTGGGTTGCGTTTGCGGCCAGCGCCAGTTGAATTCGCCCCTGTGCATAAAACTGGTCGTCAAGGTCGTCAGCTAAATCGAGACGTTGCGACGACAGCAGGGACTTGTAAATAGCCACATGATTTTTTTCTGGAGTGCCTGCGCCCAACTCCTCCAGATAGGTGTGCAGCAAGTCTGTGAGCTTTGAGTTTTGCCAGTGTTTTACCACACCATAAAGCCACGCGCCGTCAACAAGTTTGGTCGGCGCTACGGCGCGCAGAAAGTACAAGGCGTGTGCGCGGTTGGTGAAGTAGCTGCGCGCGCCGCCCTGTTTGCGCTTTTCCAGATATGCCGAATATTTTGCAGTTGTCGTGCGGAACCCATCCTCCATCCAGCCCTGCAGATCGTGCGGCTTGTGCGGAAGATCCCCAGCAAACGGGTCTGTTTGCAGCATCGTTTCATCAAGTAGATTTGCAGCTTCACGCTGGACGAGCGGGTTCGCCATATCAACCAACAAGCGTTGGTAAAAGTCGCGGTGTGCAGGCTTCAATGCTAAACAATTGTCTGTGTCACGAGGCAAAGTCTGGTAGGCAATAGGCATATTTTTTAGTCAAAATAAACAGACCTCCAGAGTTGCTGTTGGACTAAAAATGAAACATCAGTGTCTGGCGATAGTTGCCGTCAGTGTCTGCCTACTTGCATCAGGTCAAGTTATTTGTCGAGCGCGTTGTCGCTTAACCATCCCAGCGCGCGCAACGCCTGCCGGTCGTGCGCTCTGACGCGTTGTCCCATGTCCATGCGGTAACGCAAATTGGGCAGCACCACGTAGTTGGCGATGCGGTACGCATCAGCGGTGGCGTCGGCTATCGTGCGTCCGTTACCTGTTGCGACGCTGACGCAGCTTGTCGCACCAATGGTTACCAACTGGCCGCCTATTTGCTCAACTTCAGCAAAGTGCAGCGCGGCTCGGTCCGTCGCCAAGCCTGGGCCTGAAGTGCCAAGGTTCTGTGTGCGCTGCCTGGCACATGGCAAAGCCCGGATAGCCAAAACGGCTTGTAAATTCGAGCGACCACATGCCTTGGTGATTGATGATCAGGTTGACGTTTGTATAGCCCGAAATAGCCACTTTCAGCCAGCCGGCCGCGCAGGGCGCAAGCGTGGCGTTAAACGGTTTTCGGGCACTGCGGTAGCTGACAACAGCACCCATAACAGGGGTCACCTCGCCCAAATCACCCTGACTTCATGCCCACGATCTGCCAGGCTTTTGTACACGGTTGCTAGGTCGTTGCAATCGCCCATGCCAAGATACTTCATGGATTACCGAGCAAATTGCTGGACATGCAAGACCCAAGTTCGGGTGAAGCCATACGGTTTGCCGGGAGTCGACAGTGGCAGATATGCCAGCAAGCTCAACAGCGCGGTGCGCAGCGCGCCTGGCCTGACATCAGGTAGGACGGCCGCAAATGCCCGGCAGCGCCTAAAAATGCGGTGGCAAGTCGTCCCGCAGGTTGCGCGCTGCGTTCAAAGCCGTGTCTGGAGCTGGCTGCCGCAGTTCAGCCACCTTGCGCAGTAACAGGTCAATCTGCTGCTGCTGGCGCGCAATAATGCTGTCAAGCTGTTCGACGAGATCTTCGGTGTAGGTTGCTTTGATTTCCAGATCCGTCAGGCGCTGATTGATGTTGTCTGAATTTGTCATACGAATTGAGCTGTATGGCGTGTTGTATTTGCTATAAAAATACAAGCTGTTGGCGCTCGTGTTTATTGGGCTAAAGACTAATTTGACCCGTAAAACAGGTCGAAAAGACAAGAAAAAACCCGCAAAAGCGGGTTTTTAAGGCGACCGACCCTAAGGGCGGGCGTGGAATTACTTTTTAGCAGCGCTGGCGACTGGATTGGCCGCGTCTGCTTTGGCGTCGGGCTTGGCATCTGCTTTGGCGGCTGGCTTATCTTTGGCGGCGGGTGCAACTGGCACTGCTGGTGTAGCTGCTGCTGCAGGCTTGTCGTCTTTTTTTGCCGGGGCTGCAGCTGCACCTTTATAACCAGCGCCGCCTATCGTCAGGCCTTCTGCGGAGAACTTGGCAGCATTGCCTTCGCCGATGCCTTTGACGCGCTCAATAAAGTCTTCCCAGCTTTTAAAGTTGCCTTTTTTGCGCTCATCCACAATCTTGCCCGAAATACCGGGGCCAATGCCCTTGATCCCGTCGAGCTCAGCCGGGGTGGCTTTGTTGACGTCAACCGCTGCAAAGGCAACGGCGACAGTCATGGCGGCAAAAAATACCAGCAATTTCTTGAACATGGAAAACTCCTCAAATATTGGTTGGAATAGTGACAAAACCAGCCTCTTAACGAGGTGGGTCATTTAAATGACATCCAATTGTCCTACAGGTTCACCGTACAGAAAAGGGTTTTGATCAGGGAGAACCCTGGTTCAGCTGTTTTGACGATTTAACCACTGCATGTAAGCGGCCACACCCGTTTGCACGTCGGCAAAGGCATGGTCGCAACCTGCTGCTCGCAGGGCGCTCAAGTCGGCCTGGGTATAGCTTTGGTATTTGCCCACTAAAGCGGGCGGAAAGGCGATGTAGTCAATCAGCTTCTCATGAACCGCATTTTTTAGTGTCAAAGGGGCTGCGTTTTGACTTTTGCGCAAGGCGTTGACAACGCTGATGGCAACATCGTTAAACGGCTGGGCTCTGCCCGTACCCAAGTTAAAAATGCCGGACTGGTCGGGATGATCCAAAAACCACAAATTGACGGCTACCACGTCGTCAATAAACACAAAGTCGCGCATTTGGCCGCCGGAGCCATAGCCGCCGTATTCGCCAAATAATTTGACTTTGCCTTCAGCCTGGTATTGGTTGAACTGGTGAAAAGCCACGCTGGCCATGCGGCCTTTGTGGTGCTCGCGCGGGCCGTAGACGTTGAAGTACCTGAAGCCTGCTACTTGTGACGTGGCATTCTCAAAGCGCTTGCCCAGCTCGCGGCGCAAGCGCTGATCGAAAAGCAGCTTGGAGTAGCCATAAACGTTGAGCGGCTTTTCAAATTCAGGCGATTCGCTGAAGGTGCTTGAACCGCCATAAGTTGCGGCAGAAGAAGCGTACAGCAGGCGTGTACCCTGGTCTTGACAGGCGTGGAACAACTCGCACGACAGTGTGTAGTTGTTGTCCATCATGTATTTGCCGTCAGGCTCCATGGTGTCGCTGCAAGCGCCTTGATGGAACACGGCTTCTACATCGCCAAAGGCACGATCAGCAAACAGGTCGTAAAAATCATCGGCATCCAAGTACTCAGCAATTTGCAGGTCGGCCAGATTTTTAAACTTGTCACCCATCGTCAAATCATCAACCGCAATGATGTCGTCAACGCCGCGTGCATTTAGGCCTTGAATAATGTTGCTGCCGATGAACCCGGCAGCGCCAGTCACAACGATTTTCATGTGTTTCCTTTAATGAATGGCGCTGAAAAGCTCGGCATAACTGACCGCGGCGGTACCAAATTTGCCGACCACAATGCCGCCCGCCCGATTGGCAATGGGTACGGCATCTCGCAGGCTCATACCTGCAGCAGCCAACGCGGCCAGTGCGGCAATCACGGTATCGCCCGCGCCGGTGACGTCAAACACCTCACGCGCAACAGCCGGTACATGCAGTTGGCCTTGTCCGTCAAACAAGGTCATGCCGGCTTCACTGCGTGTGAGCAGCAGTGCTTGCAGATTCAGCGATGTACGAA
Source organism: Polaromonas sp. (assembly GCA_043756405.1). Taxonomy (GTDB): domain Bacteria; phylum Pseudomonadota; class Gammaproteobacteria; order Burkholderiales; family Burkholderiaceae_C; genus Polaromonas. Next base: position 12,990 of record JAYURC010000063.1, read on the forward strand.
GGTTATGGGCTTTTGTCTGCAGCTCGGCCTCCGTGGCCCAGGTGCCAATGACCTGTTCCAGTTCAGCCCGGTTGGGGGTGATGACGGTGGCGTTTTTATAGCGGGTGTAGTCAGAACCTTTGGGGTCAATCAGCACCACTTTTTCAGCGGCTCTGGCGTGGTCAATCATCAAAGTGATGTGCGCCAGACCGCCTTTGCCGTAGTCTGAAAACAAAACCGCATCATGCGCGGGGAGCAGCTTTTCAAAGGTGCTGGACTGGGAGGCCAGCACTTCATTGTCTGGCGTGTTTTCAAAGTCAAGCCGAATCAATTGCTGCTGGCGTCCAATCACCCGTAGCTTGACGGTGGTTTTGAGCCTGGCATCACGACCAAAATAGGGCGTGATGCCGGATTTGGCCACCAAGGCTTCAAGCTGGTGGCTAGCTTCATCGTCGCCTACCACTGTCAGCAGCGATGCCTGTGAGCCAAGGGCCACGATGTTGCTGGCGACATTGGCCGCACCACCCACACGCTCTTCAGTGCGTGTTACGCGCACCACCGGCACGGGCGCTTCGGGCGAGATGCGGTCCACCGCGCCGTACCAGTAGCGGTCGAGCATGGCGTCGCCAACAACGAGTAAGCGGGCTGCGACTAATTTGTCTTGGGAAATGTGCATGTTGTTGTGTTTTATAGCTCTTCGATTCTGCGTGCCGGGTAGCTGTCCCACGCCTGGCAGCCGGGGCAGTGCCAGAAATGCTGGGTGGCTTCAAAACCACAGGCCGCGCAGCGGTAGCGCATCAACGGCTTGGTGGCCTGATCAAGCGCGCGATGAACCAGTTGATAGTTGTGCTCTTCCAGCGGATTCGCAGGCTTTTCACCCGCCACCCAGCGGGCTGCGGCTATCAGCGATGTTTCGGTTTCAAGGTGCTTGATAAACCCCTGGCGGCTGATGGCGGGGTCATTTTCCAGTCGCGCCATCGCGTCCATCACATCAACTGAGGGCGCGTGCTGGTAATGCGTTTCAAGCAGTGCCAGTACGGGTGCGTGCAAGCCGTCATGTTGCGCTATTGTGGTTAGCAGGCCCGCCGCTAACGGTACGGCTTGAGGCGCTGCTTTGCTAAGCTTTATCAAAGTGTCAAAGGCAGCCTGCAGCTGACCGTTTTGCAAGCGGAGCTTGGCCAAGTCAATCAGTGGCCGTGCAGACGTGGGTGCAGTGCTGCAAGCACGCTCAAGCAGCGTCATAGCCTGCACCGTGTCGCCCGTTGCCAACAGGCTGTGGGCTTGTTCACACAGGTAGTGCGCCTGCCGACCACTGAAGCTGGCGTGGCCAGTGCTGTTCAGTTTGCTGGCGATGTCTGTTGCATGATGCCAGTCACGCGAGCGCTCGTAAATCGATAGCAATGCCAGGCGAGCTTCTTCTTCATAGCTGGTGCCTTCAAGTTTGCGCAATGCAGTTTCTGCGCGGTCCAGCAGGCCGGCTTTAAGGTAGTCAAGCGCCAGCGCGTGTTGCGCGCGGTCGCGGTCTGGTTGCGGCAAATCGCCGCGCTGCAACAAATGCTCATGCACCCGTACCGCACGCTCGTATTCGCCGCGCCGCCTGAAAAGATTGCCGAGCGCGAAATGCAGCTCTGACGTGTCCGGATCGTTCTGTACGGCTTCAATAAAGGCGTCAATCGCCTTGTCTTGTTGCTCATTGAGCAAAAAGTTCAGGCCGCGAAAGTAAGCCTTGGGAGCTTGCCGGTTTTCAATTCGCAGTTGCCGCAAATCTGCCCGTGATGCCAGCCATCCCAACGTGAAAGCAATCGGCAGACCTAACAAGATCCAGGTGAAGTCAAAGTCCATGTCGTAGGATTTCTGGGTTGCCCGGTGAATTGCTGCCTGGTTTGGACTCGTTTTGAGTGGGCACAGCGGTCGATTCGGCGTCCAAAGATCTTGTGGCTTTGCGTTTTCTCCACCAGCGCGGCATCATCAACAACACGCCGAGCGCCAGACCTGTGCCAAAGGCCGTCAAAACGACCAGTACTAATGGCGCTTTCCAAAATGTACCGAAAAAGAAATTGACAGCAACCGCTTGCTGGTTGTTCAAAGCGAAAGCGAAAAGCGTAAAAAAAATGGCTGCTTTCAGCAGCCAGATCAGGAAGTTCACTTAAAAGCCGCCTTGTTGAATTAGCTCGTCAATTGTAGTCAACGCCGTCAGTGCCAACGTCACTTATCTGACGGGGTAGCTTGTGCAGTCTGCAGTGCTTCGGTACGTGCATCAACCGCCTCACGCAAAGCTTTGCCAGGTTTGAAATGCGGCACCCGCTTCTCGGGTATGGCAACACTTTCGCCGGAACGTGGATTACGCCCCATACGCGGCGGACGGCGGTTGACCGAAAAACTGCCAAAACCCCGAATTTCGATCCTGTGGCCACGCACCAGCGCGTCGCTGACAGCGTCAAGAATGGTCTTGACAGCGTAATCAGCATCACGGTGTGTGAGCTGACCAAACCGGTTGGCCAATTCTTCTACCAGGTCGCTTCGGGTCATGGCGGGGAGTCGGGATCGAAGTCAGGGATTGATCAGTTTGGAGACAGAGCAGACGCGCAGCATTACTGCGTCGTCTAATTTGTCCCGCAAAGTAGATCTTTATTTGCTTTCGCTGTCCATCTTGGCGCGAAGCAATGCGCCCAGGTTGGTCAAGCCGGAGCTTTCTTTGGCAGACTGCTGGCTCAGGGATGCCATGGCTTCTTGCTGGTCAGCGTTGTCCTTGGCTTTGACTGACAGCTGAATGTTGCGGGTCTTGCGATCCACGTTCACCACCACAGCAGAGACTTCATCGCCTTCTTTGAGCACGTTGCGTGCGTCTTCAACGCGGTCACGGCTGATTTCGCTGGCGCGCAGGTAGCCAATGATGTCTTCACCGAGATCAATCTCAGCGCCCTTGGCATCAACGGTCTTGACCTTGCCGGTCACGATCGCGCCCTTGTCGTTGATCGACACGAACGTGGTGAACGGGTCAGAGTCAAGCTGCTTGATACCCAAGGAAATGCGCTCGCGGTCGACATCAACGGCCAACACAATCGCTTCGACTTCCTGGCCCTTTTTGTAGTTGCGCACAGCGGTCTCGCCAGGCTCGTTCCACGACAGGTCAGACAAATGCACCAAGCCGTCGATACCGGCTGCCAAACCGATAAACACGCCGAAGTCGGTAATAGATTTGATCGGGCCTTTGACGCGGTCACCGCGCTTGGTGTCCACTGCAAACTCTTGCCATGGGTTGGCTTTGCACTGCTTCATGCCCAGGCTGATGCGGCGCTTGTCTTCGTCGATTTCCAGAACCATGACTTCGACTTCGTCGCCCAAGGCAACCAGCTTGTTTGGCGCAACGTTTTTGTTTGTCCAGTCCATCTCGCTCACGTGCACAAGGCCTTCAATACCTGGCTCGAGCTCAACAAATGCACCGTAGTCGGCGATGTTGGTGATCTTGCCAAACAGGCGTGTGCTTTGTGGGTAGCGGCGATTCACGCCCATCCACGGGTCATCGCCCATTTGTTTCAGCCCCAGTGACACGCGGTTTTTCTCAGTGTCGAACTTGAGAATTTTGGCCACAATTTCCTGGCCAGCCGTCACCACTTCGCTTGGGTGACGCACGCGGCGCCATGCCATGTCGGTGATGTGCAGCAGGCCGTCAATACCGCCCAGGTCAACGAAAGCACCGTACTCGGTGATGTTCTTGACCACGCCTTTGACCGATGAACCTTCTTTGAGGGTTTCCATCAGCTTGGCGCGCTCTTCGCCCATCGATGCTTCCACCACAGCACGGCGTGACAACACGACGTTGTTGCGCTTGCGATCCAATTTGATGACCTTGAACTCCATGGTCTTGTTCTCGTACGGAGACAAGTCTTTGATGGGACGGGTGTCGATGAGCGAACCAGGCAAGAAAGCGCGGATGCCATTGACCAGAACAGTCAGGCCGCCTTTGACTTTGCCGCTGGTCTGGCCAGTGACAAATTCGCCGGATTCCAGCGCTTTTTCAAGACTCATCCATGAGGCCAGGCGCTTGGCTTTGTCGCGTGACAGCAGGGTGTCGCCGTAGCCGTTTTCCACCGAGTCGATGGCAACCGACACGAAGTCGCCGACTTGAACTTCAAGTTCACCTTGGTCGTTTTTAAATTCTTCGAGCGGCACATAGGCCTCGGACTTCAGTCCGGCGTTGACAACGACGTGGTTGTGGTCGATGCGAACGACTTCAGCGGTGATGACTTCACCGGTGCGCATTTCAGAGCGCTTGAGAGATTCGTTAAACAGGTCGGCAAAAGATTCAGACATAGATTCAGACATTAATTTTCCTTGTCCACAACGCAGGGTTCAATCAGCACAATTGCTGAAAGGTTTTTAAATCTGCTTGGGGGTGTTGTGCTGCCAGGCTGGCTGCGGTTTAAGTTAAAGATCCGTTTGACCAACGCGCCATGTGGCACGACAGTAATCAAAAGGGCCGGGTGCTTTGCCACCAGTCAATCACCTGCTGCACCGATTTTTCAATCGACACATCAGAGTTGTCCAGCAACTGGGCGTGTTCAGCAGGTTTTAAAGGCGCTGTAAGTCGCGTTGTATCACGCGCATCGCGGGCTTCTAAATCTTGCTGAATATTTTTAAGTGTAGCTGAATTTCCCTTTGGAATCAACTGCTTATGACGTCGTTCAGCTCTATGGCGAGCGCTTGCCGTCAGGTAAATTTTCAGTGTTGCGTCCGGAAAAACCACTGTGCCCATGTCGCGCCCATCCGCCACCAGGCCAGGTAACTTGCGAAAACTTTGCTGAAGTGCTGTCAATGCGGTGCGAACTTGCGGGTGAACCGACACTTGAGACGCCGCCATGCCGGCTTTTTCAGACCGGATGTCGTTGGAGACGTTTTCATCTGCCAAAAACACCTGATCGCCTGAAAAGCGAACGGGCAGCGACGCTGCGATTTGCGACACGCCAGCTGCATCATCTAAAGAAATACCCGCGCGATATGCAGCAAAAGCAGTCAAACGATATAAAGCACCAGAATCCAGGTAGTGGTACCCTAAACGCTGCGCTACATGCGCTGCGAGCGTACCTTTACCCGAAGCCGTAGGGCCATCAATACAAATGACCGGAATGTCGCTCGGGTTGGCTTCAGTCAATTCAAACAGGTCTTCAAAATATTCAGGATAAGTTTTGGCGACGCATTTTGGGTCAAGGATACGAATGGGAAGATGCGCGGGGTTAAATGCAGCGAGGGCAAAGCACATCGCCATGCGGTGATCGTCATAGGTGTGGATGGACGCGCTTTTCCAGTCAGCAGGCGTAGCAGGTGGTGTGATGGTAATAAAGTCTGCGCCTTCTTCAACGGTGGCTCCGAGTTTGCGTAACTCGCAGGTCATGGCGGCGATACGGTCCGTTTCCTTAACTCGCCAACTGGCTATGTTGCGCAGTGTGGTTGCGCCTTCAGCAAAAAGCGCCATAACCGCCAGCGTCATTGCCGCATCTGGAATGTGGTTGCAGTCCAGGTCAATCGCGCGAAGTGGCCAGCCAACACCCGGCGCGCCGCGCGAAATACGCAGTGAATTGGATGTGCTGTCAATGTGCGCGCCCATCAGGCGGGCAGCGTCTACAAAACGAATATCGCCCTGAATCGAATCTGACCCTGCACCCGTAATTTCGACACATTTTGACCCATTAGCGCACGCACTTATTGCGCCTAGTGCTATGAAATAACTAGCAGAAGATGCGTCGCCTTCAATGTGTATTTCTCCGGGAGATGTGTATTGGCAACCGGCAGGAATAGTGAAACGCTGCCCTCCATCGTGCTTGACCTGAATGCCAAACTTTGCGAGCAAATTAAGCGTGATTTCTATGTATGGCCGAGAGATAAGTTCGCCAACGACCTCAATAGAAATGTCCTGCTCTGCAACCAACGGCAATGCCATCAGCAGGGCAGTTAAAAACTGACTGGACACATCGCCTCTGACCTGAATGGGCTGACTCAGCTTCAGGCTGCCCCGTTCATGAGGGCGCAATCGCAGTGGCGGAAAGCCGTCATTGCCCAAGTAGTCAATTTGGCAGCCCAGTTGGCGCAGCGCATCGACAAGATCACCAATGGGCCGCTCGTGCATCCGTGCAACGCCAGACAGTTCAACATCACCGCCCAGCACGGCCAAAGCCGCTGTTAACGGCCGCATGGCGGTGCCTGCATTACCCATAAAAAGCTGCAGTTTTTTATGAACCAGTTGCCCGCCAAGCCCATGAATGTCAACGCGGCTGCCTTTTTGTTCAATCGCGCAACCCAATTTTTGAAGCGCTGTGAGCATGACGCTTGTATCATCTGACATGAGCACGTCTTGAACGATTGTTTTGCCCCGGCTCAACGCTGCTAGCAACAAAACACGGTTTGAAATGCTTTTTGAGCCTGGCAGTTGAACAGTGCCGCCCGCCCCGTTTAATGGCGGGATGTCCAGGAAATCAATATCGAACATGATCGCGCGTTATTTGAGCTACTTTTGCGAGTTGATACGCCAGCTAGCGCGCGTTTCACTGGCTTTTTCCAGCTGCCTTTCAAGCGCGTCACCGTCGCCGGTTGTGATTAGGTTTTCAAGAGATTGCAGCGTCTGCTGAAAGATTTTGGATTGTGCCAACAGCTCCTCGCGATTGGCGATAAGGATGTCACGCCACATTTTTGAATCACTAGCAGCAATACGTGAAAAGTCCCGGAATCCTGGTCCTGCAAGCGAGAGGTAATCTGCCCCTTGAGCCTGCCCGGAAATACCGTTCATGAGGGCAAATGCAATCAAGTGCGGAAGGTGGCTGACGGACGCAAAAGCCGCATCGTGTTCCCGGGGCGACATCTGGACTACGTTGCAGCCCAAAGCAGTCCACAGGCTTACAGCTTTGTTAAGTTGTGCCGTGTAAGTGCGTTCTATAGGCGTCAAGACAACCTGTTTGCCTGCGTACAAATTAGCGTCAGCATGTTCTACACCAGACAGTTCTTTGCCCGTGATGGGGTGTGCAGGCACAAAACAGCCTACGTAGTCGCGCAAAACACGCCTGGCAGCGTCAACCACATCGCGTTTGGTCGAGCCCACATCCATGACCAGGGTATTGGGTGTGATCAGGTGCCGTATGGCTTTAAAGGTGGCTTCAGTCGCAGAAACTGGCACTGCCAACAACACGATGTCAGCACCAGAAACCGCCAGCAGGGCAGAAGGCGCTTCTATGTCAATGACGCCCATCTGACGCGCGCGCTCGGTCGTTGACGGGGATTTGCTGTAACCCACAACGCGTTTTACAAGGCCTGCGCGTTTGAGTGCCAACGCAAACGAGCCACCCATCAAGCCGCAGCCAATCAAGCCCAATTGTTCAAACATCACATCAAACCTGTATTTTTATTATTCACTGACGGGGTAGGTGCCAAGCACTTTGTAAAACGCGCACAAACGCTGGAGTTCAAGCAAAGCCTGCTGTACATGCGGCTGCGAGGGGTGACCTTGCAAGTCAATGTAGAAATAATATTCCCATTGCCCGGAGCGGGCAGGACGGGACTCAAAACGCGTCATCGACACGCCATTTTCTTTCAGGGGTACCAGCAAGTCGTGTACCGCGCCCGGCCTGTTAGACACCGACACCACCAGACTGATGCAGTCTTTGCTGGATGCAGGCGGTGAGGGTAGGGTTTGCGGCAGGCAAACTACTGCAAACCGAGTGCGGTTGCAAGCATCGTCCTGAATGCCCTGCGCTGCGGCATACAAGTTGAATTGAACCGCAGCACGTTCGCTGGCAATGCCCGCCCAGGCTGGGTTGGTAGACGCAAGGCGTGCGCCCTCGGCATTGCTTGAGGCTGCTTGCCGGGCGGCATGGGGTAAGTGAGTCGTCAGCCAAGCCTGACATTGAGCCAAGGCTTGGGGATGGGCGTAAACCGCCTCGATGCCGTCCATGCTGTCGGTTAGACGCAGCAGGTTATGGCGCACCATCAAACTGGCCTCACCCACAATATGAAGGGGTGAATTCAAGAAAAGATCAAGCGACCGGGAGACCACGCCTTCCGTGGAGTTTTCAACCGGAACCACACCATAGTGCGCTGTCCCCGATGCAGTGGCACGGAAAACCTCATCAATGCTGGCGCAGGCTACGTGTTCAATACTGCCGCCAAAAAACTGGACGGCCGCCTGTTCACTAAAAGTGCCAGCAGGGCCTAAATAAGCAACCCGAACAGGGGATTCGAGCGCCAGGCAGGCCGACATGATTTCGCGCCACACCGCTGCAACATGTTCGTTTTTTAAAGGCCCCTGATTGGCATGCTGAATCTGCTCAATGACTTTAGCGACCCGGTCTGGCCTGAAAAAAGGCGTACCTTCGCGTTTTTTGAGCTCGCCTACTTTTTCTGCAACTTGCGCGCGACAGTTCATCAGCGCCAGTAATTGCTGGTCTATGGCATCAATTTGCTTTCGCAGCTCAGCAAGCTCCATACTCATTTATTGACTGCTGGCATGTTTTTATTTGGAGCATCGGCAGCGGCTGCCGGTGCCTTGGGCGGAGAGCCGACGATTTTGGTGGCCAAATCGTCAAATTGCTTGGCACGTATATTTGTATCCGTACGCGTCTCTATCCCAAGCTGGTTTTTGAATATATTGCCCATCTCCGGGGCGGCAGACTGGTGTTTTTTGAACACCGGCAACTCAAAAAATGCCGCTAACTGTTTGAGTTCGTCCAGCGAAAAGCGCGCCATATAAACCGGTATCAAACTGTCGGCGCTGGCCTTGCCAACCTTGCCATTCATGATTTTTTCAACGTCATCGTAGTATTTTTTTAATTCTACGTTCAGGCTCTGAATAGTTTGGTCCATCTTTTCTTTAGGTACCTCAGAACGCAATTTTTCGCCCCAGCTTTGAACGATGCCTCGAGAGGAGGATGCGACCAATTGACTTACCAGTGGTTCAAGTCCGGGCCCCTGTAGCGATGTAACTACTCTGGTTGCCCATTCAAGTTTGGGGTCAACTGTCTGTGCAAAGGCTGCACCAGATAGTGAGAGGAAAATAAAAGCCAAAGACGTTAAAACTTGTTTCATTCGTTGATATCCGGGTTGGTTGGTGTGGAGTCTGTTGACGGGTGATCAGGAGATGGGTCGCTTGGTGCGTCGTTCAAGGCTGCATCGTTTTCAACAATACGCTGCAAGCCACTTAATTGTGAGCCTTCATCCAGGCCAATGAGTGTGACACCTTGGGTAGCCCTGCCCATTTCACGGATTTCACTGACGCGCGTGCGAACCAATACGCCCTTGTCTGTGATCAGCATAATTTCATCATCAGTATGTACCAGCGTGGCGGCAACAACCTTTCCATTGCGTTCACTTTGCTGGATAGCGATCATGCCTTTGGTGCCGCGTCCATGACGGGTGTATTCGGTGATTGATGTGCGTTTACCAAAGCCATGCTGAGTTGCAGTCAACACGCTTTGCTGCTCGTCTTCTGCAACCAGCATGGCGATCACGCTTTGTCCGACGTCGAGCGCCATGCCGCGGACGCCGCGTGCATTCCGGCCAAGCGGCCTCACGTCTTCTTCGTCAAACCGAACAGCTTTTCCGCCATCTGAAAACAGCATCACATCGTGTTTGCCATCTGTCAGTGCAGCGCCGATCAAATAATCACCATCATCAAGATTGACAGCAATAATGCCGCCCTTGCGCGGGTTATTGAACTCATCAAGCGCTGTTTTTTTGACAGTGCCCATTGATGTGGCCATAAACACGTATTGGTCAGCTGGAAACACGCGTTTGTCACCCGTTAGTGCCAGCACGACGTTTATTTTTTCGCCTTCCTGCAGCGGAAACATATTGACGATGGGCCGGCCCCGTGAGCCGCGCGAGCCAGCGGGTACTTCCCATACCTTGAGCCAGTACAAGCGGCCACGGTTTGAGAAGCACAAAATATAATCGTGGGTATTGGCAATAAAGAGCTGGTCTACCCAATCATCTTCTTTAGTCGCCGTCGCCTGTTTACCGCGCCCACCCCGTTTTTGCGAGCGATATTCTGATAAAGGCTGGCTCTTGATGTAGCCTGTATGCGACAACGTGACAACCATGTCAGTGGGCGTGATCAAGTCCTCGGTACTCAAGTCAAATGACGAGTGCTCAATCTGGCTGCGACGCGCGCCTAATTTGGTTTGGCCAAACTCATGCCTGATAGCAGCGAGCTCTTCACCAATAATGATGGATACACGTCCGGGCTTAGCCAGGATATCCAGCAAGTCATCAATTTCGGCCATGACCTCTTTGTACTCTGCAACTATTTTGTCTTGCTCTAGGCCAGTCAAGCGCTGCAAACGCATCTGTAAAATTTCTTGAGCTTGCGTTTCAGACAAACGATAGAGCCCGTCATTGCCCATGCCGTAAAGTTTTTCCAAGCCGTCGGGGCGGTAATCATCTGCGTTGACGATTCCGCCATCAGCGCGGGTTCGGGTCAGCATCTCGCGTACCATTGTGCTGTCCCATGGCCTGACCATCAGTTCAGCCTTGGCCACGGGCGGAGTGGGTGCATTGCGAATGATGGCAATGAACTCGTCTATATTGGCAAGTGCAACAGCC
>JAYURC010000064.1:0-23542 GCA_043756405.1 Polaromonas sp.
TGCGCTTGTACCGCGACAGCGAAATGGTGGTCTGGTTTTCCAGCGGTCGAAGCTTGGTCAGTTTTCTCGCACCACTGTTTCGCTTTTCTTGGCCAGTGCTGCTGATTGTTGCGCTGACGTCGCTGTTCGTCTGGCCCTGGGCCAACCAGCAAACCAGGGACATGCAACAACGCTACGCCGGCCGCAGCGACATTGACCGCATTGCGCCTGGCCAGTTTCAGGAATCGTCGGGCGGCAAACGGGTCTTTTTTATTGACCGCGAAGTCGACGCAAATTCGAAGTCAAGCAACAATGTGTTTATCGCTGCCAATGAAAAAGGTAAAAACTCCGTCACCACAGCGCAGTCAGGCCGGATTGAAATCATCGGTGACAAACAAGTGCTTGTACTTGAAAACGGCCAGCGCCTGGAAAACGAAAATGGCAAAAATAGCTTGCAAATCAGCAATTTTGAAGAGTACGGCAGCGCCGTTGGCAGTGCGTCTGAACAGATCACACCCGCTGATTCCCCCAGACTGTTGTCCACTTTAGACTTGGTCATGACGCCTACCAGCGCCAACCGGGGCGAACTGGCCTGGAGACTCGGACTGGCCATGGCGGCGGTCAACTTTGTGGTGTTGGCAGTTGCACTGGCCAACGCCAACCCACGCGGTGGCCGCAGCAGCAACTATGTTTTTATTGTGCTGATTTTTCTGGCCTACAACAATTTGGTGAATCTGGGGCAAAGTTGGGTTTCTGTCGGCTCCGTCAGCTTTGGCAGTTTGCTGTTGTTGCTGCATGGCGGAGTGCTTGCGCTCAGCCTGTTGTGGCTGGTCAAACGCAATGCCAACTGGACACTGCGCTCGGTTTTTCACTCGCGCGCCAAATCAGTCCCCACGGCACTATGAAAACAGTTAGACGTCTGATCTACGGCGAAGTACTGGCAGCAATTTCCCTGGTTGCGCTAGGCTTTTTGGCCCTGTTCTTCTTTTTTGACATGATTGACGAGTTGCAGCACTTAGGCAAAAACACCGGTCTGCCTAACGCCAACGACTTCTATCAGATCAGGCATGCGCTGCTGTATGTCAGCCTGCGCATACCCAACCATTTGTACGAATTACTGCCGATTTCAGTGCTGATTGGCACCATTTTTGTCATGGCCCGCCTGGCAAAAAGCTCTGAATACACGATTTTGCGAACCAGCGGGCTCGACCCGTGGCGGGCATTAATAATGCTGCTGAATTTAGGCGGCCTATTCGTTGTGTTGAGTTTTGTCATGGGTGACTACCTGGCACCCTTGAGTGAGCGCACCGCACAACTTCTCAAGGCCCGATATCAAGGCAGCCTCACAGTTGGCCAGACCGGCGCGTGGTTGAAAGAAAAGCAGGCCTACAACACGATAATTGTCAACGTCAAAACCTTGTCACCCGACAACGAAATGCAGGACTTGCAAATTTTTGAGTTCAGCAGCAAAGGTAGGGTGGTGTCTAAAACGCTGGCGGCAAGTGCATCATTTGGATCAGACGATTCATGGCAATTGCGCAGCGTCACGCGGACAGAATTCAATGTGCCTGCTGACACCGCCACGGCCAGTAACGCTGGTAAACAGTCTGCCGATGTGGCCAAAAACTCAATGACCAGTTTTCGCTGGCCGACAGAGTTAACGCAGGAGATGGTGTCGGTGGCGCTGCTCAAGCCAGAACGCATGGGGACTTTGGACCTGTTCAATTACATTCGCCACCTTGACGCCAACGGCCAGCGCGCACAGAGTTATGAGATTGAATTCTGGAGAAAAGTTTTTTATCCACTCAGCTGTCTGGTCATGGTGATGCTGGCATTGCCATTTGCTTACCTGCATTTTCGTTCTGGCGGTATCGCGATCTACGTGTTTTCTGGTGTGATGATTGGCATCAGTTTTTTCTTGCTTAACAATTTATTCGGCTATGTGGGCAACCTGCAAAACTGGCTGCCTTGGCTGGCTGCTGCAGCGCCAGGCATGCTCTACATGGCCATATCGCTAGGCGCGTTCGGCTGGCTGGTTTTAAGGCGATAGACACATGACAACTGGCATTATTTTGTTTGCGCATGGCTCCAGAGACCCGCAATGGCGCTTGCCCATCGAGGCGGTGGCGGCACAAATCATGCAGCGCCAGCCGGGTACGCTGGTACGCTGCGCCTACCTTGAGCTATGCCTGCCGTCGCTGCCCGACGCTGCTACTGATTTAATAGCTAGCGGCGCACGCCTGATAAGGGTTTTCCCGTTATTTTTAGGTGTAGGAAAGCATGCACGAGAAGACCTGCCGCTGCTGATCCATGAACTCAGGGCGGCCCACCCTGCTGTGACCGTTGAGCTTTTGCCCACCGCTGGCGAATCAAACCAGTTGATTTCCTTGATGGCCGATATTGCGCTGTCTTAGTGTGTTGTGCAGACTCTCGTTAGCGTCAAATTAGAATAATGACAATAACTATCAGTCGATATTTGATATGAATCTTCATCAATTCCGGTTTGTTCAAGAAGCAGTACGTCGTAACCTGAACCTGACCGAAACGGCCAAAGCGCTGCACACCTCCCAGCCCGGTGTGTCTAAAGCCATCATCGAGCTTGAAGAAGAGCTTGGCGTTGAGATTTTTGCCCGCCACGGCAAACGCTTGAAGCGTGTGACCGAGCCAGGCACGCACGTACTCAAAAGCATAGACCTGATCTTGCGTGAGGTTGGCAACTTGCGGCGTATTGGCGAGCAGTACTCCAAGCAAGACAGCGGTACCCTGTCAATTGCTACCACCCACACCCAGGCCAGATACGTGTTGCCGCAGCCGGTGGCCCGCTTACGCGAAGCGTTTCCCAAAGTCAATGTCAGCTTGCATCAGGGCTCACCGGATCAGGTCGCGCAAATGCTTCTTGATGAGGTCGCCGAGATTGGCATTGCCACCGAGTCATTGGTCAACTACCCAGACCTGATCACCCTGCCCTGTTATGAATGGCAGCATATGCTGGTGTTGCCCACAACCCACCCACTGGCCAGCAAAGCCAGCATCACACTGCAAGACCTGGCGCTTGAGCCGCTCATCACTTACCACCCATCGTTTACCGGACGCACCAAAATTGACCAGGCCTTTGCCTTTCAAAAGCTGGAGCCGCGAATTGCGCTGGAGGCAATTGATTCAGACGTCATTAAAACGTACGTGCGCCTTGGGCTGGGCGTGGGCATTGTGGCCGAAATGGCCATCAAGGACGATGGCACCAACAGTGACCTGCAGGCCATACCGGCGGGGCATTTGTTTGGACTGAACGTGGCGCGTGTGGCCTTTAAACGCAGCGCCTATTTGCGCAACTTTGTTTATACGTTTGCAGAGTTGGTCAGCAGTGACTTGAAGCGCGAACTGATTGAAAAAACCATGTCAGGTCATGCGAGCGATTTTTGATTTTTTGATTTTAGATTTTTAGAGCAAAACCAAATGAACTCTGTTGTTGTCAACTCCGTTGTTGAACGCACTCCGCAACTCAAAACCAAACTACCCACGGTCGGCACCACCATTTTCAGCGTGATGTCGGCTTTAGCGGCTCAGCACAATGCCGTCAATCTGGGCCAGGGCTTCCCTGACTTTGACTGCGACCCCGCGTTGGTGAATGCCGTCACGAAAGCCATGACCCAGGGCTTGAACCAATACCCGCCCATGCCCGGTGTGCCGGTGCTGCGTGAAGCCGTGGCAAAAAAGCTTTTAAATCTGCATGGCAGCAGCTATAACCCCAACACCGAGATCACCGTCACAGCAGGTGCAACGCAAGCCATCATTACTGCCATTCTGGCCGTTGTTCACCCCGGTGATGAAGTCATTGTGCTGGAGCCGTGTTACGACAGCTATGTGCCGAATATTGAGCTGGCGGGCGGCGTGGTGGTACGTGTACCGCTTGGTACGTCATCTTCTTCCGGCACTTTCAGGCCCGACTTTGACAAGATCAGCGCCGCCATCACACCCAAAACTCGCGCCATTTTGATCAACTCGCCGCACAACCCCAGCGCGACGGTGTGGACGGCAGCCGAAATGCTCAAACTGCAAGAGTTGCTGGCGCCCACCGACGTGCTGCTGATCAGCGATGAGGTTTATGAGCACATGGTGTTTGACGCTGACAAAGGCCACATTCACCAAAGCGCTGCACGCTTTGCCGGCCTTAAAGCGCGAGCTTTTATCGTCAGCAGTTTCGGCAAAACTTACCACGTTACAGGCTGGAAGGTGGGCTATGTGGCCGCACCCGCAGACTTGATGGCCGAGTTTCGCAAGGTGCACCAGTTCAACGTGTTTACTGTCAACACGCCGGTCCAGTATGGTGTGGCCAACTACATGGCCAACGAGGCCGCTTATTTGGACTTGCCAGCGTTTTATCAACGCAAGCGCGACCTGTTTCGCGCAGGGCTGGCCAACACCCGGTTCAGACTGTTGCCAAGCGAAGGCAGCTACTTTCAGTGCGTCGACATCTCTGATGTCAGTGATTTGAACGAAGCTGATTTTTGCAAATGGCTAACCAGCGAAGTAGGCGTGGCCGCCATACCGTTGTCAGCGTTTTACAGCAGCGGTTATGACCAGCGCGTGGTGCGCTTTTGCTTTGCCAAAAAAGACGAAACATTGCACGCTGCGCTGGCACGACTAGCCCGCCTTTAGCCACAACATCGGCATCTGCTGACAGATGACTGCGCTTTGTGCCACTTGGACAACTGGCCCGAATCATAAAGAATGAAAACTTCATAACAAGGAGCTTTCATGTCTATTTCCCTCATCGTGCTGATCGTTTTAATATTGATTCTGGTCGGTGCTTTGCCGACGTGGGGTCATAGCCGCAGCTGGGGTTATGGACCCAGTGGAGGCATAGGCTTGATTGTTGTCATTCTGGTTATCTTGTTGCTGATGGGACGCCTCTAAAAGTGTTCAGATAGCGAACTCAAAGTTTTTTAAACAACCCTTAAAAAGGCCGCTTAACTATTGAGTTGTTGCCACACCTTTTCCAGCCGCTTGATGCTGACCGGCTGGGGGGTTCGCAGCTCTTGCGCAAAAAAACTGACTCGCAGTTCTTCCAGCAACCACCGGAACTCTTGCATGCGTGCGTCGGTTGCACCTTTTCGTTCTGCTACCAGCCGCCAATAGCGTTGCTCTTGCGGCTTTAGTTCCAGCATTTTTGCGGCATCGCGTGCCGGGTCGGCCCGCCATTTGTCGAGCCGCGCCGTGATGGCTTTGAGGTAACGCGGGAAATGTTGCAACTGCCCGTACGGCGTGGTCGTCAAAAACCGCTTGGGCACCAACCGCTGCAACTGCTGGGCGGCGTCCAGCGCGGCTTCGGCGGCGTTTTTGCTGTCCTTGATTTTGCGCTGAGCCACTGTAAATTCAAGCAGCACGCCGCCTGCCAGGCGCGCTATTTCTGTGGCGATCAGCGTCAAGCGCCCTCGCCCTTCGTCCAGCCGTTTTTTAAAGTCAGTCTCACACGTCGGCAACGGGTCCAACAAAAACGTTCTTGCCAGCGCGACTTCCAGAATTTGCGCACGCAGTTCTTCGAGCGTTCCGCCACCAGAATTGTCTGCCGCGCGCCCCACCAGCATGTACGCAGTCGCCATTTTTTGCAGATCAGGCAGGTTCTTTTCCAGGTACTTGATGGCGTCTTTGATTTGCAGTGCAAACAACCTGGCCAGCCCGGCGCGGTGTTTGGCGCTGGCCAGCTCGGGCTCGTCAAACACCTCAATCGTCACCGCATCGCCTAAATCTATCAACGCCGGAAAACCAATCAGTGTTTGCGCGCCTTTGGCAATTTCCATCAGCTCTGGCAGCTCACCAAACGTCCATGCGGTGTAACGTTCAGGCACCTTAATTGCTACACTTTTAGGAGCGACTTGCGCACGTATTTGTTGGACTATAGGTTGATTTGATGCTAAATTCGGTTGATTTTCGACATTTACAGGCGCTTGAGATGATTTAGCCAGATTCCTCAGCCCAGCGAGGGCCTGAAACGCCCCGCGCGCCTGCGTGCCCAAGTCCCCTTTTAACCCCGCCAAGCTGCGCCCGTGGCCAAGTTGCCGCCCATGCTCGTCCAGCACCCGAAAGTTCATAAATAGATGCGGTGCCAGCATGTCCAGCTTCAGGTCGCCACGCTTGACGTCAACCGCTGTGGCGTCCCGTACCAGCTTCAGCACCGCGTCTGTCAGCGAGCCAGTGCCAAAAACTTCAGGCTGGTTGAGCTGCTCCGCAAACCGTGCCGCCGTATCGGGCAGCGGCACCAAGCGCGAACGCGGCCGCTGGTGCAGGGTTTTGATCAATGCCTGAATTTTGTCTTTCAACATGCCCGGCACCAGCCATTCACAGCGCTCTTCATTGACCTGGTTCAGCGCAAACAGCGGCACATCTACCGTCACGCCGTCTTTGGCGTCGCCCGGCTCGTGCAGGTAGGTGGCTGTGCAGTCCACACCACCCAGCCGCAATATTTTGGGGAAAGCTTGCGTGGTAATGCCTGCTGCCTCGTGGCGCATCAGCTCTTCTTGCGTCAACAGCAACAGTTTGGGACGCTTTTTAATCTCGTCCCGGTACCACGCCTCGCAACTTGCGCCGCTGCACACATCCGCTGGCAATTGCTGGTCGTAAAAGGCATAAATCAGTTCTTCATCGACCAGCACATCCTGCCTGCGCGCCTTGTGCTCCAGGTCTTGTACGGTGGCAATCAGTTTTTCGTTGGCTTTTAAAAACCCGAGCGGCGTGTCCCAATTGCCAGCCACCAGTGCTTGCCTGATAAACACCTCGCGTGCCGCCACCGGGTCTACCCGGCCAAAGTTAACCCGCCTGCCGCTGTACACCACCAGGCCGTAAAGCGTGGCGCGTTCCAGCGCGGTGACTTGTGCGGCTTTCTTTTCCCAATGCGGGTCGAGCAACTGTTTTTTGAGCAAATGCCCAGCGACCTGTTCTATCCACTGCGGCTCGATGTTGGCAATCCCGCGGCCAAACAGGCGCGTGGTTTCCACCAGCTCGGCAGCCACAATCCAGCGGCCCGGCTTTTTGCTGAGTTTGGCGCCAGGGTGTCGGTAAAACTTGATGCCGCGCGCGCCCAGGTACCAATCTTCTTCGTCGTTCTTTTGCCCCAGGTTGCCCAGCAAGCCGCACAGCATCGACTGATGCAGCTGCTCGTAACTGGCGGGCTTTTTGTTGAGTTCCCAGCCCTGCTCGCCGATGGTGCCCAACAGTTGCGAATGAATGTCACGCCATTCGCGCACCCGGCGCATGTTGATGAAGTTTTCGCGCAGCAAATTCTCATGCTGCCGGTTGGTCAGTTTATGCACTGCATCGTGCCCCCCCCGCGAGTCACCAAGCCACTTCCACAACTTCAGATAGCCGACAAACTCGCTTTTCTCATCGTCAAATTTGGCGTGCGCCTGGTCCGCCTGGGCTTGTTTGTCCATCGGGCGGTCGCGCACGTCTTGCACGCTCAGGGCGCTGGCAATGACCAGCACCTCATCCAGCGCACTGCGGCTTTTGGCTTCGAGAATCATGCGGCCAACACGCGGGTCCAGCGGCAGCTTGGCCAGGGTGTGACCGACAGTTGTCAGTTCGTTGTCGTCATCGACAGCGCCCAGCTCCGCCAGCAACTGGTAACCGTCCGTCATGGCGCGGCGCTGCGGCGCTTCAATGAAGGCAAAGTCTTCAATCGCACCCAAGTGCAGCGCCTTCATGCGCAAGATGACTGCAGCCAGTGAGCTGCGCAAAATTTCGGGGTCAGTAAAGCGTTGACGACCCGCGAAGTCCTGCGCGTCGTAGAGCCGGATACAAATACCGTCCGCCACCCGACCGCAGCGCCCGGCGCGCTGGTTGGCTGCTGCCTGGCTGATGGGCTCGACCATCAGCTGCTCGACTTTGCTCCTGAAGCTGTAGCGCTTGACGCGCGCAGTACCTGCATCAATCACGTATTTAATGCCCGGAACAGTCAATGACGTTTCAGCCACGTTGGTGGCCAGCACAATGCGGCGGTTACTGTGGCTGGCAAAAATCTGGTCTTGCTCAGCCGGGCTCAGGCGTGCAAACAGTGGCAACACATCTGCGCCGCGGTTCAAAGGCTGATGCGCCAAATGCTTGCGCAGGTGGTCAGCCGCTTCCCTGATTTCACGCTCACCGGGCAAGAACACCAGAATATCGCCCGCGCTGTGGGGGCTTAGCCACAGCTCGTCCACCGCATCAGCTATCGCATCGTTTAAATCGTAATCGCGCGCCTCTTCAAACGGCCTGTAACGCTGCTCGACCGGAAACATGCGCCCTGAAACCATGATCACCGGAGCCGGCCCTTTGGCGGACGCAAAATATTCAGCAAACCGATTCGCATCAATCGTTGCCGACGTGATGATGACCTTCAAGTCTGGCCTGCGCGGCAGCAACTGGCGCAGGTAACCCAGCAAAAAATCAATGTTCAGGCTGCGCTCGTGCGCTTCGTCAATGATGATGCTGTCATAAGCATTCAGCATCGGGTCAGTTTGCGTCTCTGCCAGCAAAATGCCGTCAGTCATCAGTTTGACGGACGCGTCACGGCTCAAACGGTCTTGAAACCGCACCTTAAAGCCCACCACTTCGCCCAGCGGCGATTTCAGCTCTTCGGCAATGCGCTTGGCCACGCTAGACGCGGCAATGCGGCGCGGCTGGGTGTGGCCGATGAGTTTGGCGCGCTGGCCCGCCGGATAGTTATGCTTGCCGCGCCCCATCGCCAGCAAAATTTTCGGCAGCTGCGTGGTTTTGCCGGAGCCGGTTTCACCGCAAACAATCACGACCTGGTGGGCGGCAATGGCGGCGGTAATTTCTTCGCGTTTGCCAGAAACGGGTAAAGATTCAGGGAAATCGATGTGCAAAGCTGGTTTGAATTCTGATGACAACGGCTTAAGGCTCAAAATTACTCATTATCGACTCTCAAACCACGGGCGGCTAGAGCAAACAGACGGCAGGCAATTCAACCGCGGCGCCGATTGATTCGTCAAACCAGGCAAGTCGGCTGCCGTAGCTGATGGCTGTCCGCGACATACCCTGCCACCGCAAGCGAGACTCTACAGCCTTGGCAACATTGATCAGATCAATGCTCGCCTGGCGATGCGGTAACACCAGTACAAACCCGTCAGTTCCCAACCGGTCCCTCTGCGAACGGGCCTAGGCAAACACTGATCCGGTGAGCATGCCAAAAAAACAGCGCCGAAAAAGCAATCCCACAACCCAGCAATCAGTTTTTTCATCGACTGTAAAGACAACCCGAGGCCCATCTCGACGCAAGCGCCAATGAAGGCGGACGAGTCTCAGCCAGCTCTGAAACGCACATTTTCAGTACCTTACACTTTCGTTTTTAGCTCAAGTCCAGGGTACGTCCATGTCAGCCGTTTTCAACTTCACCTTCGTGCCCTGGTTTCGCTCTGTTGCGCCTTACATCCATACGCACCGGGGTAAAACCTTTGTTGTCGGCATTGCTGGCGAGGCGATTGCAGCGGGCAAGCTGCAGCACATTGCACAAGACCTGGCGCTGATCCAGAGCATGGGCGTGAAGATTGTTCTGGTGCATGGATTTCGGCCACAGGTCAACGAACAGCTGGCCGCCAAAGGCCACGAGGCCAAATATTCGCACGGCATGCGTATCACTGATGAGGTTGCCCTGGACAGTGCACAGGAAGCCGCAGGCCAGTTGCGCTATGAGATTGAAGCCGCCTTCAGCCAGGGCTTGCCCAACACACCGATGGCTGGGGCCACGGTGCGGGTGATTTCAGGCAACTTTATTACCGCCCGGCCGGTCGGCATTGTGGATGGTGTCGACTTCAAACATTCAGGTTTGGTGCGCAAGGTTGACACGCTGGGCATTACCCGCACGCTGGACTTGGGCGCGCTGGTGCTGTTGTCGCCGTTTGGTTTTTCGCCCACGGGCGAGGCCTTTAATTTGACGATGGAAGAAGTCGCCACCAGTGTGGGCATTGCTTTGAGCGCTGACAAACTGATCTTTTTGACCGAAATCCCCGGCATTCGAATGAACCCGGATTTACCCCCCAGCGACGACAACCCGATAGACACCGAGCTACCGCTGGCTGCCGCTGAAAAGCTGTTGGCCTATTTGCCAAATGCTACCCAACCGTCGGACACGGCTTTTTACCTGCAGCATTGCGTTAAAGCCTGCAAGTCCGGGGTGGAACGCAGCCATATTTTGCCGTTTGCGGTTGACGGTGCGTTGTTGCTGGAGATTTACGTGCACGACGGCATTGGCACCATGGTGATTGATGAAAAGCTGGAGGAATTGCGAGAAGCCACCGCTGACGATGTGGGCGGCATTTTGCAGCTGATTGAACCGTTTGAAAAAGACGGCACGCTGGTCAAACGCGACCGCACCGAGATTGAGCGCGACGCTGATAATTACACCATCATTGAGCACGACGGCGTGATTTTTGCCTGCGCGGCTTTGTACCCCTACCCGGAAGCCAAAACCGCAGAAATGGCCGCGTTGACGGTATCGCCACAGTCCCAGGGCCAGGGTGATGGCGAAAAGGTCTTAAAACGAATCGAACAACGTGCCCGGGCAGTTGGCTTGCAAAGCATTTTTGTATTGACGACACGCACCATGCACTGGTTTATCAAACGCGGTTTTGTACAGGTCGACCCTGACTGGCTGCCTGATGCCCGCAAGCGCAAGTACAACTGGGACCGCAAGAGTCAGGTGCTGGTGAAGAAGCTCGGTTAAAAACGCTGAATTTATAACGCCTGAACCTTAGACGCATCCGGTCTGTGCAGCCACTGCTGCCATTCATCAGCCAGTTGCTCGCTGGCAGACGCCGCTGTGCTCCAGGCCGCCACCCGCGCCTGTAAATCTGTACCGTAACGTGCAAAGTCTGTACGGTCTGGCAGCTTGGCGTTGGGCAGGGTTTTCACCCAATCAGGGTTGGGCGCAAGCAAAACCATGTTGTCTAAAAACGGCGTAGCCTTATGTCGCCATTTCAGGCTTTTGTCCAGCCAGCCAGGCACCACTGATTTTTGAAAATGTGGATAAAGAACCATGTTTTTAGCCAGCCCTTTTAAAGCCGCAGGGTAGTTCAGGTGCAGGTGGTAATCAGTGATGCCGCCGTCCCAGTACGCCCCAGGCGGCGCACCCGGTATGTCCCGCACAGAGCGCAGCACAAATGGAATCGAGCAACTGGCCTGCAGCGCCGGGTTGAAGTTGGCCTCTGTCAAATCAATCTGGCGGGTACGGTAGTCACGCACGTCAAACGGCAACGCGGCGTTTTGACTAGAAAACACCACCCGCTCTAACCATGCACCCATCGTTTTACGGTGAATACCGTTGCTTAAAAAAGCGCCCAGGTAGCCGAGCGGCGTGAGAACTTTGTGCTCGCGCCGCAAAAAGTGCCGCCCGCGCGCGGTGATGATGTGCAGTTTGTAGCGCGGATGGCTCAGCACATCAGTTACTTTGCCCGCATAAAAACGGGCCAGGTTGCGGCCAAAGTCTTCACTCACCGCACCGGCAGATGGAAACTTTTCACCTGGTTTGAGCGCATAGTCCTGGTGAATGTAGTCATGCTCCAGTTGCTCAAAACTTGCAACGCAGTTGTTCAGGCAGGCCGTCGCCATGCGCCACGCGCCAATCGACGCGCCCACCAAATGCACTTCATGGTTTGTTTGCGCCAGCCAGTCACCAAAAATAAACCGGTCCAGCGGCCCAAGAATCAAACCCTTCGGCCCACCCGCCGCGCCCGGCACCACGCCGATGTGGTGCGGCTGCAAGCCGTTTTGCGCAATGTGGAGCATGGCTTTTGGGCCTGCATAGATGCGGAGAGCTTGCATGGATGGTTTGAAATATGCTATTAGTTCAGGAGCTACTAGCGAGCGAATTTGATGGGATAAATATCTATTTAGTATTTAAAAAGAGGTGCGGGATACATTTTTTTCTATGTCACGACGTTTGAAGTGCCAGTAATGTCAAACCTCTGTACTGTTTGAATCCTTTGTCAAACGACACCATGCGCAAACCTGCCAAACTGGCCAACGCTGCCAGGTAGGCATCTGTCCAGTCAGGAGCGCCAGACCTGGTTAAGTGAGTCAGTTTTTGCATGGCAACTTCAATGCCGGGCGGTTCTGCAATAAAGCTTATTTCAGGCAAATCAATGACGGCTTGGTAAGCCTGCCAAGCCTGCAAAGTTGTGTAGGGCGCTCCACCCATCACGGTCTTGTTGGTTGATAGCCGCAGCAAACCCAGCATGGTGACACGGCAAAAGGCTATGCGCTGGCCAGCTGCCACGTTCCAGTAAGCCTTTGCGGCGCTGTGATGAGGATGTTGACTGTTGAGCAAAGCCAGCCAGACGTTGACATCTGGCAGATCGCAAGCCAATGGGCTAACTGCCATCTGTGCTGTCAAGAATGGCGTAGAGCTCAGCGTTGCTCATGGCTGGCATGGCCTTGACGCCTGGCCTTTTAAAAACTGGTACCGGGCTGCGCGCCGATTGCGCGCCACCAGAAGCAGGTCGCTGCAAAGCCGCCTGGACAATATGAGCAAAGTAGTCTTTAAGCTTGACGCCCTCAAGTGCAGCACGCGCCTTAAGCTCGCGCATGAGGTTGTCTGGAAGGTCTAATGTGGTACGCATAAAAGCATTTTCGCATAAAAACACGAATTACATCAACCCCAAGCTTGCCTTGGCTACTTCTTCAACCCAGCCAGCTTGCCAAACGCCGAAGCCATCGCCGATGGCACAGCCTGAGGCGCATCTTGCCTGCTGCGGCTTTGGTTTTGACTGAAGCCGGGCCTTGAACCTTCAAACCGGTTGTCTCTGGGCGCATCCCGCCGTGCTGTGGGCTCGCCGAGCTTCATCGTCAGCCCAATCCGCTTGCGCGCCACGTCAATTTCGGTGACCCGCACCTTCACAATATCGCCTGTTTTGACAACCTCACGCGCATCAGTGGTGAACTTGTGGCTAAGCTGGCTGACGTGTACGAGGCCGTCCTGATGCACGCCAATGTCAATAAACGCGCCAAAAGCGGCCACGTTGCTGACGGTGCCTTCCAGCTCCATGCCTTCCCGCAGGTCTTTGATGTCTTCTACGCCGTCGTTAAAGCGCGCGACTTTAAAGCTGGGGCGCGGGTCACGGCCTGGTTTTTCGAGTTCCAGCAAGATGTCTTTGACCGTGATCACACCAAACTTGTCGTTGGCAAACAGCTCGGGCTTGAGGGTTTTGAGCATATCTGCCCTGCCCATCAGCTCGGCCACGGGTTTGCCGGTGTGTTGCATGATGTGCTCAACAACTGAATAGGTTTCTGGGTGAACCCCTGTCATGTCGAGCGGGTTGGTGCTGCCGTGCAAACGCAAGAACCCAGCGCTTTGCTCAAAGGTTTTAGCGCCCAGGCCTGTCACTTTCAGTAAATCAGCGCGTGAAGCAAATGCGCCATTCGCGTCACGCCAGCGCACCACTGACTTGGCCACCGTCTGGCTCAAACCCGACACCCGCGCCAGCAGCGGCACGCTGGCAGTGTTCAGGTCAACGCCAACGCTGTTCACGCAATCTTCGACCACGGTGTCCAGGGATCTAGCCAAATCGCTTTGGTTCACATCGTGCTGGTACTGGCCCACGCCGATGGATTTCGGGTCAATCTTCACAAGCTCGGCCAAGGGGTCTTGCAGGCGACGTGCAATGCTGGCTGCGCCGCGCAGGCTTACGTCCACGTCGGGCATTTCCTGGCTGGCAAACTCGCTGGCGGAGTAAACCGATGCGCCTGCCTCGCTGACGACGACCTTTTCAATGACCATATTAGCTATGATTTCAGTAGCTGCTTGCGCTTTATTTGATTGGGCTGCAGGCATATTTGATGCACTATTTAAGCCTTTTTGGAGCATTTTGATCAAATCTGCGGCCAATTTGTCGGTCTCGCGGCTGGCGGTGCCGTTGCCAATCGCAATCAGGTTCACGCCGTGTTTGACCGACAGCTTGGCCAGCGTGTGCAGCGACCCGTCCCAGTCTTTGCGCGGCTCGTGCGGAAACACGGTGGCGGTCTCCACCAGCTTGCCAGTGGCGTCAACCACCGCCACCTTCACACCCGTGCGTATGCCAGGGTCCAGCCCCATGACTACGCGCGGCCCGGCGGGTGCGGCCAGTAGCAAGTCACGCAGGTTGTCGGCAAACACCTTGATGGCGACTTTTTCAGCGTCTTCCCTGAGCTTGGTGAACAGGTCACGCTCCAGCGACAAACTGAGTTTGACGCGCCAAGCCCAGGCCACGCATTTACGAATCAGGTCATCAGCGGGGCGGGCTTTATGGCTCCATTGCAAATGCAACGCAATTTTCCCCTCGGCCAAAGAAACGACTGGGCCTTTGGCTACGGGCGTATCCGCAGACTGCAAAGGCTCAGGCAGCAGCAACTTCGCATCCAGAATCTCCAGCCCCCTGCCCCTGAAAACTGCCAGCGCGCGGTGCGACGGCACACGGCCTATTGGCTCGTCATAAGCAAAATAATCGCGAAACTTGGCGTTGTCGGCCAGGTTTTCGTCTTTGCCCGACACCAGTTTTGACGTGAACAAGCCTTCAGCCCACAGCCAGCCGCGCAGCATTTGCACCAGTGCAGCGTCTTCAGCCCAGCGCTCGCTCAAAATGTCGCGCACGCCGTCCAGCACCGCCTGCACGGTGGTGAAGTCATCGCCCTGTTCGTTTTTATCAGGCTTCACATACGCCGCCGCCTCATCCACCGGGACAAGTAAAGGATTGCCAAACAGCGTATCGGCCAGCGGCTCAATGCCGTTTTCCCGGGCAATCTGGCCTTTGGTACGGCGTTTTTGCTTGAACGGCAAGTACAGGTCTTCAAGGTCTTGCTTGGTGGCGGCAAACTCAATGGCGGCGCGCAGCTCGGGTGTCAATTTGCCTTGGCTTTCAATGCTGCTCAGCACGGCTTCGCGCCGCTCCGCCAGCTCGCGCAGGTAGCTCAAACGGTGTTCCAGCTCCCGCAGCTGGATGTCGTCCAGCCCACCGGTGGCTTCTTTGCGGTAACGCGCAATAAACGGCACCGTCGCGCCTCCATCCAGCAGCTCAACGGCGGTTTTGACCTGTTGGTCTTGCACTTTGATTTCAAGCGCAATCTGGTGGATTATTTTTTGCATTTGTTGCGTTTGTTGCATTTGTTGCATTTTTTAGGTAAGTATTTGCACCCAAAGATGCGTCAGCTGACGCTGCGGCTGAGCATTGTCCCACAGCAAAAATCTGCTGATAACTGACAATCATGCAATCAAAAACCTGAAGTTCTAAGAGGCCTATATGCGCACAAAAATTCTGCTTTTAGTCATCGGTATCGTCTTGATTGCTGCCTTTGGCATCCTCAACGTCGATGAGTTCACGCGCGTCAGCACCCTGAATCTGGGTTTTACCACCATGCAACTACCGTTGGGTATGGTTATGACGGTACTGGTCATTGCCATTTTGCTGATTTTTTTGGTGACCACGTTGTATATGCACAGTACCAATCTGATTGAAACCCGCAAATATGCCAAAGAGTTAACCGTGCAACGTGAACTGGCCGACAAAGCTGAGGCGTCCCGTTTTACAGAATTGCGCCGTTATATGGAGTCACAAGCCGATTTGGCTCTGAACCAAGCCAATGGCACAGTGGCCGCCATGGACCGGCGCATCATGCAAACAGAACAGCTTTTATTGCAGCGACTTGATCAATCCGACAATTCAAATGCCGCTTACTGGGGCCAACACGACGACGCCCTGGCGCGCAACCAGCTGCAAAACGTCCGTTAAATGTCTGTTAAATGTCTGTTAAACGTCTGTTGAGCGCTATAAAAACTGCAAGAGGTTTTAGCCTGATCGACTACACCGGGTGACAATCATTTTGTGGGGACTTTCATGTGCTGGCCAGTCCGTTCAAACACTCCTGATTTAATAGCTGCTTGCGCCCTGTTTTATTGAGCTGGCAATACTTTTGCAAAGTCAAACTTGTGCAGTGTCACGTCAAGTGCCATAACGACGCCAGTCAATGAGCCGTACACGTCTGAGGGCTGCAGCTCGTGCCCGTCGGCTGACAAGTGGCTGTCAACGCACCGGGCCACCTGCGGCAGATCAACCTGGTGGTGCTTGACGATAAAACCGGCAAAACCCTGCAAGCAGTGAGTTGGCAATGTTCGGTTTGAGCGCCTGACGTCAATAACCGCATCACGTTTGCGTGAAAGCGCAATGGCACATACTTGGCTGATGATCAAAACCTCACTCGACAAAACTCACCTTAAATTCTTGCTGCTTGAAGGTATTCATCCGTCTGCTGTCAAAGTGCTGCAGGCTGCTGGCTACAGCAACATTGAAAGCATCAGCGGTGCGCTTGATGGCGACGCGCTGCTGGCAAAAATTTCTGATGCGCATTTTGTCGGTATTCGGTCCCGCACCCAGCTGACGGCAGACGTTTTTGCCCATGCGCACAAGCTGGCGGCAGTGGGTTGCTTTTGCATTGGTACCAACCAGGTGGACCTGAACGCAGCACGAGAAAAAGGCATTGCGGTGTTTAACGCGCCGTTTTCCAACACCCGTTCGGTGGCGGAGCTGGTACTGGCTGAAGCCATTTTGCTGCTGCGCGGCGTGCCTGAAAAAAACGCTGTGGCGCACCGGGGTGGCTGGCTCAAGTCGGCGGACAACGCGTACGAGATTCGCGGCAAAACGCTGGGTATTGTTGGCTACGGCTCAATTGGCACGCA
Organism: Polaromonas sp.; assembly: GCA_043756405.1. Lineage (GTDB taxonomy): Bacteria > Pseudomonadota > Gammaproteobacteria > Burkholderiales > Burkholderiaceae_C > Polaromonas. The sequence continues at coordinate 16,673 of JAYURC010000064.1, forward strand.
GCTTTCTGTGCTAGCTGAAGGCTTGGGCATGCAGGTGGTGTTTTACGACGTGGTCACCAAGCTGGCGCTGGGCAATGCGCGGCAAATACCGGTGCTAACTGATTTGCTGGCCATGTCTGATGTGGTCAGCCTGCATGTGCCCGAGCTGCCAAGCACCCAGTGGATGATGGGCGCGGCGCAAATTGCCGCCATGAAGCCCGGTAGCGTTTTGATCAACGCGTCACGCGGTACCGTGGTGGAGATTGAGCCTTTGGCCGATGCCTTGAAAGCCAAAAAACTTTTGGGTGCAGCGATTGACGTGTTCCCGACGGAGCCCAGCAGTAATAAAGAACCGTTTGAGTCCCCCTTACGCGGGCTGGACAACGTCATCCTCACACCGCACGTCGGCGGCTCGACCATTGAGGCGCAACAAAACATCGGCATTGAGGTTGCTGAAAAGCTGGTCAAGTACTCTGACAACGGCACGTCGACGTCGTCGGTCAACTTCCCCGAGGTAGCATTGCCCGCTCACCCTGGCAAGCACAGGCTGCTGCACATCCACCGCAACGTGCCGGGCGTGCTACAGCAAATCAACACTGTGTTTGGTGCCAATAACATCAATATTGCCTCCCAATATTTACAAACGCACGGTGACATCGGTTACGTGGTGATTGACATTGACGCCGCCCATTCAGACGTGGCACTTGCCAGCCTGCATGACGTGACAGGCACCATACGCAGTCGCGTGTTGTTTTAGGGCCCGCTTGAAGTTCTGGTTAGAAATTGTGACTTAAGCCCCGACACTGGGTATGCAGATTTGCGCAAAAGGCGCCGTAATGGGAACGGTAATTTTTTGGCAATCAGCATTCAGCAATCAGCATTCACAGGCGCTGTGCCAGGCATCTGTGAACCGCTCAAACCATAGGCGGGTCAGTTTCACGCTCAAAATGCCGATGCTGCGCTATCGCCTTGATAAAACTTTGCATCGCCTCGTCAAGGCTATCGTTGGCAGAAATAACGATTCCAGGATCAGCCTTTCCGTCCGGCAGCGCATCCGGCATCTCCGTTTTGGACAGCAAAGCTTTGGAGGTACCCAGCACCAATATCGCCTTGCAATGGCGATACTGGGTGCGAATAAATTCCACCGCCAAGGCATCTTTGTACAGTGTCATCACTGCAGCCTGTCCATCGGGCAAGACAAGCGCGTCGAAAAGGAAACCAGGCTCCGTTTCAAACGACGCATCTGCCCTGACAGTGTCACCCGAAGCGGTTTTAAATAGCCCAATTCTCGCTGCGATCAGCTTTGGAACGGCACCCTCGGCTGCCAGCAAACGGTGTGCTTCCATCAAGGATTCACCATCAATGCCATCCGCGACTAGCAGCGCAATTTTTCGCGCTTTTATGCCCTGCTCACCCGGCCTGAACGTTAACGACAAGGCTGGCGATAACGTAATTTCAGGCGTTTCAGGCGCCTCTAGAGCCTTGGGCATAGCATCTGGGAGTGATGTCATTCCCAGATCAGCAGCTACCTTTTGAGCCAATGACTCCGATGCATTACGCAGCATGGAGATGGTGCGTTCCCGGATGGCGGGCACAGTAACCTTGCTCAACTCAAACCTGAAAGCCGCAGCGATATGCGCCTGCTCCACAGGTGTCTGGCTTTCATAAAAAAGCGTGGCTTGGGTAAAGTGATCGGCAAATTTTTCAGGTTTGGCGCGTACCTTGTCCTGAATTTCATCGGCCTTCAGTTTGCTTGACACCGTCACAAAACCCTGCGCCGCGCCCGCCTGAAATGGGCAACCGCCTGCCAGCGAATTTGGCTCATATGCCACACGCCCGCGCGGAATCGCCTGGCGATGCATGCCGTCGCGCTGGTTGTTGTGCACCTGTGCCAAGGGCGCGTTGATGGGCAGTTCATGAAAGTTGGGGCCGCCGAGTCTGGAGATTTGGGTGTCCATATAAGAGTGAATACGACCCGCTAGCAGCGGATCGTTTGAAAAATCAATGCCGGGAACCACGTGGGCGGTACAAAACGCCACTTGTTCGGTCTCGGCAAAAAAATTGTCTGGATTGCGATTGAGCACCAATCGGCCCAGCATTTGCACCGGAACCAGCTCTTCTGGGATCAACTTGGTCGCATCCAGAATGTCAAAACTGAAAGCTTCGGCCTGTTCTTCGGTGAATATCTGAACCCCAAATTCCCATTCAGGAAAGGCCCCGGCTTCAATCCGGTCCCATAGGTCACGGCGGTGATAGTCAGGGTCAGCACCAGAAATTTTTACCGCTTCGTCCCACACCAGGCTGTGTGTGCCTGCTTTGGGGCTCCAGTGAAACTTGCAGAACACTGAATCGCCAGCAGCGTTAACCAGCTTGAAACTATGGACGCCAAAGCCCTGCATGGTGGCATAACTGCGCGGGATAGTCCGGTCACTCATTTGCCACATCAGCATGTGCGTTGATTCGGGCATCAGTGACACAAAATCCCAAAAAGTATCGTGCGCGCTGGCTGCCTGCGGCATCTGGTTATGCGGCTCGGGCTTGACCGCGTGAACCAGATCGGGAAACTTGATGGCGTCCTGGATAAAAAACACCGGTATGTTGTTGCCTACCAGGTCCCAGTTGCCTTCGTCGGTGTAAAACTTGATGGCAAAGCCGCGCACATCACGCGCTGTGTCCTTGGAGCCCCTTTCACCTGCCACGGTTGAAAAGCGCACGAACACGGGCGTGATCTTTCCAGCCTCCTGAAAAGGCGCCGCCTTGGTATGTTCAGTAAAAGGCGCATAGCTCTCAAAAAACCCGTGCGCACCGGAACCTCGGGCGTGAACGATCCTTTCAGGAATTCTTTCGTGGTCAAAGTGAGTGATCTTCTCGCGAAGGATGAAGTCCTCCAGCAGCGCTGGCCCCCGCACACCGTACTTCAGGGAGTTCTGGTTGTCAGCAATGGCTACGCCCTGATTGGTGGTCAGGTGCTGACCTGAAGAATCAACCCGTACCCTGTCGAGCGACCCGTTACCGGGGTTCAATCCCTCTTGCGCCTGGGTTCCCACTTTGTCCGTCAAAACAACTTCTGACAGTGTGCTGGCAGTCACCATCCATGATTCGGGTGCAACTGTTGCACCTGGCAAAGGCGCTGTACCGTTGGCAAAACCATGTTCACTGGTTTTGGTGGCGTTAAAAGGCATGGCGGCCACCATGGCATTTGTTTGCGCCAGCTTTTCAGCTTGCAGCACATCAACCGGATTGGCCGGATCTGCAGGTGCGGAAGACTTAACGTCATTTTTTGGCGCTGATTTAGATGGCTTGTTGGTAGGGGTGCTATCGCTGGGTGAAGGTTTTTTTGGCATGGTGTTTGGTGGTGAAAAGTTGGTGGGTATGAATGTCATCAGGCGGCATTCAAGCGCTGTTCAAGCGGTAATCAAAAAGTATTTAGGAGTTAGTCAATCGCTTCTGGGCTTTGGGTGTGCGAATCAGTTCAACAAAGCCAACAGCAACCCAAAAGCCAATCATTCCAAAAGGCAATAACCAAAAATTAATCATGATGTGTCCTTGAATTGGGCGGCCAGGGGCCGCTGAAGTGGTAGCCGAAACGAATCACGGTCAGGCCGCCATCAACTCCTGTTTACGCGCCGCCATCTGCGCGCCCAGCTCCAGCATGTCCAGCCTGGTTGCTTTGGCTTTGGGAAACATTTCGTTTTGCTCTTCCTTGACGTGGTGCTTCACGTATTCAGACAACACCTTGACCTTGGCGTCATACATTTCGCCGTTCGGCTCAATACCTTCAATTTGAGCAATCAAATCCTTGAGCGTTGCATGTTCAACAGTAGCTTCTGGTACCAATTCCTTGTCTTTCAGGGCAGCCTTGACAGCCGGATAAAAAATTTCTTCTTCAATCTGTGCATGCACCGACAACTCTTTGCAAATTTGTGCAACGAGCTGCTTCTTTTTGCTTGTTGCGCGGGCCGCTTCATACTCGTCAAACAGCTGGCTGACCAGCGTGTGATCTGCTTTGAGCAGAGCGGTAGCGTCTTTGGCTGGCTTGGCGTTTGTTGGGCTAGTCATGATGGTTAATGTCCTTTGGTTGAGGTTAAAAGTAATGGGGAAACTGACGCGAACGGCGTGACCACAGTCACATGAATATCGCCATCAAAATAATGATGGGAAGCGGAATACCAAGAAAAAGCAAAAGTAATGAGCGCATGGCGATAGTCCTCACATGTTGGTTGTGTGTTGATTCGAGAAATCACGCTGGCGACTACCCCACGTGGCCGCCAGGCTGGCCGTGAATGCCCCCAGCAATAAGGAAATAAAGAGCCATAAAGTGGCGTATGCCGAGGCTTTTCTTGCTTTGTCTGCCGCTGCACGGGCGGTGGTTTCGGCTTCCCGCAGCTGGGTTTGTAGACGGTTGTAAGCCTCAGTCACTCTTTTTTCAGCGTCCACCTGACTGATTGATACACGTTGCGCCACGACTTGACCGACGTAGCGCAAGTCATCAGCCGGTAACGTGCCCGTGCGAACCGCATTTACAAAAATACGGGTTACTTCAGTCAAGGGTAGAGCCCTGGAAAACTCAGAACCCACAACAGCACTTGGCGTAACGGCTGCAGTGGACGCCGTATCCGGGCGAAACAAGGCGTCGATGAAATAGCTGCCGGCATCACTGCTGGACAGGCCTGACTTGTCGGTAGCTGACGAAGCAGATGTCGCCATGGAGGCCGCGCTTGCAACTGCAGTGTTGGCAACGGCCGCGCCTGCCTGTACGCCGCTGTTAACAATAGCGCCAGTTGCCGATGTCAGCATGGCCGCTGTCACCAGCGTTGCCACAGCCCATGCCAGAAAGCCATGTGCTGTGTCCCTAAAATAAACCTCATCGGTGTGCGCTGATAACCATCGGGTACGCAGGCGCCCCGCCAGATAACCGCCCATTCCTGATGCAAGCAACTGTGTCAATGCAATCCATACAATCGCTGAGACGCCAAAGGTGTTGGCACTGACGCCATTGGCAGCCCAAGGCGACACAGCCGCCAGACCCAGCCCAGTGCCAAGCATCAGCAAAATCAGCGATAGTGCCGCCGCTGCTACGGCGCCCGCAAAAATAGCCGGCCAACACACCGAAAGCGCGGTCTCAAAATCAAGAGGCGAATCACGCAGTGACTGCTCTCCATCGGGAGGATGGTTGTTGGCAAGCTCAGTAGGGGTACGCATGATTTTTCCCATTGATTGAATGGGTCAAATCATGAAACACCGGTTTAAGTGTTGCAGTCAGTCAAGTTGCGTGAGTCATGTAGGCGGCGTTCACCCCGGCAAATAAGTTTTTGCCTGTCATGGCTTAAAAATGGAAAAGGACGTTCGCTACGTATTCAGGAGCTGTCAGCGCATGTATTTGTTGCTAAAAACGGTATTTCGTACTACGAAATTGCAGTATCAAGTTTCCTGTTTGTTGGGCAATAACCGATCATATTCTTTTTTGACCACTGCGTAGCATTCGCAGGTGCGATTTTCCAGGCCAGGCCGATCCAGCACCGTGATGTGTCCCCGGCTGTACTTGATCAGGCCGGCGTTTTGCAACTTGGTGGCCCCGTCGGTGACCCCTTCACGCCGCACGCCCAGCATGTTGGCAATCAACTCCTGCGTCATCACGAGCTCGCTGCCTTCGAGCCTGTCCAGGCTCAGCAAAAGCCATCGACACAATTGCTGGTCTAGCGAGTGGTGCCGGTTGCACACTGCGGTTTGGGACATTTGGGTAATGAGCGCCTGAGTGTAGCGCAGCACCAGGTGCAGTACTGGCCCCCCCAGATTGAACTCGTCCTGCATGTCGTTGGCTTTCAGGCGAAAGCCGTGCCCTGCACTTTGCACCACGGCCCGGCTTGGGGTTGAGCCGCCACCCATAAAAAGCGATATGCCCACCAGCCCCTCATTACCGACCACGGCAATTTCAGCAGATGCGCCGTTTTCCAGAACGTACAGCAGTGACACGATGGCGGTGGTGGGAAAGTAAACGTGGCTCAGCGTTTTGCCGGATTCATAAAGCACGTGCCCTAGCGGTAGCTCGACAAGTTCTAGCAATGGCTGCCAGCGTTGCCACTCTGCGCCAGTAATAGCGGCAAGGAGGCGGTTTTTTTTTGGATCAAATGTTTTCGAATCAGATGTTTTTTTACGGTTATTTAAAGTCATCGCCAGGTACCCTAAAGTTTTCGTATTGTTTTGTTACATCATGACCACCGAATATTTTATCTGTACATTGAATAACTAAAGAACCCGCGAGGTGCTGTCTGACAAGCAAAAGCGCTCAGCAGCAGAGACGGTGTAAATTCCAAATAAAGATTGCCTCCTTTTTCGACACCGGATAATCCGGCCATGAATCCATTTTTGTCAAAACTGCAGCCCTACCCTTTCGAACAACTGCGCACGCTACACGCCAACGTCACGCCCAACGCGACGTTTAAGCCCATCAGCCTGGGGATAGGTGAGCCGCGCCACGCCACGCCGCAACTGGTTAAAGATGCACTGGTGTCCAGCCTTGCGGGTTTGGCCAGCTACCCGGGCACTTTGGGCGAACCAGCATTGCGGCAAACGATTCAGATGTGGCTGCACCGCAGGTATGACATCAAGGTCGATGCGGCCACACAAATTTTGCCCGTGAACGGTTCACGCGAGGCGCTGTTTGCACTAGCGCAGACGGTAATTGATGCGTCGCGCAGCCCAATTGTTGTGTCGCCTAATCCGTTTTATCAAATTTACGAAGGTGCAGCCCTGCTGGCAGGCGCGCAGGTTTACTACGCACCCAGCGACGCCACGCGCAACTTTGCGGTGGACTACTCAAACGTACCGGACGCGGTTTGGGCAAAAACGCAGTTGCTGTCTGTCTGCTCGCCCGGCAATCCTGCAGGCGCA
>JAYURC010000065.1:0-23456 GCA_043756405.1 Polaromonas sp.
GCTGCCCTTTAAATTGGAGCGGGAGAAGAGTCTCGAACTCTCGACCTCAACCTTGGCAAGGTTGCGCTCTACCAACTGAGCTACTCCCGCATTGCAAGCTTTAAATTATAGCTTATTTTCGACGCCGCACTAAAAAACTTCACACACAAATCATTAATGTTTGACAGAACCCTGCGCAGCAGGCGCTGGCGCAACAATTGCCGATGCCACCACAACCGCCGGTAGCGCCATTTCCTCGTCAGTCAAGGGGACAGGCATACGTTCCAGCGCCACCTTAAGCACCTGGTCAATCCACTTGACGGGAATGATCTCCAAACCATTTTTAACGTTGTCCGGAATCTCCTGCAAGTCTTTGGCATTTTCTTCAGGAATCAGCACTGTTTTGATCCCGCCACGCAAAGCCGCAAGCAACTTTTCTTTCAGGCCGCCAATAGCAGTCACTTCACCACGCAAAGTGATTTCGCCCGTCATGGCCACGTCGCCCCGCACCGGGATACCTGTCAGCGCCGAAATAAAAGCGGTTGTCATGGCAGCACCTGCACTTGGCCCGTCTTTTGGCGTGGCACCGTCAGGCACGTGAATGTGGATGTCTCGCTTTTCAAACAATTCATCTTTGATGCCCAGCATGGCCGAGCGACTGCGAACGACCGTACGGGCCGCGTCAACGGACTCTTTCATCACATCGCCAAGAGAGCCAGTACGGGTGATCAAGCCTTTGCCGGGCATGATGGCGGCTTCAATCGTCAGCAAGTCGCCACCAACTTCAGTCCAGGCCAATCCAACGACCTGGCCAACCTGGTTGTTTTTCTCGGCTCGGCCATAGTCAAACTTGCGCACACCCAAAAACTCATTCAAATTGTCAGGTGTCACCACGACTTGCGCGACCATTTTTTTGAGTTGGATGCCTTTGACAACCTTGCGGCAAATTTTGCCAAGTTCACGCTCGAGCGATCGCACACCCGCTTCACGCGTGTAGTAACGAACGATATCGCGTACTGCCTGCTCTTGCACTTCAAGCTCCTCGGCCTTAACGCCGTTATTTTTGACCTGCTTGGGCAGCAGGTAGCGCATGGCAATGCTGGTTTTTTCGTCTTCGGTATAACCAGACAGGCGAATAACTTCCATGCGGTCCAGCAAAGCTGGAGGAATGTTCATCGAATTGGACGTGGCAACAAACATCACGTCGCTCAGGTCAAAGTCAAGCTCAACGTAGTGATCGCCAAAAGTGTGATTTTGCTCCGGGTCCAACACCTCCAGCAGCGCACTTGAGGGGTCGCCCCTAAAGTCTGTGCCCAGTTTGTCGATTTCATCCAATAAAAACAGCGGGTTACGTGTACCGGCTTTAGACAGGCTCTGCAGCACCTTACCTGGCAACGCGCCAATGTAGGTACGGCGATGCCCACGAATCTCGGCTTCGTCGCGCATACCGCCCAGCGCCATACGCACATATTTGCGGCCTGTGGCTTTGGCAATCGATTGACCTAGCGATGTTTTACCAACACCTGGAGGGCCGACCAGGCACAAGATAGGAGCTTTAAGCTTGTCAACCCGTTGCTGCACCGCAAGATATTCAACAATGCGGTCTTTGACTTTTTCAAGGCCGTAATGGTCTTCGTTCAGCACGTTTTCAGCATTCACCAAGTCGTGCTTGATCTTGGTTTTTTTGCTCCACGGCAGCGCTGTAAGCACGTCGATGTAGTTACGCACCACGGTGGCCTCAGCTGACATGGGTGACATCAACTTAAGCTTTTTAAACTCGGCATCGGCTTTCTTTTTTGCCTCTTTCGGCATCTTGGCAGCTTTGATCTTTTTCTCGATCTCGTCCACATCAGCGCCGTCTTCGCCATCACCCAGTTCTTTTTGAATCGCCTTGACCTGTTCGTTCAGGTAAAAATCACGCTGGTTTTTTTCCATTTGCCGTTTGACGCGGCCCCGGATTTTTTTATCGACGTTCAGAATGTCAACTTCGCGCTCCAGCTGCTCGTACAGGTTTTCCAGCCGTTCCTTGATGGGCGACAAGCCCAGAATCACCTGCTTGGCATCCAGCTTGAGCGGCAAGTGCGCAGCAATCGTGTCGGCTAGGCGGCCCGGGTCATCAATGCTTGAAATCGACGTCAGAATCTCAGGGGGAATTTTCTTGTTCAGTTTAACGTAGTGATCAAACTGTTGCATCACGGCCCGGCGCAGAGCTTCAATTTCGCTGGTTTTATCAACGGCTATCGCCACCGGTTCAATAGGCGAAACGTTGGCGCTGAAGTGTCGCTCGCCGTCTTCTATATTGTTGACTTTGGCGCGTTGCTGGCCTTCAACCAATACTTTCACAGTGCCGTCTGGCAGCTTGAGCAACTGCAAAATCGTGGCGACGCAACCAACATCAAACATATCTTCAACGACGGGCTCGTCCTTCGCCGCAGTTTTTTGCGCGACCAGCATGATGCGGCGCTCGGATTCCATCGCGGATTCTAGCGCCTTGATACTTTTTGGGCGTCCGACAAAGAGCGGTATCACCATGTGCGGAAACACCACCACATCGCGCAGTGGCAACAGAGGCAGGTCTAGTGGGGTGGAAGGCAAAGTGGTGGGTGATGACATAAGTGCCTTGGTGACCTTCAAAACATTTCGTTAACCCATGGTTTGGGGCGAAAAAATTAAACTTCAAGCCGATTCAGGTTCAAGCCTTTTTCGCAACTTCTCGGTACACCAGCAACGGTGCTTTGTTTTCCTCAATAGTTGATTCATCCACCACCACTTTTTCCACATTACTGGTCGTTGGCAAATCAAACATCGTGTCGATGAGCGATTGCTCAAGAATCGAGCGCAAACCGCGTGCACCTGTTTTGCGCGCCAATGCTTTGCGGGCGATGGCCTTGAGGGCAGATGGGCGAATCTCCAGATCCACACCTTCCATAGCCAGCAACTTGCTGAACTGCTTGACCACAGCGTTCTTCGGCTCAGTCAGGATTTGCACCAACGCGTCTTCACTCAATTCTGCCAAAGTGGCCACCACAGGCATGCGGCCTACCAGCTCGGGTATCAAACCGAACTTGATCAGGTCTTCAGGCTCAACGTCCTTGAAAGACTCGGTCAGGCTGCGGGCCTTTTTACTTTTAACTGCAGCGCCAAAGCCGATTCCCGAACTTTCCGTGCGGGCTTCAATAACCTTCTCAAGCCCCGAAAACGCACCACCGCAAATGAACAGAATATTGGTCGTGTCAACCTGCAAAAAATCCTGATTTGGATGCTTTCGGCCACCTTGAGGCGGCACCGAGGCCATCGTGCCTTCAATTAACTTCAGCAGCGCCTGTTGTACACCTTCGCCCGACACGTCTCGGGTGATGGACGGGTTGTCTGACTTGCGGGAGATTTTGTCAATCTCGTCGATATAAACAATGCCTTGCTGCGCACGTTCAACTTCATAGTTACAGCTTTGCAGCAGCTTTTGAATGATGTTTTCCACGTCTTCGCCCACGTAACCAGCTTCGGTCAATGTAGTGGCGTCTGCCATGACGAACGGCACATTCAATGTGCGTGCCAGCGTTTGGGCTAGCAGTGTTTTGCCCGAGCCGGTGGGGCCAATCAGCAAGATGTTGCTTTTAGTCAGTTCAACATCGTCTTTTTTGGCTTTCTCCTTGTGGCGAAGACGCTTGTAATGGTTGTACACAGCCACGGCCAGCGTGCGTTTGGCGGGCTCTTGGCCAATCACATAGCCGTCTAGCGTGGTTTTAATTTCGAGCGGCGTGGGCAGATCGCTACGCGTTTCATTGGCATCCAGCCCAACGGGAAGCTCGTCACGAATGATATCGTTGCACAGATCAATGCATTCGTCGCATACAAAAACCGAGGGGCCCGCTATGAGTTTTTTGACCTCATGCTGGCTTTTGCCGCAAAACGAGCAATACAAAGTTTTTTCGCTGGAGGAGCCTTTTTTTTCGGCCATTATGGGGATGCCTTATTCACGGTGAGCACGGTGGCGGTACAAGATTTACCAATGATAACCAAATAAAAAAGGCGCTTCCTGTTACAAGAAGCGCCGTTTTTCAGAGTTAAAAAAAAATTTACGGACGTTTGGAGATGACGGCGTCTACCAGACCATATTCTTTGGCCTCATTGGATGACAACCAATAATCGCGCTCCATGTCGCGCGCAATCTTTTCCATCGGCTGGCCGGTACGTTCGGACAAAATTTTATTGAGCTGTTCGCGGGTTTTTAAAATTTCGCGCGCTGAAATTTCAATGTCACTTGCCATGCCGCGCGCACCGCCCGATGGCTGGTGAATCATGACGCTCGAATTGGGCAATGCAAAGCGCTTGCCTTTGGCACCGGCTGCCAACAAGAAAGAACCCATGCTGGCGGCCATGCCGGTACACAGGGTTGACACATCGGGCTTGATGAAGTTCATGGTGTCGAAAATCGCCAAGCCTGCGCTGACTGAGCCGCCAGGGGAATTGATATACAGGGAAATATCCTTGTCAGGATTTTCACTCTCAAGGAACAGCAACTGGGCAACTACCAAATTGGCCATGTAGTCTTCAACCGGACCTACCAGGAAGATCACGCGCTCTTTGAGCAGGCGCGAGTAAATGTCATAGGAACGCTCACCTCGGCCTGACTGCTCAATAACCATCGGTATCAAACCAAGTGCTTCGGTTTGTAGCGAGTCGTACGCTCTAAAAGGGGCGCTGTCGAATGGACTGTTGCTCATGCTTTAACTCCAGAGTTTGATAAACCTTACTGTACCCAAAAGAAATGGGGCCTGTGCGCTGGACTTCAAGCCAGACACAAGCCCCGTTTTTAGAAAGCGTTCAGTGCTTTGTTTTTGCTTAATTCTGCGCCATCAACTCATCAAACGTCACTTCTTTTTCAACCACTTTGGCTTTGGACAGCACGTAATCTGTCACGTTGTTTTCAATCACAACGCCTTCCACCTCAGCCATGCGGCGGTTGTCGCTCAGGTACCACTTGACGACGTCTTGCGGTTTTTCATAGCTGGCTGACAGCTCTTCAATGTGTGCCTTGAGCTGCTCTGGCTTGGCTTGCAGGTTGTTGGCACGTACCAGGTCGGCCACTACCAGACCGAGGCGCACACGCTTTTCCGCCTGCGGGCGAAAAATTTCATCGGGAATTTGGGCTTTGTCAGCATCTTTGACGCCGCGTTGCTTCAGGTCAGCTCTTGCAGCTGTGATCATGCGCTCCAGCTCGTCTTGCACGCTGGCGTTAGGCAAATCAAGTTCGGCCCTGGACACCAATGCATCCATGACAGCCGCCTTGTTACGGGCTAAAACGCGAAATTTGACCTCACGCTCCAGGTTCTTTTTGATGTCAGAGCGCAGGCCTTCAACCGAAGCGTCAGCAATGCCTAGTGACATGGCCAGCGCCTCATTAACTTCTGGCAAGTGCGCGGCTTCCAGTTTTTTAACCGTGACCATAAAGTCAGCCTGCTTGCCTGCAACGTCCTGACCGTGATAGTCGGCCGGAAAGTTCAAGGGGAAAGTTTTGCTCTCTCCCATTTTCATGCCGCGCACAGCGTCTTCAAACTCTTTGAGCATCTGGCCATCACCAATTAAAAACTGAAAGTCGTCAGCCTTACCGCCAGCAAACGTTTCGCCGTCAACCTTACCTTCAAAGTCAATCGTGGCACGGTCACTGTCTTGTGCGGCAGCGTCCATAGCGCGTTGGGAGAAGGTGCGGCGCTGCTTGCGCAAAATATCCAGCGTTTTGTCGATGGCCGCATCACTGACATCGGCGGTAATTTTTTCAACTTCTGCCGTGGTCAGGTCGCCCATCACAACTTCGGGGTAAACCTCAAAGATGGCATCAAAAGTCATCTCGCCTTCTGGCGCGCCTTCTTTTTCGCTGATGCGCGGCTGGCCTGCAACCCGCAGTTTGGCTTCGTTGGCGGCGGTTGAGAATGCCTGGCCGACCTTGTCATTCATAACTTCGTCATGCACTGAATAGCCATAGCGCTGGGTCACCACACTCATCGGCACTTTGCCGGGACGAAAGCCGTCCATCTTGACGGTGCGGGCCAACTTTTTCAGACGCGCATCCACCTCAGACTGGATGATGCCTACCGGCAGCGTCAAGGTGATTTTGCGTTCTAGCTTTTCCAGGGTTTCAACAGTCACGGCCATGATGCTCTTTCTTTGTCCAAAAATACTAATATGGTGCGCGGGGCGGGACTCGAACCCGCACAGTATTGCTACCGTCAGGACCTAAACCTGGTGCGTCTACCAATTTCGCCACCCGCGCTAAAAAAACGAAGCAACTGGCGTTAAGCAGCCAGCCGTTCAGAATTAGGTCAACTTTCGATTTTAGCCTGTAACGGGTACGGGATCGCGCTTGACTTTGAACCATGCAGCGTACATCGCTGGCAGTGCCAGCAAAGTGAGTGCAGTCGCCACGATCAGGCCGCCCATGATGGCAACGGCCATCGGACCCCAAAACACGCTGCGGGACAGCGGGATCATGGCCAGCACCGCCGCCGCTGCGGTCAGCACAATAGGCCGGGCGCGGCGCACGGCTGACTCTACAACCGCGTCCCACGCGGCAACGCCGCGCGCTCGCTCATGCTCGATCTGGTCAATCAAAATCACCGAATTGCGCTGAATCATGCCCATCAGCGCAATCACACCCAGCAACGCGACAAAGCCAAACGGCCGCCCCAACAGCAGCAACGCGCCTGCCACACCCGCAATACCCAGCGGCCCGGTCAAAAACACCAGCATGGCGCGGCTGAAGCTTTGCAATTGCAGCATTAGCAGGGTAAAGGTTAAAAACAGCATGATGGGCACGCCCGCCACGATGGACGCGGAGCCTTTGCTGCTTTCCTCCACCGCGCCAGCCACCTCAACCCGGTAAGCGCCAAAGCCCTCTGCTTTCCATCGTTCTTCAAGCGTTTTAAGTTTGGGCGCCAGCTCATTGCTGACGGTTGCGCCCTGCAAGCCTTCAATGATGTCGCTTTGCACGGTGATGGCGTAGTTGCGGTTTTCGCGCCACATCACACCCGGCTCCCAGGCAAACACTGGCTTGGCAATTTGCGTCAACGGTATCGACTTGCCTGACGCTGTTGGTAAATAGGCATTGGCAATGTCGGTGATGGCGTTGCGCTCGTCCAGGGGCTGGCGCAATACGATGTCGATGAGTTTGTCGCCCTCGCGGAATTGCCCGACGTTACTGCCCGACAAAATCGTGCGCGATGCCTGCGCGATGGATTGGCTCGTCACACCCAGTGCGCGTGCTTTGGACTGGTCAACTTCCAGCCGCAGCACTTTGACTGACTCGTTCCAGTTGTCGTTCACGCCGCGCGTGTTGGCGTTGTCCCGAAAAATAGCCTTGACTTCATCAGCCCGCTCACGCAACACCAGCGGGTCAGAGCCGACCACGCGGAATTGCACCGGGTACGGCACCGGCGGGCCGTTGGGCAGCAGCTTGACGCGACCACGCACTTCCGGGAACTCCAGCGCCATCAGCGCGGGCAGCTTGATGCGCAGCGACTCACGCACCTTTAAATCTTTGGGCAACACAATCAGTTGCGACACGTTGGTTTGCGGGAAAACCTGATCCAGCGGCAAGTAAAAACGCGGCACACCTGAGCCGACCCAGGTGGCGACCGATGTCACGCCGGGTTCTTGCATCAGCCGCGCCTCAACCCGCTTGGCCACGGCTTCATTTGCAGCAAAGGATGTGCCTTCCGGAAACCAGATGTCGAGCATGATTTCAGGCCGGCTTGAGTCCGGGAAAAACTGCTGCTGCACCTTGCCCATGCCAACAATGCCCAGCGCAAAAATTAGCACCGTAATGCCGATAGTGACCCAACGGTACTGCACGCACCAGTTCACGGCTTGGCGAAACGTGTTGTAGAAGGGCGAATTGAACATTTCGTGGTCGTCTTCAACCGCGCTGTGGTCATCTGGTGCTTTTTCGACAACATCATCAGGCTTCTTCAAAAGCAGCGTACCCAAGTACGGCACAAAGTACACCGACACAATCCAGCTCAGCACCAGCGCAATCACCGTCACCGCAAAGATCGCATACGTGTACTCGCCCGTCACCGACTTGGCCAGCCCAATAGGTAAAAAGCCAACCGCAGTGATCAGCGTACCCGTCAACATCGGCATGGCGGTCACGTCGTAGGCGTAGGTGGCGGCGCGCACCTTGTCGTAGCCTTCTTCTATTTTGCGCACCATCATCTCTACCGCAATGATGGCGTCGTCGACCAGCAAACCCAGCGCAATAATAAGTGAGCCAAGCGATATTTTGTGCAAGCCAATGCCAAAGTAAAGCATGGCCAAAAATGTCATGCCCAGCACCAGCGGAATGGTTATACCGACCACCAAACCGGGGCGAATGTCGATGTAGTAACGCTTGTACAACGGCAGCTGCGGGCCTGGCAGTGCAGGCCGTTTGTGAAAGCCCAACGCAATAAAGCTGACCGCCAGCACAATCACCACCGCCTCTATCAGTACCTTGACAAATTCATTGACCGATGAGGCCACAGCCGTCGGCTGGTCTTGCACGGGCACCAGTTTGACGCCTGCTGGCAGCGTTGACTCGACTTTGGCCGTCAGCACCTTGAGCGACTTGCCCAGCGCAATGATGTCGCCGCCCTTGATCATTGACACGCCGATGGCAATGACTTCTTTGCCCTGGTGGCGCACCTTGATAGCGGGCGGGTCCATATAGCCGCGCTTGATCTCGGCTATGTCGCCCAGCCGAATTTGCGAACCCGAGTTGCCACGAATCGGCATGGCCCGCAAATCTTCTACCGCCTGAAACTGCCCTGCCACCCGCACCTGCACCACATCCAGCGGCGTTTGCAGTGCGCCGCCAGATTCCACCGCGTTTTGCTGAGCCAGCTGGCCGATGACCTGATTGAAGTCCAGCCCCAGTTGCGCCAACCGCTTTTGCGAAATCTCGATGAATATTTTTTCGTCTTGTGCGCCAAACAGCTCCACCTTGGCCACGTCGGGCACACGCAGCAATTGCTGGCGCACGTCATCGGCAAAGGTTTTGACTTCTGCGTAGTTAAAACCATCAGACTCCAGCGCGTAAATGACGCCATACACATCGCCAAAATCATCGTTAAAAAACGGCCCCTGAATGCCGCCTGGTAACGAGTTCCGCATGTCGCCGATTTTTTTGCGCACTGTGTACCAGGTGTTGGTCACGTCTGCACCTTTGATGATGTCTTTGACCTGAAAAATAATCTGCGATTCACCGGGCTTGGAATAGCTGCGGATCTTGTCGGCATAAGGCACCTCTTGCAGCGTGCGCTCAATCTTGTCGGTGACCTGCTCAGCCACCTGCTGCGCCGTAGCGCCTGGCCAGTTGGTGCGTATCACCATGGCGCGAAAGGTAAAAGGCGGGTCTTCGTCTTGCCCCAGCTGAAAGTACGCAGCAACGCCAAGCAGCAAAAGCACCACCATCAGGTAGCGCGTTAGCGCTGGGTGGTCTAGCGCCCATTTGGACAGGTTAAAACTTGATTTTTCGGGTGTCGGTGTCATGCTAGCCTACTTCGATGCAGCGGATGCAGGCACGGATGGAGCTGCGGATGGGGGAGCGGATGCAGCTGTCAATGCTACTGAATTAGTAGCTGTTTGCGCCCGTATTTGTTGGGCTGAAGTCACTTTTTCTTCATATATAGTGACTTTTTGACCCGCTGACAGCACATGCACACCGGCACTGACGACCAGCAGGCCAGGCTGTAAACCGCTGGCAATCACGGCCTCGTTGCCGTCAGCAGTGGCCACTTGCACAGGCTGCGACTTGAGCGTCATGCTTGCTTTGTCCAGCACCCAAACCGCCGTGCCCTTGCCTTCTTGCCGCAGCGCACTGGTTGGCAGCTTGATGACTGGCAGGCCCTGTACGCCGCCCAAGCCTTCGGGCAAGACGTAAACCGTGGCACCCAGAGGAGGCGGCGTCTTTGTATCAAGCGCCAGCTTGACCTGGTAGGTGCGGGTGGCAGGGTCAGCGCTGGCGGACACCTCGCGCACTTTGGCCATCATCACGGGCGCTTGCCCTTCTTGCGCACTTTGGGCCCAACCGCGTACCTTCACTGGCATGCCTGGTTTGACGCCGCCCACCTTGTCTTCAGGCACCGCGAACACCACATCACGCGGGCCATCTGCTGCAATCCGCACCACCGGTATGCCCGCTGACACCACCTGGCCAGGCTCGGCCTCAATCGCTGTCACGATACCCGAAACATTGGCTACCAATGTGGTGTATCCAGCCTGGTTGCCTTGCACATTCAGTTGCGATTGCGCCTGGTCAACTTGAGCCTGCGCGGCTTTTAAAACGCTTTCACGCCGCTCCAGTTCAGCACCGCTGATGAAGTTTTGCTCTTTTAATACCGCAAACCGCTTGAAGTCAGCAGCTGCCAAGTCGCGTTGGGTGGCGGCGGCCTGCACCTGCGCCCGGCCCGCATCAGCTGCCAGTTTGTAGTCTTGTGCGTCCAGTTGCGCGAGTACCTGACCAGCTTTGACACGCTGGCCCAGCTCAGCTTGGCGTTTGATGATTTTGCCGCCCACCCGAAAGCTCAAGCGCGACTCGTCTTTGGCTTTGACCTCGCCGGCGAATTCGTAGCCCGATGTGAAGTTATCAACGCCCACCGTGATGACTTTGACGGCACGTATCGGTTCTTCAGGCGGCGCAGGTTTTGAGCAGGACGCCAGCAGTACAGCCGAAATAGCCCAAATTAAGGTGGTTATTTTCATGTTTGTTATCGATATTTTTGAATTACTGACTGACTGGTTAGTAATTTAAAATAAAGCCATAGAGTTGTCAAGCGACAATCTGGCCATGACTCAAGGCGCAAGTTCAATCCAAGGCGTAAACCACTACGAAAACTTTCCAGTGGCGTCTTTTTTATGTCCGCCAGCCCTGCGTCCCGCCATCGTGGCGATTTACTGGTTTGCCCGCACGGCCGACGATTTGGCTGACGAAGGCAACGCAACGTCCGCCCAGCGCCTGGCCGATCTGGCCGCCTACCGCGCCGACCTGACCGCCTGCGCTGCCGGTCAACCTGTGTCTGATCGGTGGTCTGTGGTTTTTAGCCGTCTGCAGCCGGTCATTGACCAATTTGACTTGCCGATTGACAGGTTGCGCGATCTGCTCAGTGCGTTTGAGCAAGATGTGGTCAAAACGCGTTACGCCTGCCAAGCCGAGCTGCTGGACTACTGCCGACGCTCAGCCAACCCGGTTGGGCGTTTGCTGCTGCATTTGTACAAAGTCACAGATAACGCGTCGCTTGAGCAAAGCGACTGCATTTGTACAGCGCTTCAATTGATCAATTTTTGGCAAGACCTGGGGGCAGACATTGCGCGGGGCCGCATTTACTTGCCGCTTGACGGCGCTGCAAAGCACGGTGTTGACGAGGCGCAATTGTTAAAGCGGGACGTGAACCCAGCCGCGACCGGCTTGGTCGCCGCTAATGTGAAGTGGGCGCAAACGCTGATGCTGCAAGGCGCACCCCTGGTTAAACAAGTACCCGGCCGTGCAGGCTGGGAGCTGCGACTGGTGGTGCAAGGCGGCTTGCGGATTGCCGACAAAATCGAACAGCTCAACTTTGCCACCCTCCGGCAACGGCCCAAACTGAACGCATGGGACGGTGCGGTGATGTTATGGCGTGCCATCAGGATGTGACCGGATGCGACAATTCGGATCATGACCCCCGAGCAATACGTCCAGCAAAAAGCTGTTTCATCCGGCAGCAGCTTTTATTACGCCTTTTTGTTTCTGCCCAAAGAGCGCCGCGCAGCCATCACCGCGTTTTACGCCTTTTGCCGCGAGGTGGACGATGTGGTTGATGAAGTGCAAGACCCCGGCGTGGCGCATACCAAGCTGGCCTGGTGGCAGTCTGAAGTCGCCACATCATTTGCAGGCGAGCCCAGCCACCCGGTGATGAAGGCGTTGATGCCTTTGACCGCCGCTTACAGCATTGAAGCGCGACATTTACTGGCCGTGATTGAAGGCTGCCAGATGGATCTGGCGCAAAACCGATACCTTGATTTTGTTGGCCTGCAGCGCTACTGCCACTTGGTGGCGGGCATTGTGGGCGAAGTGGCTGCCAACATTTTTGGACAGACACAGCCCCAGACCACCGCCTATGCACACAAGCTGGGCCTGGCTTTTCAGCTCACCAACATCATTCGAGACGTCGGTGAAGATGCACAACGTGGCCGCATTTACTTGCCGATGTCTGAATTGCAGCAGTTTGACGTCAAAGCGCATGAGCTTTTAAAGCGCGAATATTCCAGTCGCTTTACGGCGTTGATGGCATTCCAGACCCAGCGCGCGCTGGCGCTGTATGACGAAGCCTTAGGCCTATTGCCCGCAGCAGACCGCCGCGCCCAAAAGCCAGGCCTGATGATGGCCAGCATCTACCGCACGCTGCTCAAAGAAATCGCGATGGACAACTACCAGGTGCTGCACCAGCGCATCAGCCTGACGCCACTGCGCAAGTTTTACCTGGCGTGGAAAACGCAGGCGCTGGGCAAGATTTAGTCTGGTGAGGTAAATGCAAGCAAGCGCCATCACCGTCATTCCCGCCTTCGCGGGAATGACGAGAATTTTAAATAATTTAGCTCTGAAGCCCATTAAATACGCGCGTAATCAGCTATGAAAACAGGAGTAAAAGTTGCCGTCATAGGCGCTGGCTGGGCCGGCTGCGCAGCAGCGGTTCAAGCCACACGCGCAGGCCATCACGTCACGGTGTTTGAAGCCAGCCGCACACCCGGTGGCCGCGCGCGGCGGGTGGATGTGGCGCATGACGACCAGACCCTTGCGTTAGACAACGGTCAGCACATTTTGATTGGCGCGTATGCAGAGACGCTCAAACTGATGGCTGATGTTGGCGTTGACATCAGCACAACACTGCACCGCATGCCGTTGACGATGCAGTTCCCCGACGGTAGCGGCTTAAAGCTGCCTTCCTCCCCTTTATTGCCTGCCCCGCTGGATGCGCTAATCGGCATCTTGCGCGCACGCGGCTGGTCTTGGGCAGACAAACTCTCGCTGCTTAAAACCGCAACGCTTTGGCAACTGCGCAAATTCCAATGCCCGTCGAGTCAATCGGTTGCCGATTTATGCCGCAACGTATCACCGCGCATCATGGCCACATTGATCGAGCCGCTGTGCGTATCAGCCCTTAACACCCCCGCAGACCGAGCCAGTGGCCAGGTTTTCCTGCGTGTGCTGAAAGACTCCCTCTTTTCAGTCAGTGGCGGCTCTAATCTTTTGCTGCCGCGCGTTGATTTAAGCGCCCTGCTGCCAGACGCGGCCCTGGCATGGCTGGTGGCGCAGGGTAGCCGAGCAAGATTGGGCATCAGAATACAAAGCATCACTGCGGGCGACAACCAGCAATGGCAACTGGTGGGCAATACGGACGCTGACCTTGGCATGTTTGACCGAGTCATTCTGGCCTGCCCGCCCACTGAAGCAGCACGCTTGGCCCGCAGCAGCAAACTGCCCTGCACCGACTGGCCGGTACTGGCAGAAGGCTTGCACTACGAAGCCATCGCCACCGTTTATGCAATGGCTTCTGGCACCCGCCTATCCCAGTCCATGCTCGCATTGCCCTCAAGCCCGGCTTACCCTGCCCAGTTTGTTTTTGACCGTGGCCAACTCGGCGGCCCGGCAGGCTTGCTGGCCTTCGCCATCAGCGCCAGCGAGCAAGGCAGCGCTGAATTAACCGCAGGCGTCAGCGCACAAGCCGCAGCGCAGTTGGGCATCAAAGATGTGCAAATCCTGCAAACAGTCGTAGAAAAACGCGCCACCTTTGCCTGCACCCCCAACTTGCAACGCCCCGGCCAGCAAATCGCCCCCGGCCTGCTGGTCTGCGGCGACTACACAGACGGCCCCTACCCAGCCACGCTGGAAGGCGCTGTGCGCTCGGGTTTGCAGGCTGCTAGGTTGTTGTGAAGCCACAGCAGTCACTATTAATTTAGGAGCTGCTTGCGCCCGTATTCATTGGGCTAGATGTCGATTTGTCACCTAAAACGGGCCTCAAGCAGCTCAAAATAACTTTTTTGACTGTCTGATTCATCAAACCCAGAAAAGACGAAAGCCGCATATAGCGGCTTTCCATTTGGTGCATCTTTCAGCTTGTTAGCGTCCAGAGCTCATATCCCAATCGATAAGTGCTTGTAATATATCGTAAAAAGCGTTAAAAACCAATCTTGTCTGTAAAAACGGTAAGGGAGTAAATATGCCTCAAGGTATGCGCTATCGATTGGCTCTGGATTTAGGCTCTACTTCCCTTGGCTGGGCAATGATCAGGCTGAATGCAGACAACGTCCCATGTGCGGTGATCAAAGCAGGCGTCCGAATATTTTCAGATGGTCGCAACCCCAAAGATGGCTCATCACTGGCCGTTACACGCCGTGAAGCGCGTGCCATGCGGCGCAGGCGTGACCGCCTACTCAAGCGCAAAGCGCGAATGATGCAAACGTTGATAACGCACGGCTTTTTCCAAAAGTTTGAAGCCGAACGCAAGGCACTTGAGACGCTGAACCCTTACAAGTTGCGAGCCAAAGGGCTTGATACAGCTTTGACGCCCGCCGAATTTGGCAGGGCGCTGTTTCATATCAATCAGCGGCGTGGTTTTAAAAGTAACCGTAAAACAGACAAACCAGATAACGACTCAAGCGCTTTAAAAAATGCCATCAAAACACTTCGCCAGAAAATACTCGATACAGCTTGCCGAACAGTGGGTGAATGGCTACATAAACGAGACGCTGCTGGACAAATGGTGCGCGCCCGCTACCGCGAGGAGCGAGTAATCAAAGACAGCGGCAAGCCTGGAATCAACAAGAGCTACGACCTCTACATTGACCGAGCCATGATTGAGGCGGAGTTTGATGCGCTTTGGGCAGCGCAAACGGCTTTTAATCCTGTACTTTTCAACAATACTGCGCGCGACGAGCTCAAAGACGCCCTGCTGTTTCAACGCCCGCTAAAACCCGTCATGCCGGGCCGCTGTACGCTGTTGCCCGACGAAATGCGTGCGCCGCTTGCGTTGCCCAGTACCCAGCGCTTTCGTATTTACCAAGAGCTGGCCAATTTGCGGATATTGGGTGATGGGCTCAAAGAGCTGGCGCTGACGCTTGAGCAACGCAACAAACTCGCACAAGCGCTTGAAACTGGCCACAAGAGTTTTAAAACGGCCATTCCCAAGTTACTCGGCCTCAGCGGCACAGCCAAGTTCAACCTGGCAGATGCCAAACGGCTAGAACTCAAAGGCAACGTCACCTGCGCCATTTTGAGCAAAAAAGATTTATTTGGCGCTGACTGGTGGAGCTTTGACGAGGCCAAACAAGATGCCATTGTTTGGCAGTTGGTCAAAGAAGAAAACGAAGCCAGGCTGATTGCGTGGCTGCAAAACGAAACTGGCATTGACGAAGCAAGCGCTGAAAAACTTGCTAACGTCGCACTACCCGAAGGCTACGGCAGTTTGAGCTCTAAAGCGCTGGCACGCATACTGCCCGAGCTTCGGCGCGAAGTAACTACCTACGACAAGGCAGTGATAGCGGCTGGCTTTGACCACCACAGCAACATCAGCGCGGCAGCCACAGGGGAAATACTGCCCGCGCTGCCCTACTACGGCGAAGCTTTGCAGCGCCATGTGGGCTTTGGCAGTGGCAAGCTGGACGACACACCTGAAAAGCGCTTTGGCCGTATTGCCAACCCGACCGTCCATATTGGTTTAAACCAGGTACGGTTGGTGGTAAACGCACTGATAAAGCGTTACGGCCACCCGAGCCAGGTGATTGTTGAAGTAGCCCGCGATTTGAAGCGCAGCAAAGACCAGCGCGATGAAGACAGCAAACGTCAAGCCGAGAACCAAAGGCGAAACCAGCGTCACCGCGCGTTGATTGCCGGTATTTTGCACATCAGTGAAGAACGGGTACGCGGTGCTGACTTACAAAAAATGGTGTTGTGGGAGGAACTGAGCTTTGATCCGGCGGAGCGTCGCTGCCCGTACTCAGGCGTACAAATCAGTGCGGCGATGCTGCTCAGTGATGAGGTGGAGATTGAACACATCTTGCCGTTTTCACAAACGCTGGACGACAGCTTGAATAACAAAACCGTGGCGATGCGCCACGCCAATCGATACAAAGGCAACCAAACGCCATGGGATGCTTTTGGTAAAAATCAGGTGCAAGGTTTTGACTATGCAGCCATCTTGAACCGCGCAGAGCTGATGCCCCGACAAAAGCGTGCACGCTTTGCCGAAAACGGTTTGGAACGCTGGCTGAAAGACGACAAAGGCTTTTTAGCCCGCGCGCTGAATGACACCAAATATTTAAGCAAAGTGGCACGCGAGTACATGAGCCTGATTTGCCCACATGACACACGGGTGATCCCCGGCCAGATGACCGCGATGCTGCGCGGCAAGTTTGGCTTAAACGACGTACTGGGCATCAACGGTGAAAAGAACCGCAACGACCATCGACACCATGCCGTGGATGCGTGTGTGATTGGCGTGACCGACCAGGGCTTGCTACAGCGCTTTGCCAAGGCTAGTGCTGATGCACGTGAAAAACAGCTCAATCGCCTGGTTGAAACCATGCCTGACCCATGGCCAACGTATCGGGCTCATGTGCAGCTTGCGGTTAGCCGTATTTGGGTGAGTCATAAGCCTGATCATGGGCATGAAGGGGCGATGCACAACGACACGGCCTACGGTTTGTTAGGCAATGGCCGAGTAAGCGTTCACAAACAGATTGAAGGCAAGCGTACTTACATTGAAGACAACTTGAAGGTGATTGAGTTTGGCAATACCAAAGCGGTGCAAAGGCATGGTGTACTGCCGGACGGCTCGCCGCGACCTTACAAAGGCTACAAAGGCGATAGCAACTATTGCATTGAGATAGTTCGCAACGAAAAAGGGAAATGGGAAGGTGAAGTTATTTCTACTTTTGAGGCTTATCAGATTGTTCGTAAAAGTGGCGTTGAACGGCTTCGTAACCAGAACCTTAGCGTAAGCAAAAAACAGTTAGTTATGCGTTTAATGCTTGACGACTCGATTCGGTTGGTAGACGAATATGGTCTTCGCACAATGCGAGTTGCAAAAGTCAGCGGTAACGGTCAAATATTTATGTCCAATACGCAAGAGTCAAACGTTGACGCTCGCAATAGGGACAAAGACGACCCATTTATTTACTTATCGAAAACCGCAAGTGTTTTGCAAAAGCTAAAAGCCCGCCGCGTCACCATCTCCCCCATCGGCGAGCTCAACGACCCCGGCTTCAAGGAGTAACCCGCATGATTGGCCGCATCGTTGAAGTGGCCGATGACCGGCGGCACTTGCTACTGCATCGTGGCTTTATGGTGGTGCGCGACACAGAAGGTGAACGCAAAGAGCTTGGGCAAATTCCACTGGACGATATTGCCGCCGTGATTGCCAATGCGCATGGCCTGAGCTACACCAACAACCTGCTGGTGGCTTTAGCTGAACGCGGTGCGCCGTTTGTGCTGTGCGCGGCCAACCACAATGCGGTCGGCATGCTTCTGCCGATTGAAGGCAACTTTGAACAGTCCAAACGCATTGAAGCGCAAATTGCCGCCAGCCAGCCCACACACAAGCGCCTGTGGGCAAGCGTGGTCCGCGCCAAGCTGGAGCAGCAAGCCGCTGCGCTTGAAGCCACGGGCGCGCCCACCGCACCGCTGACTGCGCTGGCGGCAAGAGTTAAAAGTGGTGACCCTGAAAATCTGGAAGCCCAAGGCGCCCGCCGCTACTGGGGTCTGCTGTTTGGCGACACCTTCAGGCGTGACCAAAACGCAGGCGGCACCAATGGCCTGCTGAACTATGGCTACACCGTGCTGCGCGCCACCACAGCACGCGCCGTGGTGGCCGCTGGCCTGCACCCCGGCATTGGCCTGCACCACAGCAATGACAACAACGCCATGCGCCTGGTCGATGACCTGATGGAACCCTTCCGACCCATGATTGACCTGAAGGTGTGGCAGCTCAAACGTAACGGTGAAACGGAAGTCAGCCCCGAGACCAAGCGCGCATTGGTGCGCACGCTGTATGACGACATGCAAACCGACGCGGGTGCGACGCCCGTGATGGTGTGTGCGCAAAAGCTTTGTACGTCCCTGGCTCAGGTTTACCTGGGCGAGCGCGACAAACTGGACTTGCCGTTGCCCGGCTTGCCGCTGGCGCTTGCAGCAGCGCTGGGCGACGAATAGTCAGCGCTGATGTAGAAAGGTTTTATGGAGGTACGCACATGCTTTCAGGATACCGACTCATGTGGCTGGTAGTCATGTTTGATCTACCCGTTGTTGAAAAAGTCGAACGCAAGGCGGCGACGGACTTTCGAAACGGTCTGCTTGACCACGGCTTTGCCATGTCGCAGTTTTCGGTCTACATGCGTTTTTGCACCAGCCAGGCGCAGGTTGATACGTTGTGCAAAAAGGTAGAAAATGCATTGCCACTAGGCGGCAAAGTAAACGTTCTGCAATTTACCGACAAGCAATACGAACGCATCATTTCGTACCATGGTCAAGCCAAGCAGCCTGCGAACAAAACGCCTGACCAGTTTGATCTTTTTTAGTGCCCATGACTTTGTAATGACCCAACTATGGAATACGACGTTATAGATGTTCAAGCTTTGCCGCCGATGGCTCTACAGGTTCGGTTTGCGGACGGGACTGCCGGGCAGGTGCGCTTTGAACCCAGTCATCTAACTGGCGGTTTTGAAGCGTTGAAAGACCCGATCTTTTTTGCGCAAGCCCGTGTTGAGGCAAGTGCAGTGACCTGGCCGGGCGGTTTGGACTTGGCGCCCGATGCCGTGTACGCTGAAATTAAATCCCACGGTAAGTGGATTTTGCGTTAAACGCTTCAAAAATCCAGCTTGAAATTAAGTAAGAAGCTCTGTAAATCGATGAAAAATCAAATCCAGAAAACGAAAAACCCCTTGATAAATCAAGGGGTTATCGCCGGACTAAGTCTAGTCGATTGGGATATGAGCTCTGGCCGGAACTGTTTTTCTTTTGGATCGGACGTGGTTTTAAGTCTAGTCGATTGGGATATGAGCTCTGGCCGGAACTGACGAGCTGAGCGCCCGTAAATTTGCCGCAGTCTAGTCGATTGGGATATGAGCTCTGGCCGGAACGGCTGCGCCGGGATGCTATGAGTACGATAGAGTCTAGTCGATTGGGATATGAGCTCTGGCCGGAACATACCCCCAACTGGGGCGACATGACCAACTAGTCTAGTCGATTGGGATATGAGCTCTGGCCGGAACCGCGCCGAGGTGGGCGACGACACAATCAAAAGTCTAGTCGATTGGGATATGAGCTCTGGCCGGAACTAAACGGCTTGGTACGCGGCGCGTATCGCAAGTCTAGTCGATTGGGATATGAGCTCTGGCCGGAACGACGACGATGCACATGAATTGCTATCGCCCAGTCTAGTCGATTGGGATATGAGCTCTGGCCGGAACTGAGCCATGATCTCAGCCTCTGTTGCTGTTAGTCTAGTCGATTGGGATATGAGCTCTGGCCGGAACTTCTGGACGGCGTGGGTGCGGACGTGACAGAGTCTAGTCGATTGGGATATGAGCTCTGGCCGGAACAACCCGGAACGACTACCGGGGAATGATGTAAGTCTAGTCGATTGGGATATGAGCTCTGGCCGGAACTGAACTTCACACCGGGAAAAAAACGATACCAGTCTAGTCGATTGGGATATGAGCTCTGGCCGGAACCCCAAACCCGATGAGCGTAGCGCCGCGCAGAGTCTAGTCGATTGGGATATGAGCTCTGGCCGGAACGGTGCGCAAGTGAGCGTGATGGGTCATGCGAGTCTAGTCGATTGGGATATGAGCTCTGGCCGGAACCTTGATTGTGCGCACCCGTTACCAGCAAAAAGTCTAGTCGATTGGGATATGAGCTCTGGCCGGAACGTTCGACGACTTGCGAAAAACACTCTGGACAGTCTAGTCGATTGGGATATGAGCTCTGGCCGGAACGGTGCAGGCCAGCGACAGCATGCGCAAGTGAGTCTAGTCGATTGGGATATGAGCTCTGGCCGGAACTACCTGGATCCGTTGCCTACTGGCGAAGGAAGTCTAGTCGATTGGGATATGAGCTCTGGCCGGAACTACAAAATTACTGACAAGTCCACAGGCGAAAGTCTAGTCGATTGGGATATGAGCTCTGGCCGGAACCGGTCACCTGTTGTTTCATCTGCGTCGATGAGTCTAGTCGATTGGGATATGAGCTCTGGCCGGAACTTCGACGGCTTGCGCAAAAACAAAACCGACAGTCTAGTCGATTGGGATATGAGCTCTGGCCGGAACACATGCAACGCGCTGTCAACCTTCGTTAAAAGTCTAGTCGATTGGGATATGAGCTCTGGCCGGAACTGCAACGCCTTTCAGCTCTGCTGAGGCTGCAGTCTAGTCGATTGGGATATGAGCTCTGGCCGGAACTGTGGGTGGTGATTGAAGGCTGCGCAAGTGAGTCTAGTCGATTGGGATATGAGCTCTGGCCGGAACTCATCGGATGTTTACAGCCGCCCACAGCTCAGTCTAGTCGATTGGGATATGAGCTCTGGCCGGAACCCACCACGCCAGGGCGTAGTGTGTGGCTCAAGTCTAGTCGATTGGGATATGAGCTCTGGCCGGAACTTAATCATCGGCATTAGTTGCCCGTCCCGTAGTCTAGTCGATTGGGATATGAGCACTGGCCGGAACTCGTCAAGGAGGTTGATCGTGTTGTTCAAAAGTCTAGTCGATTGGGATATGAGCTCTGGCCGGAACTTGCTGCTCAAACAGGGCTTCTTGCTCAAGAGTCTAGTCGATTGGGATATGAGCTCTGGCCGGAACTGAAATTTCCACAAACATTGACGATAACAGAGTCTAGTCGATTGGGATATGAGCTCTGGCCGGAACAGCTATCCAGCAATTTAGAAAACACTGGCCAGTCTAGTCGATTGGGATATGAGCTCTGGCCGGAACGGCCGCTGTGATTCTGAACAACGAAGGCACAGTCTAGTCGATTGGGATATGAGCTCTGGCCGGAACGCCAATGTTGATAGAACCAACACCAGAAAAAGTCTAGTCGATTGGGATATGAGCTCTGGCCGGAACCTGCAAATGCTGGTGAATCCCTACGCCTTTTAGTCTAGTCGATTGGGATATGAGCTCTGGCCGTAGGCGTTGGTTTGACAGGCGCTTCGCACCCGTCAAACCAACGCCAGCGCCAAGGCGCGATGCTTACCAAGGCTGAAATGCGCAAAATAACTACTTCGAGGCAAATTGCTATAGATTAAGTAGCTTTATTCGCTTTTATTCATAGGGCAAGGGGTCGATTTAATGCTTTAGAACACCCTAAAACAGCTCAAAAACAAATGTTTAGAACCTTTTCAATCAGCCCGTGGCTTATCAGCTGCCAAATAATCACACAATTGCGCCAAACTGCGCACCGTCAAATGTGGTTGCACGGCGTGAGTCCACGAAGATCCCTCCCGATTCAGCCATGCCGTCTGCATGCCTGCGTTCAATGCACCCAGCACATCGAGGCGCATATCGTCACCAATATGCAACACGTTTTCCGGGCTGACATCAACTGCTGCAGCGGCTGCATGAAAAATCCGCGCATCGGGCTTGCCGTGTCCAAATTCTTGCGCACTGATGCTGGCGCGAAAGTACGGCTTGATGCCAATACGTTCAATATCTGCATTGCCGTTGGACAAAGCCACCACCGGGAAACGTGACGACAAAAATGCCAGCGTTGATATCGCGTCATCAAACAGGTTAACGCGGTTTCTTTCGGCATAAAAAACGTTAAAGGCAACTTCTGCCAGCAAAGGATTTTCTTTGGCGAGGTACAGAGTGGTGCGTATCGCCTCTCGCCGCACAGCGCTCAGGTTGTGTTTGAGATCAGGGCGGTTGCGAACAATCTCGCTGCGGATATCGTCGCGCACCGAGGCATTGGCGAACAGGGCTGCGGCCATCGGAGCGTGCTGGCTTAGCCAGTTTTCAAGCGCTTTCTCGGCTCTTTCAATTGCAGGCCAAACAGGCCAGAGAGTGTCGTCCAAGTCTAGCGTGACGGCTTTGATTGTTTTTAAATGCAGCATGGGTAAAAGAACTTGAGGTGGGGGAGAATAACCCATGCCTTTCATCACTGAACCCACTTTTAAACATGGCGACGCCACCGCAACAACGCCTGCAACCGCCGTGTTGTATTGCAACCTCGGGACGCCTGATGAGCCTACAGCACCCGCTCTGCGCCGCTACCTGGCTGAGTTTTTGAGCGATCAGCGCGTTGTTGAGATTCCTCGCCTTTTGTGGCTGGCAATTTTGCACGGCATCATTTTGCGCATTCGCCCAAAAAAATCAGCCGCCAAATACGCCAGCATCTGGATGCCCGAGGGCTCGCCGCTGAAAGTCTGGACGCAAAAGCAGGCCACACTGCTGGGCAGCGAGCTGTCCGCGCTAGGCCATCAGGTACACACCAGTTATGCCATGCGCTACGGTAATCCGTCGATTGCTTCGCAGCTTGAACAGCTCAAAGCGCTAGGCGTGACCCGTGTACTGATCATGCCCGCCTATCCCCAATACAGCGCGACCACCACCGCCAGTGTGTTTGACGCGGTTTACACCTGGGCCGCCAAAGTCCGCAGGTTGCCAGAGTTCAGGTTCGTTAACCACTACCCCGATGACCCCGGGTACATTGCTGCGCTGGCTGCGTCAATTGAAACCCACTGGGCCGCCAACGGCCAGGCCGACAAACTGGTCATGAGCTTTCATGGCGTGCCAGAACGCACTCTGCAGATGGGCGACCCCTACCACTGCGAATGCTATAAAACCGCACGCCTGGTCGCTGAGAAGTTGGGGCTAAGCAAAGACCGCTACCAGCTAACATTTCAATCCCGCTTTGGCAAAGCCAAATGGCTGGAGCCGTATACCGAGCCCACGCTAATCAAGCTGGCGCAAGAAGGCATTAAAAGCGTAGATGTCGTATGCCCCGGCTTTACTGGCGACTGCCTGGAAACGCTGGAAGAAATCAGCATGGAAGCGCGTGAGACCTTTTTGCATGCGGGCGGTGAAAAGTTTAGCTACATCCCGTGCCTGAACGACAGCCCTGCGTGGGTAGCCGCACTCGCAAAAATTACTGCCCAACATTTAGCGGGCTGGCCGACACAAGCTGCGCCTGATTCGAGAGCGCAAGCCGCATCCAAAGCTGCGGCAATGGCACTTGGCGCCAAGCAATGATGTCTGTCGGGTGCGTAGGTTGCTACTTTTTCAGGAGCTGCTAGCGCACGTGTTTGTTGCGCTAGAGGCCAATTTGTCATGTAAATGGACATAAAAAAGCCGCTGAAATGTTAATTTCAGCGGCTTTTACGGTTTGGTGGAGCTGGGGGGATTTGAACCCCCGTCCGCAAGCCTTTTTCGGGCAGATCTACATGTTTAGCGGTCTGATTTAAGTCTCGCCACCAGTG
>JAYURC010000066.1:0-23417 GCA_043756405.1 Polaromonas sp.
CTAAAAAGGCAACCGAAGTAATTGAAAATACCGTCGCGGCCACAATGCCAGTGAAAATTAATGCGCTGGCTCTTGACTTTCAAGACGGTATCTGACCCCGTTTTCTATGACCCCGTTTTCTACGTTTTCTATTCTGACCCCGTTTTCTCCCACGAGAATATGTAGCACGAGAATGGTAGCTACCAGAGGAGCGATGATTTGAATCCACATCAAGCCTCGGATGGGAACAAGCTCCCAAATTGGCCAACATGGCAGAAGCAGACCAGCAAACCCGATAGCAGTGCCCCACCACGCCCGCTGACTGAATCCAAAATAGGTCAGTGCCCCTCCTACGACGGCTGAAACCAACAAGGGCAAACCGGCTGGTATAAGCCAAAGCGAGATGAGGGAGACGCACGTCAGCGCAACGCAAGTAGAGAATGAATGACGCTTCCAGTACGACAGTAATTGCGTGCGTCGAAACTCAGCGTGTGGGTCGAACATGAGCTTTAACGTTAAGTTCAGCGTTGCGCGGCACCAGCGCGCGTGCGTTGGAACGGCAAGTTAGAAGCCGTCGCCTCCAGACGCTCGGCCAGCCAGACCTTGATAACCGACTGCCGTGTAACCCCCAGTTTGCTAGCTTCGCGATCTAGCGAATCAATCATCCACGTTGGAAAATCTACATTCACTCGCTTCTGCTCTTGCTGCACGCGTTTGGCCTTGGATAAGTCCAAAGAAGCCGTGATGTCGACGTCCTCATCAAACTGTTGCTCGAACTTTTTAGCTTTCATAAAGTGCCACCTCTTCTGTTCGTGCGCGTCGCACGGAGATCAATCGGACATTGGCCCCTCGGTAGGTAATGACGGCCGACCAATGCTTCCCATCAATTAGCCCAATCACCAGGTACCGCGACTCATCATCCGTTTTTGCCGGGATCTCCAGCAGCATCGGGTCGTTCCAGAGACCTTGCGCTTCGACGAAATCGATACCGTGTTTCGCGCGATTGGATTCGCTCTTTGCGGTGTCAAATTCGAAGGAGTCCATAGTATAGAAACTATACCTTAATTGGCATCAACACACCATCCTGCTTGAACTTCTAACGTTGGCGCTGTACGGCGCGCAGCCAGCGCAGCAAAGCGGCAACTTGTGGCTGCGTGTCCGCGACGAGCAACCTGTTAAGGCTTTCAGCCAAGATGATCTCCATTGAGTGCGGCATCGTTCAGCTTCTCCAACTCGTCGTGAGTAGAACTCCCTTGCCAGACTCGCCAAGCGCACACTGCCGCCGCTACAAGGCCGCCCGCTGCGCAAAGCCAGAGTTCAGGTTCAGGTAAACGCCAAGGGAAGATAACCGGACCGTACGGACGGAGAGCAAAGGCGATTGCCGTCGCAAACAACACTCCTACCGCGAGTGGCAGGGTCAAAAGCCGGAGTACGAGAAAAGCCACCTGTGAGCCTTAACATTGATATATCCGGCAAAACTGCCGATTAACGCGGACTACTGCCGGATAACACCGGGTGAAAACACCTAAATAATTGTTTGAAATCATCATCTTGCCTCAATATTCTGTATGAATGCACAGTTATAACAAACCTGCGAAAGTCGCCGCGCCCGCTTTGCAGTCGATTCGCCTGCTGGATCAGGTTCGCGAGCGGGTTCGGTATTTGCACTATAGCCTTCAAACCGAAAAGGTTTACCTGTACTGGGCGCGGTTTTTCATCCGCTGGCACGGCAGAGCTGGCCAGATGCGCCACCCACGCGACATGGGCAAAGCCGAGGTTGAGTCCTTCCTGACCATGCTGGCCAACGAGCGCCAGGTAGCGCCCGCTACGCACAGGCAGGCGCTGAACGCACTGCTTTTTCTGTATCGGCAGGTGCTCGACCAAGACCTGCCCTGGCTGCAGTCCATGGGTCGCCCGCCTGAGCGCAAGCGCATTCCCGTGGTGCTGACCGTGGCTGAAGTGCAGTCTGTTTTGGCGCTGGTCGATGGTGTTGAGGGCGTCCTGGCTCGCCTGCTGTACGGGACAGGCATGCGGCTGGCCGAAGGGCTGAGTCTGCGCGTGAAAGATGTGGACTTCGAACGGCAGGTAATTGTGGTGCGCAGCGGTAAGGGGGGCAAAGACCGCGTGGTGATGCTGCCGCGCGTTCTGGCGCTGGCGCTTCGCGAACAGCTGGCGCGGTCGCGGGCGCTGTGGGCGGCAGACCGTGCCGCAGAGCGCAGTGGCGTGTACCTGCCGCATGCCCTGGACACCAAATACCCGCGCGCGGGCCAGACGTGGGCATGGCACTGGGTGTTTCCGTCGCCGGGCTTGTCGATTGACCCGCGAACCGGTATCGAGCGGCGGCATCACTTGTTTGAGGAGCGGCTGGGCCGCAAGCTAAAAAAGGCGGTTGGGCAGGCAGAGATTGCCAAGCATGTGACGGTGCATACCTTACGGCACAGCTTTGCCACGCATTTGCTGCAATCGGGCACCGATATTCGCACGGTGCAAGAGCTGCTAGGCCACAGCGACGTAAGCACGACGATGATTTACACGCATGTCATCAAGGCGGGTAGCGGTGCAACGCAAAGTCCGCTGGACGCATTGGTGGCTTAGCAATAAGCGCTATTAATTCAGTAGCTTCTTGCGCCCGAATTTATTGGGATGCAGCCTTTTTTATACCTCAATACGTGCCAATATAGTCTTTTTTACCCACCTCAACACCGTTATGCCGCAAGATTGAATAGGCAGTGGTGGTGTGAAAGAAAAAATGCGGCAGGCCGTAGTTCAGCAAGTAAGACTGGCCGGTAAAACGCTTTTCTTTGGGTGTGCCGGCTTGGGTGATGATCTCGCGTGTGGCGGCATCGTCAAACTTGGCTGCATCGAGTCCGCCAATAAACGCCAGCACCGTGTCGATACGGGTTTGCAGGTCGGCAAAGGTTTGTTCGTTGTCGTCCATCTTGGGCACGTCCACCCCAGCCAGGCGGGCTGAAACGCTTTTGGCAAAGTCGCTGGCCACTTGCACCTGGCGCAGCAGGTTGAACATATCCGGGAAAAGCCGCGCCTGCAGAAGCGCGTTGGGGTCAATCTTTTTGTCAGTGGCATGCGCTTCGGCCTTGCGCAAAACGTCTTTCAGGCCGCCCAGCATTTGCTTGAAGACGGGGATGGACGTGGTGTAGATTGAGTTGGTCATGGTTTCTTTCGTGAGGTAAAACCGTATTGTGGCCTCTGGCATCAGATATTTGGGCCAACAGCAGCGCGCTCGTTGATGTGTGCAATAGCAGGCACTCTGCAAGTTGGTGCGGCTAACGCCCATGGGGTGATGAGACCTTTAACAAGTAGCATCTCGCAGTGCCTGCCCGCACAAACCCTGCAACTTGCAAGCGCGCCAGGCCTAGCGGCCAGCGTAATATGGTGTTTTGTCTGTTTTGTCTGTTTTGTTTTAAGGAAGCCTTGCATGAAACGTCTCCTCACCTCTGTTGCTGCAGCCTGCCTGCTGGCCGCTTGCGCCACGGCACCCGCATCGTTTGTCTACACCGCGCCAGAGCAGCCGGTGGGCTCTTGGGGTTTTACTGCCAAGCCGGGTTGGGCTACGACCAAGTTTGCAGTTGCGGCTGCCAACCCGCTGGCCGCAGACGCCGGCTTGCAGGTACTGCGCGCAGGCGGCTCGGCCGTTGATGCGGCGGTGGCCGTGCAAATGGTGCTTTCACTGGTAGAGCCACAGTCCAGCGGTATTGGCGGCGGTGCTTTCATGCTGCACTCATCTGGCAGCAAGGTAGAAGCTTTTGACGGCCGCGAAACCGCGCCTGCCGGGGTTGATGAAAACCTGTTTATGGGTGCTGATGGCAAGCCGCTGGCGTTTTACGACGGCGTGGTGGGTGGCCGCGCGGTGGGTGTGCCTGGTGTCGTCAAAATGCTGGAGGTTGCACACAAGCAATACGGCAGGCTGCCTTGGGCGCAGCTGTTTATACCGGCCATCACGCTGGCTGAAAACGGTTTTAAAGTCAGCCCGCGCCTGGCGATGCAGCTTAAAAATGATGCGCACTTAAAGAAAGACCCACCCGCTGCCGCGTACTATTTCAAGGCTGATGGCACATCGCTTGAGCCAGGGACCTTGCTAAAAAACCCGGCTCTGGCCGATGTTCTGCGGCAAATTGCCGCCAAGGGCGCCAGCGCCATGCATGAGGGCAGCATTGCCCAGGCGATGGTTAAAAAAGTCCAAGGCCACCCAACGAACCCGGGCAAGCTGAGCATGAGCGACTTGGCCGGTTACCAAGTCAAAATACGCGAGCCGATCTGCTCTGACTACAGCGCTGCCCACTCCAGCTATCGCCTGTGCGGCATGCCGCCGCCAAGCTCTGGCGCGATTGCCGTGGGGCAGATTCTGGGGATTTTGTCTAACACCAATGCCGCCACACTGCCCCCAGTAGCCGGCATGAGCGGCGTGGCTGGCAGCGTCAACGGCTCGGGCCAAACCCCATCAGCCGACTGGTTGTACCTGTACACCGAAGCATCACGCCTGGCCTTTGCTGACCGGAGCCAATACCTGGCAGACCCTGACTTTGTGCTAGCTCCCGCTGGCAACTGGATGAGCCTGCTGGACCCAGCCTACCTGCTAGAGCGCGCCAGACTGATTGCGCAGCAGCCCGGTGGCCAGAGCATGAAAACGGCCAAACCCGGCATGCCCGGCCCGGTTAAAACTGCTTACGCACCCATGCCTGATCAGCCTGAATTCGGCACGTCGCACATCAGCATCATTGACGGCTTTGGCAACGCGATTGCGATGACGTCGACGGTTGAAGATGCTTTTGGAGCGCGCCAATTAACTGATGGCGGCACCGGTAAAGCGGGTGGCTTTTTTCTTAATAACGAGTTGACCGACTTCAGCTTTACACCGAATGATGCCGAAGGCAAACCCGTTGCCAACCGCGTGCAGCCCGGCAAGCGCCCAAGATCATCGATGGCACCCACGCTGGTGTTTGACAAGACCACCAACAAAATTGTGATGACCGGCGGCAGCATGGGCGGCGCGCTGATCATTCACCACACCGCCAAGCTGCTGTACGGCACACTGAACTGGGGCCTGAACGCCCAGCAAGCCATTGACCTGCCCAACTTTGGCTCACTGAACGGCCCAAGTCTGCTAGAGGAAAACCGTTTTTCGCCCGCCACGGTTGAAGCCCTGAAAGCACGCGGCGCTGAAGTGCGCGAGCAGAACATGACCAGCGGCCTGCAAGCGATTCAGAAGACTGACAAAGGCTTTTTTGGCGGCGCTGACCCCAGGCGTGAAGGCGTGGTGCTGGGGGACTAAAAGCAAAAAATACCCGGGGTCAGCATGAATCCGGGTATCAAATGTGGCTCTTTCCCAATTAACAATTGGGCTACCAGCTATCAAAAAAATAGCGTTTAAACACTCAACCCCACACCACTGACCGCATGGCAATGGAGCCGCCTTGGTAGCTGGTATTAAAAAACCGCACCGGCTCACCCGCATCGGCGGCAGCAGCGGCATAGAGCAGCGGCAAATAATGCTCATGTGTGGGGTGTGCGATTTTGGCCAGACTACCCAGCTTTAAAAAGTTTTGCAGCGCGCCCAGATTGCCCTGCTGAATATGGCCACCGGTGGTCTGGTCAAACTCCAGCGTCCAGTCGTAAGCATGGTTGCCACTCGCACCGCGCTGCATCATTTGCAGGTTGTGGGCGATGTTGCCGCTTCCCACTATCAACACGCCGCGCTCGCGCAGCGATTTGAGTTGTTGGGCCAGGGCGTAATGGTCTTCAGGGGCGCGGCTGTAGTCCATGCTGAGCTGTAAAACGGGGATATCTGCAGCCGGAAACATGGGTTTTAAGACGCCCCACGCGCCGTGGTCAAGCCCCCAGTTTTCGTTCAGGCCCAATGGCAATGAGCTGCGCTGCCTGACCAATTGAGCAATGGCCTGCGCGGCTGCCGCATCGCCGGGGGCTGGGTATTGCTGGTCAAACAACTCTTGCGCAAAGCCGCCAAAGTCATGAATCGTTTTGGGCTGCGCCATTGCTGTAAAGTGCCAGCCGGATGTCAGCCAGTGCGCGGATATGCACAAAATCAGCTGGGGCCTGGCCATTTTTGAGCCAAACTCTGAACCCAAAGCCTGCCAACTGTTGAAGTATTCATTACCGGGCAACGAGTTCATCGGGCTGCCGTGGCCCACAAAGAGTACAGGCATCCGGTCCGATTTTTTGAGCGACGCGATGCGCTCCAGCGCTGCGAGGTCAGTGTTGGCTTTCATGATTACCTTCAGTAAGATGACGATTGCTGCACATATTGGAGAATATTGTCTACCTTGCAAGTGCCGAGCCTGTTATATTGCTGCACTGCACCATTTTTTGCATTTCACAAAGGTTGTCCCCATGCTTTACCAAGTCTACGAAAATCAACGTACTCTCATGGAGCCTTTTGTTGACTTTGCGCAAGCCGCGGCAAAGCTGTACAGCAACAGCACTTCGCCAATGGCGCAAAACCCTTTTGTTCAGCGTGTGGCAGCTGGCTACGACCTGATTTACCGTCTGGGCAAGGACTACGAAAAGCCAGTCTTTGGCATTCAAAACATTGTCGACGGTGATGTTGAAGTCGCCATCCATGAGCGCGTTGAGATTGACAAGCCGTTTTGCGAACTGCGCCGTTTTAAACGATTTACAGACGACAGCGCCACCCTGACTCACCTGAAAGACCAGCCCGCAGTGCTGATCGTGGCGCCGCTGTCCGGGCATTACGCCACGCTGCTGCGCGACACCGTCAAAAGCATGCTCAAAGACCACAAGGTCTACATCACTGACTGGAAAAATGCGCGCTTGGTGCCTTTGTCAGAAGGCGCGTTTCACCTCGACGATTACGTCAATTACGTGCAGGAGTTCATTGCCCACCTGCAAGGCAAATACGGCAATTGCCATGTCATCAGTGTGTGCCAACCCACCGTGCCGGTGTTTGCCGCCATTTCATTGATGGCAACACGCGGCCAAACCACGCCGCTGTCCATGACCATGATGGGCGGCCCGATTGACGCCCGTAAATCACCCACTGCCGTGAATAACCTGGCCATGAACAAACCGTATTCGTGGTTTGAAAACAATGTGATTTACCGCGTGCCAAGTAACTTTGCTGGTGTGGGTCGCCGTGTGTATCCGGGCTTTTTGCAGCACACCGGTTTTGTCGCCATGAACCCGAATCTGCATGCGACCAGTCACTTTGATTACTTTAAAAACCTGATCAAAGGCGACGACGCCAGTACCGATGCGCACCGCAAGTTTTACAACGAATACAACGCCGTGCTGGACATGGACGCTGACTACTACCTGGAAACCATTGATGTGGTGTTCCAGCAGTTCAAGTTGGTTAACGGCACATGGGACGTGAAGTCAGTCAACGGCGCGCTTGAGCGCGTCGTACCCGGCGACATCAAAACCACCCGAGTAATGACGGTTGAAGGCGAGCTGGACGATATTTCAGGTTCAGGCCAGACCGAGGCCGCCCTGGACATGTGCACTGGTGTGCCAGCAGCGCACAAGAGACATTTTGAAGCCAAAGGCGCAGGACACTACGGCATTTTTAGCGGCAGACGTTGGCGTGAGCTGGTTTACCCAGCGGTCAAAGCGTTCATTGAAGAGGCTCACAAAGCCGCTAAATACGAATTGAATAGGTCTTCAGCCCAATCAAAACTTGCTATTGAAGCTCCTGAAAACATAGCGTCCGTAAAACCTGTCGCCACACCGCTCAGCGAACCTGTCGCCCAAAAGTCGGCCACACCAGCGGCAGTGACAAAAACGGCGGCGAAAACAGTTGTGAAACCAGCGGTCAAGGCAGCAGCCATACCATCAGCGAAAACAGTTGCGAAAGCAGCGGTCAAGGCGCCAGCCAAACCCGCAGTCATACCAGCAGCCATTCCATTGGTGAAAACGGTTGCGAAAGCGGCGGTCAAGCGTGCTCCGGTCAAAGCAGCCCCAGCCAAGTAAAGCAGGACAATCAAGGGGTGACAAACCCTGAACAAACCTTGCTGGCCGCCCGCATCCACGCGGCGCTGCCGCAAACCCAATGCACACGCTGCGGCTACCCCGACTGCGCAGCTTACGCTGATGCGGTTGCCCAAAAGGTTGCGGCAATCAACCAATGCCCCCCGGGCGGCGCTGAGGGCATTGCCAGACTGGCCGCCATCACTGGCCAACCGGCCTTAGGTTTAAACCCGGCCAACGGCCTGGAGTCGCCCAGAGCCGTGGCGGTGATTGACGAGGCCTGGTGCATTGGCTGCACGCTTTGCCTGCCCGTGTGCCCAACCGACGCGATTTTGGGTAGCAACAAAATGATGCACACCGTGATGGAGCCACATTGCACGGGTTGCGAGCTGTGCATTGCCGTGTGCCCGGTGGACTGCATCAGCCTGGAGAACGTGACAGGTGAGCTGACCGGTTGGGCGGCTTGGTCACAGGTGCAGGCTGAGCAGGCTTTGGGGCGATACGCCTTTCATAGCTTCTTGCGCACAGACATATTGGTTAAAAGCCCTAAAACTGACTTGAAAGCAGGCGAGGACAGCCCGGCAACTGACAAAAAGCAGTCGATGATTGAAGCGGCCCTTGCCCGCTCACGCGCTCAAAGACTGAAGTAAAGCCAGCGCCAGATAAAACATGGTCAGCGCCAGCAAACCATCTAGCAGTCGCCAGGAACCGGGCTTGGCAAACAACGGGGCTAGAGCTCGTGCGCCAAAGCCAGTCGCAGCAAACCACAGCAGGCTCATGCCAGATGCGCCCGCCCAAAACAGCCACCGGCCCTGCAAGTCGTACTGCGACCCCACCAAGCCGACCAAAAATACGGTGTCCAGGTACACATGCGGATTGAGCAACGAGACAGCCAGTGTTTGGCTAAACACCGCCATCCAGGCGATTGGGGCTGCTTGCCCGCCTGCTACTTGCAAAGCGCCCGGCTTGTAAACCCGCCAGGCGGCCATCAAGCCGTAGCCGACCAAAAACGCCGCGCCCAACCAAGTCACCCAAGTCAGCACCGCAGGATGCAACTGCGCGATGCCAGACACGCCGAAAACACCCACCGCCATCAAACCGGCATCAATCAGCGCACAAGTCAGCACCACCAGCGCCACATGTTCACGGCGAATGCCCTGCCTTAAAACATGCACATTTTGCGCGCCGATGACAATGATCAACGAGCCGCTAAGTGCCAGCCCCGCCAGAAAAGGCGACGTCATATGCTCAGCGCGGCAATCACTTCAGGCGGGGCTTGCACCAGTTCAATCAGCACGCCCTCCCCGGCAATGGGAAACTCATCGTTGGCTTTGGGGTGCATGAAGCAAATGTCGTAACCTGCCGCGCCTTTGCGAATGCCGCCCGGCGCGAAACGAACGCCCTGCGCCGTGAGCCACTCAACGGCCTGGGGCAAGTTGTCAATCCACAGGCCGACGTGGTTGAGCGGCGTGGTGTGCACAGCGGGCTTTTTGTCAATATCCAGCGGTTGCATCAAGTCAACCTCGACCTTGAAAGGCCCACTGCCAATGCTACAAATATCTTCGTCTACGTTTTCCCGCTCACTCACGAAGTTGCCAGTGACTTCAAGGCCCAGCATGTCAACCCACAAAGTTTTGAGTCGCGCTTTGCTCGGTGCGCCAATGGCAATTTGCTGGATGCCGAGGACTTTAAAAGGGCGGGTCATGGGCTGACGGGGTATTTACGGCCAGCGACGTATGTCACGCCGTGGGCTGCGGCAACTTCATGATGCGGGGTTTGTGCGGGCAAACGAAAGATATCACCAACAGCGTACTTGGTAGACACGCGGCTGACGATCAAGGTGATGTCGCCTTGTGTGATCAGCGCACAAGCTTCAAACGGATGCTGATGCTCGCCCATGGCGTAGCCAACGGGCTTTTCAACCCGTGTAATGTCATCAAAATTCTCAGCTTTTAACTGGGCTTCAAAAATTTCGGGGTTCATTTAACGACCTTTCTGGAGGAGGCGGGAGCTGATTTGGCCTTAAAGACCACGCCCGGCAATCCTTTGAGATCAACATCTTGCGTGTACAACTTGGCCTGATGGGTTTGCGCTGTTTGCCAAATGATGGCATCTGCCAGTGCCAGTTTATGAGCTGTCCCTGCCCTGGCTGCAAGTGAAAGATCAGCTGGACTTAAATGGACAATTTGGCAACGCTCTGCCACCGACAAAAAAGCCTCTGCTGCGGCTGATTGGCCTAACACGTCCAATCTCTTACAGACCTCAAAAATCACAACACCTGGAATGAGCAACTCTTTTTCGTTGAGCAAAACAGCTTCAAAAAATGCGCGATTGCTACCGTCGGCCATAAACTCAAGCCAGCCGCATGAAGCAACCACATTCATAGCGGGTCAAAGCCATCAAAACCGTTGTCACCCTCTGGGTCATTCGGCACATTGGTATCAATACCAAGGCAAATGCCGCGCAACGCGCTCATGGGTAACTCGGGAATGACTTCAATTTTCCCGTTACACGCCCGAACCTGCATCTGCTGGCCTGGCAACAAATTAAACAGCTTGCGAACATCTTTGGGGATGACAATCTGAAATTTTGGAGATAAAGCTACGGATGACATGCTTTTTGCTTTCTGTAAACGATATTGATATCGTAAAACTTTGAAGCTTTTTAAGCAAACTCAACAATCGGCTGATCCACCGTCAGCGACTCGCCTTTGGCCGCCAGCACCTTACCGACCACACCATCGGCTACGGCAAACAGCACGTTTTCCATCTTCATGGCTTCAATCACTGCCACTCGCTCACCGGCCTGTACTTTCTGGCCGACCTGCACGGCTACATCGACCAGCAGGCCGGGCATGGGCGACAGCACGTAGCGGCTCATGTCGGGGGGTGCTTTGTACGGCATCAACGCGTGCAGGGCGGCGGCACGCGGGCTTAAGACCAGCGCGTCAAGCCGCGTGCCGTTGTGGTTAATGCGAATGGCCAAGGGGTTCTTGCCAACGCCGCGTTCAACCTGCGCAGTAAACGGTTGGCCATTGGATGTGCCGCGAATGCGCGCGCCCCCCAGATGCCAGTTGCTACAAATTTCGTAGCTGTTTTCACCTGTATCTATTCGGCTGGAGCCTGATTTGGCTTCAAAATCAGCCACCAAAACGCTTTTTTGTGTGTTTTTGCCCTTTGCACCCAGCTGGATGACCACAAACGTTTCACCCACCGCCACACCGTGCCCTGGCAACTGCCCGCTTATACCGGCGGCACGGCCCAACATGCGGCGGTTGACATACGCTGCGAGCGCCATTAAAAAATCTGGATCGTCATGCGGCACATCTTCGGCATAGAAGCCCTTGCCATAATTTTCAGCTATGAATCCGGTATTAAAGTCTCCCGCCACAAACTTGGGATGTGCCAGCAAAGCCGCCTGGAATGGAATGTTGGTAGAGATGCCGCGAATCACAAAACCATTGAGCGCCTCGCGCATTTTGGCTATCGCATCAAGCCGGTTCGTGCCGTGCACGATGAGCTTGGCAATCATCGAGTCGTAAAACATCGGGATCTCGCCGCCATCCTGCACGCCAGTATCAACGCGCACGCCGTGCAGATGAGTGGTGTCGGCCGCAAACATTGTCTCCTTCGGCGGCTGAAAGCGAACAAGCCGGCCTGTAGACGGCAAAAAGCTGCGGAATGGGTCTTCCGCATTGATGCGGCACTCCATCGCCCAGCCGTTGCACTGCACATCCTTTTGCTCAAGCGGCAGTTTTTCACCAGCCGCCACACGAATCATCAGTTCCACCAAATCAAGCCCAGTAATGCATTCAGTCACCGGGTGCTCGACCTGCAGGCGGGTGTTCATTTCCAGAAAGTAAAAACTCTGGTCTTTGCCCACCACAAACTCAACCGTACCCGCACTCTGATACTTCACGGCTTTGGCCAGCAGCACAGCCTGCTCTCCCATGGCTTTGCGGGTTGCGTCGGTAATAAACGGACTTGGCGCTTCTTCAATCACCTTCTGATGGCGGCGCTGGATGGAGCATTCACGCTCGTTGAGGTAAATCACATTACCGTGGCTGTCACCCATCAGCTGGATTTCAATGTGCCGCGGCTCTTCCACAAACTTTTCAATGAACACGCGGTCATCACCAAAGCTGTTTTTGGCTTCATTGCGACACGACGTAAAACCTTCAAACGCCTCCCTGTCATTAAAAGCTACTCGCAAGCCCTTGCCACCGCCGCCCGCGCTGGCTTTGATCATCACCGGGTAGCCGATACCTTTGGCAATCTCCACAGCCTTCTCAGCCGTTTCAATCGCGTCATTCACGCCCGGTATGCAGTTAACACCGGCCGCACCTGCCAGCTTTTTCGATTCAATCTTGTCGCCCATCGCAGCGATGGAATAGTGCTTGGGGCCGATAAAGACAATGCCTTCTTCTTCAACCCGCTTGGCAAAACCGGCGTTTTCACTCAAGAAGCCGTAACCCGGATGCACCGCCTGTGCGCCGGTCTGTTTGCAAGCGGCAATGATTTTCTCAAGCTGCAAATAGCTGTCGCGGCTGGGTGCAGGGCCAATGTTGACGGCCTCGTCAGCCAGCTCAACATGGCGTGCGTCTTTGTCAGCGTCTGAGTAAACCGCAACGGTTTTGATACCCATCTTGCGGGCGGTAAGGATGACTCGGCAGGCGATTTCGCCCCGGTTAGCGATCAGGATTTTTGTGAACATTTCTTACTTTCGATGAATCTTTGTTTGGTTTCTTGCGAGGCTTTGTGCGTCTTAACCCGCAACGGCCACGGCGCATCTACTTTCGCTCATGTCCCCCGGGCCTTTGGCCCTCCTCCTTGACTTCGCTACAGCAGACACGCCATGCCCGTTGCTGGAAAGGAGGTTTTGCATTTGGGTCTTGACATCGGAAACAGTCGTTAGCAGAGTGGGCTGGCTGTGCGTTTTGCGGAGGTCAAGGAGGAGCGCGAAGCGTGG
Organism: Polaromonas sp.; assembly: GCA_043756405.1. GTDB lineage: Bacteria > Pseudomonadota > Gammaproteobacteria > Burkholderiales > Burkholderiaceae_C > Polaromonas. The sequence goes on from JAYURC010000066.1 coordinate 12,910, forward strand.
GGGACACGTAGCAAAACGCGCAGCCAGCCCGCTCCACCGCGAGCGACGCAAGCAAACGTCAAAAGCATTCAGTGTCTTCATGAGTTGTAATTACCTGCTGCTACTAACTGGAAATTTTTTTACGGTACGAGCGCGTTTACGAAGTGCTAGCGCCTCTACGCGCTCTGCTTGTGCAATAGTTTGTATGGGTCCATCTAACAGGTAATCAAGCTGATCAACAACTTGCAATGCATTCGCAACACGTACAAATGAAAGCAATGAACCCTGTCCCTGAGACTCTAGCCTTCGTATTGACGAAAGGGAGGCCAATGTCATGTTTGCCAACTCTTGCTGACTCAGGTTGCGCATCAAACGAATACGTTTTACACGACGGCCTAACTCAACACACACGGCGCTGGGTGACTTTAGATTAAATGTTCTCATACGAGCGATAAAGGCACAATTTAGGGGTTTAAACGTCAGATATGAACATTTACGAAATCCTATGAACCGTCATATTTTCATACTTTTCCATACACGTTGTCTGAAAGATCACGACCAGACTGTCTATGTAAACTCGCAACGGCCACGGCGCATCTACTTCCGCTCATGTCCCCCGGGCCTTTGGCCCTACTCCTTGACTTCGCTGCAGCAGACACGCCATGCCCGTTGCTGGAGTGAAGGTTTTTACGAAGGCACAGATAGAGCCCTAAGAGTGGTTTGCCTGAGTGTTCTGCGGAGGTCAAGGAGGAGCGCGAAGCGCGGGGGATACGTAGCAGAGCACTCGGGCAAACCGCTTGCTTCCAATACCGATAACCAATCTCCAACAGAGGAATCACAACGGAATATTCCCATGCTTGCGCCAAGGGTTCTCCAGCTTTTTGTCCCTCAGCATCTCCATCGACGAGGTTGCGGAATGCCGCAAAACTCTTTTCTGCAAAACCTCCGCGTAACGCGCTGAATTTTCTAAATCAGGGAAATGTCCACAATCGTCAAAAACCACAACCTCTGCATGCGGCACTGTCTCGAGCACGGAGTGGGGATCCGTTGCACGATGCGACCGGTCTTTTGCACCCCAAATGACTGTACATGGCACGTCGACGACATCCAAAGCTGTGTGCTGTTCTCTAAGCAGACCCTGTACGACGCCTGCCAGGCTAAAGCAGGCGCCGCAGCGCAATGCATTCAAGCCGATGTCTCGAAATTTTGATGGGTCAGTACCCCGTGGCAGCGCCAGACGGTACCAGCTTGCAGCCGCTCGCTTGCGCATCAGCCAACCGAGGAGTTGCCCCAGCACTGGGATTTTGAGTGGTGCCGGGACTACACGCGCTGTCCAGGCATGCATAGCCTTGAGTGACGGGGTTTGCGACAAAACAAGGCCGGAGATTCTGTCAGGTGCCAAATGCGCCGCACGCAAGGCATAAAACCCATTGGCGCAACTAAAAGCCAGCGTTGCCCGGGGAACGTTCAGGTGATTGAGCACATCCAGCACGGTCTGCGCACCTTGATCCAGGGAGTAGGTGTAGGTTGCCGCTGGAAGTGAAAATCCAAAACCTGGCATATCAAAGCACACCACCCGGCATGATGAGGACAGCTGACGAATTAGACCGTCGTAGTGCTCAACCACGTTGGGCCCATCTGGCACAAACACAACCACCGGACCAGAACCTGCGGTATCCGTGACGCGCAATTTTCCTAGCGGGGTCAGTATTTTTTGAAAAGTTACCGGAGCTACGCCAAGCCGCTGCGCGCTAGCAAATGCACGTGCGGCAAGCCAGGTATCAAAGAGGGCACTCAACATAGTATGAAGCAAACAACCTGAGCCAACTTGAAGACTTTCATAGTTGTTGTCACAGCGGAATATTCCCATGCTTGCGCCAAGGGTTCTCCAGCTTCTTGTCCCGCAGCATAACCAGTGACCGACATATGCGTTTGCGCGTTTCATGCGGCAAGATCACGTCATCAATAAAACCCCGCGCACCCGCAATAAACGGGTTCGCAAACTGAGCTTTGTATTCCGCCTCACGCGCGGCCAGTTTTACCGGGTCACCCTTGTCTTGCCTGAAAATAATTTCAACTGCACCCTTGGCTCCCATCACCGCAATCTCGGCATTCGGCCAGGCAAAGTTGACGTCGCCGCGCAAATGCTTGGATGCCATCACGTCATACGCACCGCCATAGGCCTTGCGGGTTATGACTGTGATTTTTGGCACGGTGCATTCGGCGTACGCGTACAGCAACTTCGCGCCGTGTTTGATGATGCCGCCGTACTCTTGCGACGTGCCGGGCATGAAACCGGGCACATCCACGAACGTGACCACCGGAATGTTGAAGCAATCACAAAATCGCACAAACCGCGCCGCCTTGATCGACGATTTAATGTCAAGACAACCCGCCAGCACCAGCGGCTGGTTGGCAACAATGCCAATGGTTTGCCCTTCCATTCGCGCAAATCCGATGATGATATTTTTCGCGTACTCAGGTTGAATCTCGAAAAAGTCGCCATCGTCAACCGTTTTACCAATCAACTCCTTCATGTCGTACGGCTTGTTCGGGTTCTCGGGCACCAACGTGTCCAGGCTCATGTCCATGCGGGTAGCTGGGTCGGCGCTCGGCCTGATCGGTGCTTTTTCGCGATTATTTAGTGGCAAGTAGTTGAACAGGCGGCGCAGCATCAGCAGCGCTTCTACATCGTTTTCAAAGGCTAGGTCGGCCACGCCGCTTTTGGTCGTGTGGGTAATGGCTCCGCCCAGCTCTTCAGCCGTCACGCTTTCATGCGTCACGGTTTTAACGACTTCCGGTCCGGTCACAAACATGTAGCTTGAGTCTTTGACCATAAAAATAAAGTCAGTGATCGCCGGGCTGTACACCGCGCCGCCTGCACAGGGCCCCATCACCATGCTGATCTGGGGTATCACGCCGCTGGCCAGCATGTTCTTTTGAAAAATATCAGCGTAGCCACCGAGCGATGCCACGCCTTCCTGAATACGCGCGCCGCCCGAATCGTTCAGGCCAATCACCGGCGCACCGACCTTCATGGCCTGGTCCATCACCTTGCAGATTTTCTCGGCATGCGCTTCACTGAGTGCGCCGCCAAACACCGTGAAGTCCTGGCTAAACACAAACACCAACCGGCCATTGATCATGCCGTAACCAGTGACCACACCATCGCCCGGCGGGCGGTTGTCGACCATGCCAAAGTCTGTGCAGCGGTGCTCGACAAACATGTCCCACTCTTCAAACGTGCCTTCGTCCAGCAGCAACTCAAGCCGCTCACGCGCGGTGAGCTTGCCTTTGCCGTGCTGGGCGTCGATACGTTTTTGACCACCGCCAAGTCGGGCGGCGGCGCGTTTTTGTTCGAGTTTTTCTAGGATGTCTTGCATATGGTTTTTTCGTTGATTTTTGCTATTTATTCAGTAGCTGCTTGCGCCCGATTCGATTGGGCTACAAGCAGAATTCGTGCTGCTGTAGAGGCTGGAACTTGCCCGCTGGCGACTTGGGCAAGCAAGTCGGGCAGCAAGCAGCTCACCGCCGGGTTTTGCTTGAAGGCTTGTTTGAGACCCGCGTCAATACGCTCCCACATCCACGCTAGTGACTGCTGCTTGCGCCGCGCCTCAAATTTGCCATTGGCAGTTTGCCGCGCTTTGAAGTCCAGTACTTCAGCCCAGAAAGCTTCAACGCCCTCACCCTTCAAAGCGCTGAGCTGAATCGCTTTGGGGTGCCAGTTACTTTCGACGTAGCCGTTGAACATGCCCAGCAATTGCATCGCCGATGTGATCTGCAACTGCGCCCGTTGAGCGGCAATCGCGTCAATATCGGCCTTGTTGATAACTACCAGATCGGCCAGCTCCATCACACCTTTTTTGATCGCTTGCAAATCGTCGCCCGCGTTTGGCAACTGCATCAGCACGAACATGTCGGTCATGTTGGCCACAGCTGTCTCGCTCTGGCCCACCCCCACAGTTTCAACCATCACCACGTCGTAGCCCGCAGCCTCGCAGACCAGCATGGCCTCACGGGTTTTTTCAGCGACGCCGCCCAGCGTGCCGCTGGACGGACTAGGGCGAATGTAGGCGTTCTCGTTGACCGACAACAAATCCATCCGCGTTTTGTCGCCCAATATCGAGCCGCCTGAAACGGTAGACGATGGATCAATCGTCAGTACGGCCACACGGTGGCCTTGCTTGATGAGATACAGACCCAGTACTTCAATGAAAGTGGATTTGCCCACGCCGGGCACGCCGCTGATGCCGAGGCGGAAGGATTTGCCTGTGTGGGGGAGCAAAGCGGTGAGCAGTTCGTCGGCTTGCGCGCGATGGTCGGCGCGTGTTGATTCGAGCAGGGTGATGGCTTTGGCTATGGCGCGGCGTTGGGTGGCTGCGTTACCTGCATCAATCAATTGCGCGAGTGACACCGTTCGTCCTGAGCTTGTCGATGGATCAGGCTGAGCTTGTCGAAGCCTCTTATCGCTCGCAGACCCTTCGACAAGCTCAGGGCGAACGGATTTCTTCGATTTAGCAAGCTCCTGAATGCGATCCCAATCCTCGGCAATCAAAGCCTCCTTCTTCGCACGTGACCAGCCTTTTATTTGCTGTTCAAAGGCAATGGCACCTTCGCGCGTTTCAAACTCCCCTTGCCAGACCAAATTGAAAGGCTTGCGTGTCGATACGTACCCGCTCTCGCTCAAGTCGTGTTGCTGCATGCGGGTTTCAATATCGTCAGTGTGACCGCAGTAGTAAGAGCGATCAGCACAGTTGAGCAGGTAAACGAAAAATGGTCGCATGTAAAAGACCTATTTCCGCCTTTTCGGATCGCACTGGAAATTCGCTTCTACCAGCTTTCTCAGTTCACTAAAAAACTCGGACTTCTGCGAGTCAGTTTTTTCTTTGACATCAATCCAAGCCTTCCTAAAGGCAGGTAGAGACAAATTGAATTTAATCCCTGACTGCCAGTTTTTCCAAGTTGAGTCTCCGATACGCCCTTGCTTTCTCAACATCACTTGTTTGTTACTTAAATCGAAGTATCGAAATAGCTCATCAAATGCATCCTTGTATTGCTGATGCGAAAGTCCACCACCAATGAGTGCCCCTGTTGGAACGCGGGCCGCGATGTCTCTATATTCTTTCTCAAGTGTGTCTTCGAATTGATTCAGAGCAATCCTCTTTGTTTCTTGCAGCTGCCACCAAACGAAAATTACGCCGATGGCAGAAACCACAGAAGCAGAAGCCCATAGCCATTCGGGTCTTTTGTCGGGAAAAACATAAATTGCGTAAGCCCAAAAAAGCAATGCAACCAATCCAGCAATTAGTAGAAACCCCAAGACAATTTTTTTACGCATAGAAATTCAGCTCTTGTCATCAACAAAAGGCTTCGACAGGCTCAGCCCGAACGGAATTGGGTGGCAGATAACTTCAATCACCTCACAAAATCTCAAACGCCCGCCCATCAGGCAAGCGATAGCGAAAGAAATCCCGTGTGTCTTCCGTCAAGATTTTGCGCACCTGCCGCTGCATGGCAAGCCACATCAGGGAGGCATCAGCGAAGTCCATCAGTGTCTTTTTAGGCTCGCTGTACGTTTGCATCCACGTCATCATTTGAGATAAGTCAGACACTTCAAATGCCGTTACGTCACATGCACCCTGCGCCAACCAAGAAAGCAAACCGAAGTGATTGTGCGGCGACAACATGTAGCTTGCCTCGGTCACGCAGGGCCATGTGGTCAGCAAGCTCAAGCCTTGGCTATAGCAACTCTCGAGCTTGACCAAATTGCTGTCGTGGCACACGTCATCATTGTCAAACAACGCCACCATCACGCTGGCATCAAGCAGAACCTGACTCATAAAGATTGATCGTCGCTAAGGAGCGGTCGGTTGTATTTGCGAGCAACTGCCTGCCTGGCCAATTCTTTGCTGTGCCTGGACTTGTCAGTTTTTGGCATGCCGACTTGCGGCGCTATTCCATATTCAGCGCGTATCTGCATGAGCAATGCCACCGGGTCTTTCGGTGCAAGCGCTTGCCTGAGCAAATCTTGCACATATCTGGACTTAGTGGTGCTGAGGCGAGCTACTTCATGCTCGAGGCGCTGTTCAATTTCAGGAGGAATGCGAACGGATATGGCGGCTGTCATGTTGAAAGCTCCTAGTTAAAAACTAATATGTATTACAGCACACAAATTACAAATTAACCAGAAATCGCCTTGCGAATCTGCTCCAGCACATCCTTGGCACTGGCCACAATCGGCGTGCCTGGCCCGTAAATGCCTTTCACACCGGCTTCGTACAGCATCTCGTAATCAGGCCGGGGAATCACGCCGCCGACGAAAACGATGATGTCGTCTGCGCCCTGCTTTTTGAGCTCGGCAATGATGCCAGGCACCAGTGTTTTGTGGCCTGCTGCGAGGGTTGACACACCCACTGCATGCACGTCGTTTTCAATCGCCTGGCGGGCACATTCTTCGGGCGTTTGAAACAGCGGGCCCATGTCCACGTCAAAACCCAAATCAGCAAACGCGGTAGCCACAACTTTGGCACCCCGGTCGTGGCCGTCCTGGCCGAGTTTGGAGATCATCACGCGTGGGCGGCGGCCTTGGTCTTCTGCGAATTGCGTGATTTCTTTTTTCAGCTGTTCCCAGCCCTCAGCGGAGTCATAGGCGGCAGCGTACACGCCGGTCACCTTTTGTGTATCGGCGCGGTGGCGGCCATACACAGCCTCCAGCGCGTCGCTGATTTCACCGACCGTGGCGCGTGCGCGCACGGCTTGGATGGACAAGTCCAGCAGATTGCCCGTGTTGTCTTCTGCTGCACTTTTAATAGCTGCTAGCGCTCGTCCTACTTGTGCTGAATCGCGTTTCGACTTTATTTCTGACAGCCGGGCGATTTGTGAGTTGCGCACAGCCACGTTGTCGATGTCGCGTGTTTCAATCGCATCCTCAGTCTTCAGCTTGTACTTGTTGACGCCCACAATCACGTCTTTACCACTATCAATACGGGCCTGCTTTTGCGCAGCGGCGGCTTCAATTTTCAGTTTGGCCCAGCCGCTGTCAACCGCCTTGGTCATGCCGCCCATGGCTTCGACTTCTTCAATGATGGCCCAGGCAGCATCGGCCATGTCTTGCGTCAGTTTTTCCATCATGTAGCTGCCCGCCCACGGGTCAACGACTGCGCCGATATGTGTTTCTTCCTGAATGATGAGTTGTGTGTTGCGGGCGATGCGCGAGCTGAACTCAGTCGGCAGTGCAATCGCTTCATCAAAGCTGTTGGTGTGCAGCGACTGCGTGCCGCCAAACACCGCTGCCATGCCTTCAATCGTGGTGCGCACAATGTTGTTGTACGGGTCTTGCTCGGTTAGGCTCCAGCCGCTGGTCTGGCAGTGGGTGCGCAGCATCAGGGACTTGGGTGACTTGGCATCAAAGCCTTTCATGATGCGGCACCACAGCAGGCGGGCCGCGCGCATTTTGGCAATCTCCAAATAGAAGTTCATGCCGATGGCCCAGAAAAAACTCAAGCGACCCGCAAAGCCATCGACATCCAAGCCCTTGTCGATCGCCGTCTTCACATACTCCTTGCCGTCCGCCAGCGTAAAGGCCAGTTCAAGCGCCTGATTGGCCCCGGCTTCCTGCATGTGGTAACCCGATATCGAAATCGAATTGAACTTGGGCATGTGCTTGGCCGTGTATTCAATGATGTCGCCAATGATGCGAATGCTGGGCGCAGGCGGGTAGATGTAGGTGTTGCGCACCATGAACTCTTTGAGGATGTCGTTTTGAATCGTGCCGCTCAAGTCTGCCTGCGCAACGCCCTGCTCTTCAGCCGCCACCACGTAGCCCGCCAGCACCGGTAGCACCGCGCCGTTCATCGTCATGCTGACACTGACTTTGTCCAGCGGAATCTGGTTGAACAAAATCTTCATGTCCTCGACCGAATCAATCGCCACACCGGCCTTGCCTACGTCGCCCGTTACGCGCGGGTGGTCGCTGTCATAGCCGCGGTGCGTGGCCAGGTCAAACGCGACTGACACGCCCTGCCCGCCAGCAGCCAATGCCTTGCGGTAGAACGTATTCGATTCTTCAGCCGTTGAAAACCCGGCGTATTGCCGGATCGTCCACGGCCGTACCGCGTACATCGTGGCCTGCGGGCCGCGAATGAAAGGCTCAAAGCCTGGCAGCGTGTTGGTGTACGGCAAGTCCTTGACGTCATCGGCTGTGTAAAGCGGTTTGACGGTGATGCCGTCTGGTGTGTGCCAATTGAGCGCACCAACATCGCCATTAGGAGCTGACTTGGCTGCAGCCTTTTGCCAGTCAGCCAAAGTTGCCGGCTTAAAGTCTGGTGGCGCTGCGGTTGCTGCTGGTGGTGAGTCTGGTTTATCAGTCATTCGCAGATTCTACCCAGAAACATGTTTGTAATTATAAATTCAAAATTCAGTTTCGTGTAAACTTCGGCGCATCATGAATGCTGCAGTTCCCCATGCCAGACTCAAGCCGCGTCCTTTGTATGAAGAGCTCGCCGAGTTACTGCGTCAGCGCATTTTTGCAGCCAAGCCCAACGACCTGGAGCCTGGCGCGTGGATAGATGAAATGAAATTGTCTGCCGAATACGGCACCAGCCGCACACCAATGCGAGAGGCACTCAAAGTGCTGGCTACGGAAGGCCTGGTAACAATGAAACTGCGGCGCGGCGCGTATGTGACGGAGGTCAATGAGAAAGACCTGACCGATGTGTACCACTTGCTGAGCTTGCTAGAAGCCGACGCCGCCAGCGTGGTGGCCGCCACCGCAACAGATGCGCAACTCAAAGACCTGCAAGCCTTACACGACAGCCTGGAAAAGGCCACCAAAACCCGCGAGCGTTTTTTTGAGATCAATGAAGCTTTTCACATGCGCCTGCTGGAGATTGCCAATAACCGCTGGCGCGACCAGATGGTGGCCGACCTGCGCAAGGTGATGAAGCTCAACCGCCACAACTCCCTGCTCAAAGCTGGGCGGATTGAGGAATCATTGAACGAACACCGCGCCATCATGGCAGCGATGACAGCGCGCAATGCCGAGCTGGCAGCACACACGATGCGCACCCACTTTGCCAACGGGCTTGAGGCAGCGACTTGAATAGGCTAGACCTATCGTTAGCGTGATGCGCCCAGCATGGCGGTGCGCAAAATATCATTCAAACGGCTTTGGTAGCCACCGCCCTGGCTTTTAAGCCATGCCAGTACGTCCGCATCCACCCGCACAGTTAACTGTTGTTTGATGGGCCGGTAAAACTTGCCATGTTCCGCACCTATCCAGTCTTTGCCTGATGTGGCAGGCAGGTCAGAAAAGTCAATTGCGTCTTCAGGCTTTGCAGCCAACGCTGCCAGTTCTTTGCGAACTAAATCAGGTACCTTGCTCATAAATTTTCCTTTCAATTTTTGTAGCTCGGCGAGCTGAAATGATGCGTATATGTTGAGCACCATCGTCCTCGTCAAACCATGTGTGAGCAACCAGCAGCAACACACAGTCCGCCACCAGCCCAATTGTTTGCCACCGCTGCTGACCGTTTTCGACACGATCCTGCCTGCTGACATGTAAAGGGTCGTCAAATACCAGCTTGGCAGCTTCAAAACTCACACCGTGCTTTGCCAAATTACCGATACCTTTATTGTCATCCCATGAAAACACTCCGTAGCTCCGTTTTTGTAGTTACGTAATTGTAGTTCATAAAGTTGGGCGTGACTCACGTTGCATTGTGCTGAGCCAAGTAGCAGGTAAAGTCCCGGCATGCCCATCAACCGAACCCTCAGACTCATTTCCCCCGCCCTCATCACCCCCACCATCACAGGCGGACCGGCGCGCGGCTTGTGTACCGACTGCGGGCTGTCCCGCAGCAGCGACCCGAAGCGCTGCGGGCAGGCTTGCCAGTTCATCAAACCTGATTACATGCGGCTTGAAGAAGCGGTGCATGGCCGGGTTCGTGACTTGGCAAAACCCGATGAACTGTTTTTTGGCCCGCACAAGCGCATGCTGCGTGCAAGGCTGGCCGCCCCAAGCGAAGGCGCGCAATGGACAGGCATCACCACCCGGCTGGCTGAACGGCTGCTTGAAACAGGCGCTGTAGACGCTGTCCTCACCATGGCGCCTGATGCCAACGACAAGTGGCGGCCCAAGCCGGTCATCGTGACCCGCGCTGAAGGCATGGCGCAGTGCCGGGGCATGCGCATGGGCTATGCGCCGCTGCTGGCGTTGCTGGAGCCTGCTTTGGCGATGGGCTACAAACGCCTGGCCGTCATTGGCATACCGTGCCAGGTGTACGCGCTGCGGGCGATTGAAGACGAAGTTAAACATACGCTGGGCCTGGAGCAGTTGTACGTGATTGGTACGCCGTGCTCTGACAACACCACCACCGAGCGCTTTCATGAATTTTTGGCGCTGCTGGGTGAAGACCAGGGCGAAAACCCCGACGACGTTACTTATCTTGAATTTAGGGCCGACTACCACGTAGAGCTGCGCTACAAGGACGGCCGCGTCAAGGCAATTCCATTTTTGCAACTGCCTTTGT
>JAYURC010000067.1:0-3660 GCA_043756405.1 Polaromonas sp.
GAGCCGTTTGTCTACCAAGGTTAAAAACTTGGCTTTAGCTGCAGCTCCAACTGCCGCGAAAGCAGCTTAATTCAATTTAAGCAAATCGCCCGAACTGCAAATTTGTAGTTCGCCGTTTTGTTGGGTGCGCTGTCAGCTAGCAAGCCAAACTGTTAAAAGTTAAGCAACTAAACCACCAATCGAAAGATTTGGTGGTTTTTTTATTGGGGACTCCGTTCGCATTGCGCTTGTCGAAATGTCTTCGGTGTCATGCAAAAGGCTTCGACAGGCTCAGCCCGAACGGAGCGAGAGCTATATCAGACTTTGTTTCGCGTCGTGCACTACCTGCTGCGGGTACGGAATGTCGATATTGTGCTTACGCAGCGCCATCAAGATGGCAATGTTGACGTCTGAGCGGATGCTGAGTTGGCCGTTTTCGGGTTCAGAGATCCAGTAGCTCAGGATGAATTCCAGACCATTTGCGCCAAAAGCCGTCAAGGCGGCAACGGGGGCAGGCTCGGCCAAGACGCGGGTTTGCGCCATCGCCGCTTCTACCAACAAGTGGCTGACCAAGGCGACATCACTGTCGTAACCGATGGACACCGTGGTTTGCTGGGAAATCAGGGTGTCGCTGAACGTCAGGTTTTCAACCCGGTTGGTGACCAGCATCTCGTTAGGGACGATGGATTCGCGGCCACCCGCTGAGCGGATGACGGTGTAGCGGGTTTTGATGTCGGTGATGCGGCCTTCAAAATTATCCAGACGGACAAAATCACCAATCCGCATACTACGCTCGGTCAAGATGACAAAGCCGCTGACGTAGTTGGACGCCAGTTTTTGCAAGCCTAGGCCAATACCCACACCCACGGCACCACCCAGAACTGACAGCGCGGTTAGATCAAGACCGACCATGCTGAGCGAGAGCAGCAAACCCACAAAAATCAAGACAGCCCGCACCGCATTACTGGCGGCTTTGCGCAGCGAGAGTTCGCCACCGCTGGCATGGCGCAGGAGTTTGGACTCTACCGCCGACGCAACCCATAAAGCCAGCAGCAGCACCGCCCCGGCAGTGAGCGCCCCTTCCAGCATGGCGCGCAGGGAGATGGCGCTGTCACCTACATTCCAAGTAAGCTGCTCCATTTCTTGCAGCACCAGCGGCAGCAAACCGCTGATCCACAACACCAGCGCCAGCCAGACCACCCAAGAGATGGTGCGCTCTAAAAACCGTACAACCGGTGACTCTTTAAAAGCGGCTTGCAAGACCTTGACGCCCACGCGGATGATGAGCAAAGACAGCAGCACCGGAACGGCAATGTGCAGCACATGCACCACCATGGTGCTCAGTAAAACAGCGCGTGCGATGTAGGCCAAACACAGCAACAACAGGGGAAACAACACGCCATCCACCAATTGCCCGCCAAACAGGATGGATTTGCTGTCCATTTGCTTCAAACTACGCCGTACCAGCCACAGAAAACCCCAAGCCACAGCCGCACACAGCGCCAACACGGCCAGCTCAACCAATGATTTTGGTGTGACGAACTGGGCAAACCATTGCCCCATGTCTTGTGTTGGCATGGCGGTGTTTGGGTTAACCGGGGAAGGTGATACTAGAGTTGCAAACGATGTCATGCGTTCAATTTTTACAGATCCGCCAATACCCGCACATGCGCTTCCACACTGCGCGCCAAGGCATTTAAGTTGTAACCACCTTCTAAGCAAGAAACAATGCGCCCATTCGCATGGCGTTTGGCGATATCTTTAATGCGGGCCGTCATCCATGCGTAGTCTTGCTCGACCAAGCCGAGTTGGCCTAAATCGTCATCTTTATGGGCATCAAAACCGGCGCTGATAAAGATCATTTGCGGCTTGAAAGCTTCCAAGCGCGGAATCCAACTGTGCTCAATCATTTCCCGCACCACTGCGCCTTTGGTGTACGCAGGTACGGGCAGGTTAACGATGTTACTGCCCATGCTGTTCGCACCTGAATGTGGGTAAAACGGGTGCTGAAAGATGCTGACCATCAAAATACGCTCGTCGCCGCTGACGATGTCTTCCGTGCCATTGCCGTGGTGCACATCAAAGTCGACGATGGCGACGCGCTCCAGCCCGTGGCGTTCCAGCGCGTATTTGGCGGCGGTGGCCACGCTGTTGATCAGGCAAAAGCCCATCGATCGGTCGTGCTCGGCATGGTGGCCAGGCGGGCGGATGGCGCAAAAGGCGTTGGCCAGCTCGCCGGCCATGACGGCGTCTGTCGCAGCCACGGCTGCACCGGTGGCGCGCAAGGCGGCCAGCAGGGTGAAGGGGTTCATGGCGGTGTCAGGGTCGATTTGCGCGTATTTGGGGCCACCAGCCTCGATATCTTCCAGTAAAGCATCACTCATGCCGCGCAGTGCGGCGACGTGGCGTTTGCTGTGGGCAAGTTCAACGACGCTGAGAGCTGCCAAAGGCACCTCGGGTTGCACCAGATGATCCAGCAGACCAACGTAGAGCAAATGGTCGTTGATGGCATCCAGGCGCTCGGGGCACTCGGGGTGACCGCGACCCATTTCGTGTTTGCGGCAATCGGGGTGGGTGAAATAACCAGTGCGACTCGTCATGATGGATTAAATGCTATGTTTAGGGTTTTGCGCAAAGATACGCCTTGTTGGTCTCCATAATAGTGCAAAAATATCTTAAGAGAAATCTCAGTCTACATCCTTTAAAGCGATAAATGCCCAAACCATGACCCAAGTCAATATTCAAAGCAAACTTATGGCTTTGCTGCTGCAACTCAACAGCGTCATCGTTGGCAAAGCTGAACAAGTGCAAGACTGCGTGGCCTGCCTGCTGGCGGGTGGGCATTTGCTGATTGAAGACGTGCCCGGGGTCGGCAAAACCACTTTGGCGCATGCCTTGGCGCGTACGTTTGGGCTGCAGTTTTCGCGCGTGCAGTTCACCAGCGACCTGATGCCCAGCGATTTGAGCGGTGTGTCGATCTACGAGCGCGCCAGCCAGTCGTTTGTGTTTCACCCCGGCCCCCTGTTTGCGCAAGTGCTGTTGGCCGATGAAATCAACCGCGCCAGCCCGAAAACACAAAGCGCGTTGTTGGAGGCGATGGAAGAAAAACAAGTCACCATCGAAGGCGAAACCCGAGCCCTGCCCTCGCCCTTTTTCGTCATCGCCACGCAAAACCCGCATGACCAACTGGGCACGTACGCGCTGCCCGAATCGCAGCTAGACCGCTTTTTGATGCGCATCACGTTGGGTTACCCTGACCGATTGGCTGAGAGAAGTCTCCTATCGAGTAGCGCGAACGGTGACACCCGAACGGTCGTTGATGCATTACCCGCGCTTTTGACGGCTACCGAGTTGGCACAGCTGCAGCAGCAAGTACTGCAAATTTACGCGTCTGAACCGCTCTTAAATTATTTGCAAGACCTGATAGCCGCCACCCGCTCCGGCAGTTGGTTTGTACAAGGTTTAAGCCCGCGGGCGGGCATTGCGCTGCTGCGCGCTGCCAAAGCGCAAGCGTTGTTGAGCGGACGCGATTATGTCGCGCCTGATGACCTACGCGCTGTGATGGTGCAAACCGTCGCGCACAGGCTGCACCCCATCAGCAGCGCAGGGCGCAATGCCAGTGCGCAAGTCCGGGCAATGTTGGATGCGGTTGCTTTGTCTTAAAGTAGTTTTTTAAAACTT
>JAYURC010000068.1:0-8835 GCA_043756405.1 Polaromonas sp.
GGCTTTCAAAAGCCTCTGGCAACAGGTGCATGAACGCCGTGGCCAGCAAAGCGCCTGCTGCCAGGCTAAGCATGTGCTGGGTGTATTTGGCCAGCAAGCCAAAGCTTAAAGCCGCAGCGAGCCAGACACTGCCAATGCCAGCAGTCAGGGTGCCCAAAATAATTGCTATCAATGTCATAGCTGGTAGCGCGCGTATCTATTGCGCTATAGGTCTAAATGATTGGTAAAAAGCAGCAAAAAAGCCGCGCCACGTTGCCGTGGGCGGCTTTTACTTGTGAGGCTAGAGTTTACGCCACTCAGGTGCGTTTACTCCGCGCTGTGCACCCCATCAAAAAACGCCGTGCGTCTTGAACCAGGCCAACGCGCGCTTAAAGCCATCCTCAGCCGCTTCTTTGCGGTAGCTTGGGCGGTAATCGGCGTGAAAAGCGTGGGGCGCGTCGGGGTAAATCACAAACCCGGACGCTTTGGCCGCTGCATTACCCTTGCCAGCAGCATCTGCCAACGCAGCTTTCATCTGGTCAACAGTGGTCAGCGGAATGCCGCCGTCTTGCCCGCCATACAAACCGAGCACGGGCGCACTGATTTGCGCTGCCAGGTCAACCGGGTGTTTGGGCGTGATGGGTGACGATGTGCCCACCAGACGGCCGTACCAGGCCACGCCTGCCTTGACGTTTTTGCTTTGCGCTGCGTACAGCCAGGTAATGCGCCCACCCCAGCAAAAACCGGTAATGCCGACCTTTTTCAAATCACCACCGTTAGCGCCGGCCCATTTCACTGCACCGTCCAGGTCAGCCATCACCTGGTCATCAGGCACTTGAGAGACCACTTCAGCCATCAGCTTGGCCATTTCGCCATATTTGCTCGGGTCGCCTTGCCGTGCAAACAATTCAGGCGCAATTGCCAGGTAACCCGCCTGTGCAAAACGGCGGGCGGTGTCGGCAATGTATTCATGCACACCAAAAATTTCCTGAATCACCAAAATCACGGGCAGATTGGTTTTACCAGCGGGCGCAGCGAAAAAAGCAGGCACTTTAAAACCATTGACTTCAAACATGGTTTCACCGGTTCGCAGGCCGTCAGACGAGGTCTTGATCGCCGTTTGCGCCATGATCGGCATGGCGGCGGCGGCATAACCGACGCCTAAAGCGGCTTTAAGCGCGGTGCGGCGGCTGGCACCTGCCTCCATGCTTTGGCCGGGCAATAAGGAGTCGAAGTCGGATTTTTGGTCGTGAGTGAGCATGGTTTTCCTTTTTGGTAGGGAGGCATTTCAGAAATGGGTGGCGTGCAAACCGTCGGAGTTTATTCGTTTGGGCTAAATCTTGTGAGTTGTTAGACAAAGGCCGCAGCGTTGTCTATACTGAGGAAAACGTAATAAAGTAATACCATGCTACAAACTTCAAAATTAACCTCCAAATATCAAGCCACAGTCCCTACCAGCGTGCGCAAAATTTTGCAGCTCAAAGCTGGTGATGTGTTGGGCTTTGAAATCAATGGCAATGAGGTCAAACTTCGCCGTGCTACGCCGCTTGATGTGGCGTTTACCGAAGCACTGACAGCCACTTTGCCCGAGTGGGGCAGCATGGAAGACGAGCTGGCATTTAAAGGTCTGTGATGGCCCAGTTAATACTTGCACCGTTTGATGTTGTGGTTGTGCCCTTCCCTTTTACTGACCGTAGCGCCAGCAAACGCCGACCGGCACTGGTGGTGAGCAGCGCCGCTTTCAATCAAAAAGCCGAACACAGCGTGCTAGCCATGATTACCAGCGCTGGCCAATCAAGCTGGCCGGGAGATCACTTTATTGAAGACCTTGATGCAGCTGGTTTGCCCGCTGAATGCCTGGTGCGGCTCAAACTGTTCACGCTAGATCATCGGCTGGTGATACGAAAGGCGGGCGCTTTTGGCGCAGTGGACCAGAAAAAGTTACGGTTGGGCTGGAAGGGGATGTTGGCGGTTTAAACGACTTGGCCAAGTTGGCTATTTTTGGCCAGTACGATAAACTGATGCTAAATTTTTTGTCTGGAGTGTCCAAACATGCAAGTCAATATTCTGCAAGCCAAAAACCAGCTGTCTCAACTCATCAAGTACGCCCAAGCTGGTGATGAGGTGGTCATTGCCAATCGGGGCGCACCTGTGGCGCAGCTTATAAAAGTGGCGACAGAAAATGTGGGGCCTGCGAACAAGGCGGCGAATCCTGATTTTTTGCGTTGGCTTGAAGTTAATCCTTTGCCACGCCACGCCAAGCGCACCGCGCAAGAAATTGACGCAGGCATCGCAGAAGAACGCGGCTCTTGGGACTGATGCATAAGGTTAATTTATGGGCTTGATATACCTTGATGCGTGCCTTCTGATCTACGCGATTGAAGAGCATCCAGTTTGGGCGAATGTTGTGCGTGCGGCTCTAAAGAATGAACCTGAGGCACAGTTTGCGGTGTCGCCACTCATCAAAATGGAATGTCTGGTCAAGCCCTTGAAAACCGGAGACATTGCCATGCAACGCCGCTATGAAGCGGGCCTGAATGAGTTTGTTCAACTACCTATGAGCGAGACAGTATTTTTGCAAGCGGCCATGTTGCGGGCCCGCTTTGGATTAAAAACCCCTGATGCATTACACCTGGCTTGTGCGCAGCACCATGGCTGCACAGCGCTGTGGACAAACGACGAACGATTGGCACAAGCTGGGCATGGACTTGCCAGGAGTATTTTCAAGCAGCCATAGCCGGCTCTAGTGCGCTTTTTCCCAATTCTCTCCAACACCAATCTCAGCCAGCAGCGGCACTTTAAGTTCAGCCACACCCGCCATCAAACGCGGAATCTCTGCCCGCACCCAATCCACCTCGTCTTCGGGCACTTCAAACACCAGTTCGTCATGCACCTGCATGATCATTTTGGTTTTGCGGTTTTGGCTGTCCAGCACCGCCAGCACCTGGTTCATGCTGAGTTTGATGAGGTCGGCTGCGGTGCCTTGCATCGGGGCGTTGATGGCTGCGCGCTCTGCGCCTTTTTGGCGTGGGCCGTTGGGGGAGTTGATCTCGGGTAAATACAGACGGCGGCCAAAAACGGTTTCGACGTAGCCTTTGCTTTTGGCTGACAGGCGGGTTTCGTCCATGTAGTTTTTAACGCCGGGGTAGCGCTGAAAATACTTGTCGATGTACGCCGCTGCGGCTTTGGTCTCAATGCCCAGATTGCGTGCCAGGCCAAAACTGCTCATGCCGTAAATCAATCCAAAGTTGATGACCTTGGCGTAACGTCGCTGCTCACTGCTGACCTCGGTTACAGGCACGCCAAACACTTCAGCAGCGGTAGCGCGGTGGACGTCAATGCCTTGCGTAAAGGCGCTCAGCAACGCGGCATCCTCACTGATGTGCGCCATGATTCGCAGCTCAATTTGTGAATAGTCGGCGCTGGCAATCACGTGACCTGCGGGCGCGACAAAAGCCTCCCTTACGCGGCGGCCCTCAGCAGTTTTAACCGGAATATTCTGCAGGTTCGGGTCATTGCTGCTCAAGCGGCCGGTTACTGCCACAGCTTGCGCGTAGTGGGTGTGCACCCTGCCCGTACGCGGCAGCGCCAGTTGCGCCAGCTTGTCGGTGTAGGTGCCCTTGAGCTTTGACAGGCTGCGGTGCTCCAGCAGCTTGGCGGGTAGGGGGTAGTCTTCAGCCAACTTTTCTAATACTTCTTCATCCGTACTGCGCGCGCCGCTGGGCGTTTTTTTGACGACGGGCATGCCCAGCTTGTCAAAGAAAATTTCGCCCAACTGTTTGGGGCTGCCAAGATTAAAGGGCTGACCTGCAATTTCATAGGCTTCGGTTTCTAACTGCACCAGCCGCTGGCCCAGCTCGCCGCTTTGCTTGGCCAGCATGGGCGCGTCAATCAGCACACCATTGCGTTCTATTCGATAAAGCGATTCGCTGCTTTGAATCTCCAGCTCATAGACAAAACGCAACTTGTCGTTCGCCTGCAACTGCGGCCACAACACATGGTGTACGGCCAGGGTCTGGTCCGCGTCTTCGCATGAATACGCCGCCGCTTTGGCGATATCGACCTGATTAAGCTTGATTTGATGCGCGCCCTTGCCGCACAGGTCTTCGAAAGTAATACCGCCGCGCCCGAGGTGCCGCTGGGCCAAACTACTCAAGCCGTGCGGCTTGTGGACTTCCAGCACATAGCTTTGCAACAGGGTGTCGTGTGCGTAGCCCTGCACGTCAATGCCGTGGTTGGCAAACACATGGCGGTCGTACTTGACATGCTGACCAAGCTTGAGTTTGGTGGCGTCTTCCAGCCACGGCTTGAGTTTGGCAAGTACCTCGGCACGGGGCAATTGCGCGGGCGCATCAGGGTAGTCATGCGTTAGCGGAATGTAGGCCGCCTCGCCTGGTTTGACAGAAAAGCTGATGCCCACAATCTCGGCGCGCATCTCGTCCAATGACGTCGTTTCTGTGTCGAGTGCCGCCAGTTCCGCGGCTTGCAGTCTGGCCAGCCAGGTATTGAACGCCTCCCAGGTCAAAACCGTGTCAAAAACCAGTGTGCTTGGCAGGCTAACCGCAACTGCTGCACCTTCTGGCTCGTCAAACAAGCCGGGCGATGGTCTGGTCGCGGGCTTGTCAGGCGCAGTCACAGGCGCAGGGCCATCAAGCGCCCTTGCCATGGTTTTAAACCCGTATTTCTCAAAAAAAGTGGCTAAATCGTCTTGTTTTTGTGCGCCAATAGCTATTGAATCCATAGCAGGCAGGCCTTGTAAAAAGCTGCTCAAGTCACAGTCTTTTTTAATCGTGACGAGGGCTTTGCCTTGTGGCAGCCAGCTCAGGGCCGCACGCAGGTTGTCACCCACAACGCCTTTAATGCTGGCAGCATTGGCCACCAGGTTGTCAAGCGAGCCGTATTCGAGCAGCCACTTCACCGCCGTTTTCGGCCCGCACTTGGGAACACCCGGTACGTTGTCTACCGTGTCACCCACCAGTGCCTGGTAGTCCACCATCAGGCGCGGCGGCACGCCAAATTCAGCCTCTACCCCGGCCAGGTCGCGGCGTTTGTTGTTCATCGTGTCGATGACGGTGATGTGCTGATCAACCAGTTGACTCAAGTCTTTGTCGCCGCTGGAAATGATGACTTCAATACCCTGGACGGATGCCATGCAGGCCAGCGTGCCAATCACGTCGTCAGCCTCTACACCGGGCACTGTCAGCACTGGCCAACCCATCAAGCTAACGACTTCATGCACGGGCTCTATCTGGCTGCGCAAGTCTGGCGGCATGGGTGAACGCGTAGCTTTGTAGGCGGGGTACATGTCGTCCCTGAAGGTCTTGCCTTTGGCATCAAACACGCAGGCGGCATAGTCGGCGCGGTGGTCCTTGCGCAGCTTTTGCAGCATGTTGACCATGCCGCGTATCGCCCCGGTAGCCGGGCTGGATGGGTCAGCCGGGTCGGCCCGCAGGTCGGGCATGGCGTGAAAGGCGCGGTACAAATAGCTGGAGCCATCTACCAACAGCAGGGTTTTTTTGTCTGGCGCTGGTGTTGACGGTGTTTCGAAAATGTTGTCAGTAGTCATGCTGTGGGATTGTCCGGGATTTAACGGCCGTTGGTCGCAGGGTATTTTTGCACTGCGTCCCACGTGCTCAAGCCTACAATGCAGGCATGAAAAATGCCTTGTCAAGCCTACTGCGCACCCTGAATGCACGCGCAACGAATCTGCGCACATTGATCTTGCTGGTCACGCTGCCGCTGTCAACCCTGTGCGCTGCACAAACCCTGGTGCTGCCGGCACAGGCCGCCTCTGCAGCAACCGCGCCGATTGGCCGTGCTGACCCATTGATTCAACGCATCCGCGTCGAAGACGCAGGCTCGCGTATTGACGAGGTGCGTGTTGGCGGCCAAACGCAAAGCATTACGGTGCAGCCCAAAATGGGGCCCAGCTTGCCCGCCTATGAAGTTAAACCTGCAGACACCGCACGCGGCGCGGCTTCACCCACGTCTCAAAATGACATGATGGGCTCGCGTGTCTGGAACGTGCTGAAGTTTTAATTTTTAAACCGCGACATTTCAGGCATGGCCGTTTATACCGAAGTCTCGTTTGACGAGGCCGCTGGCTTTTTGCAGGCGCTTGATGTGGGGCAGTTGCAAAGCCTCAAGGCGTGCGCAGGCGGCATCGAAAATACCAACTATTTTGCAGACACCGACAGCGGCGCTTATGTGCTGACGCTGTTCGAGCGCCTGAGGTTTGAGCAACTGCCCTTTTATCTGCAGTTGATGAAGCACCTGGCCGAACGCGGCATACCAGTACCCAACCCCACGCCAGACAAAAGCGGCCAGATTTTGCACAGCCTGAAAGGCAAACCGTCAGCTGTGGTCAACAAGCTGCGCGGTGCCAGCGAGCTGGCACCCACCCAGGCGCACTGCACCCAGGTTGGCGCCATGCTGGCGCGCATGCACCTGGCGGGGCAAGACTTTAATCTGCAGCAGCCCAACCTGCGCAGCCTGCCCTGGTGGAACACCACCCTGCCCGCTGTACTGCCGCACGTCACGCCTGTACAACGCAGTCTGCTACTGGGCGAGCTGGCGTACCAAAACCACATTGCCGCAACATCGGGCTATCAAGCCCTGCCAATGGGCCCGGTACATGGCGATTTGTTTCGCGACAACGTCATGTTTGAAGACGGCGAACTAACCGGGTTTTTTGACTTTTACTTTGCGGGCTGCGACACGTTTTTGTTTGACCTCGGTGTGTGCCTGAACGACTGGTGCATCGACCTGCCCACAGGCCAGCACGATGCCGCACGCGCAGACGCTTTTCTAGCAGCCTACCAGGGCGTGAGACCTTTAACCCCGCAAGAGCGCAACCTGCTGCCTGCCATGGCACGCGCAGGCGCGCTGCGGTTCTGGATCTCAAGGCTTTGGGATTTTTATTTGCCGCGCGAGGCCAGCGTGCTTAAAGCACACGACCCAACCCATTTTGAGCGCGTGTTGCGCCAAAGGGTTTTGCAGCCGCTTCGCTTGTCCTGACGTAAACCTTTACACCACACCATGAAATTAAACATTGTTCCACCGCGCACGGGCATTACGTGGGTCAAACTTGGTTTTAAAACCTTTTTGCAGCAGCCACTGGCCATGTCGGGCCTTTTCTTCATGTTTATGGCGCTGTTGTCGGTTGCCTCCATGCTGCCTTTTATTGGCGCTGTCGTAGCACTGGCACTGCTGCCCGCCGCCACGCTGGGGCTGATGGCGGCCACGCAAGAGGCCACCAAAGGTAAATTTCCGATGCCGTCGATCCTGATCAGTGCCTTCAGGGCGGGCAAGCAGCGCTTGAATGCCATGATGATTTTGGGCGCGATATATGCGGCTGGTTTTTTGGCCATCATGGCCGTGGTCAGCCTGATTGACGGTGGGCAGTTTGCCAAAATCTACCTGATGGGCAGCAAAATCACGGAAGAGCTGGTGATGCAACCTGATTTTCAGATCGCCATGTGGATCACACTGGCGTTTTACTTGCCCTTGTCGCTGGCCTTCTGGCATGCACCGGCGTTGGTGCATTGGCATGGCATGACGCCCGTCAAAAGCCTGTTTTTCAGTTTTATGGCGTGCTACAAAAACATGGGGGCGTTTACCGTGTACGGCTTGGCGTGGATGGGTGTTTTCATCGTCTCCATTCTTGCGGTGACGCTGCTGGCAGCGCTGCTGGGCAGCCCAGCGTTTGCTGGCGCTGCCCTATTTCCAATTGCGCTGGTAATTTTTGCGATGTTTTTTACCTCTGTTTATTTCACCTTTCGTGACAGCTTTACGGTAACTCCGGCGGACGACCTGCCAGACAACGCATTGACCACCGGAGATGCTCCATGACAAAGCACACGCTCGAAGGCCGCCTTGAAAAAAATCACCACTGGGCCGGGTAGCAGCATTGTTTTTACCATGGGTAATGCATCATTTTTGGTGTGGCAAAACACCCTGATGTCAGTTGAACACGGTGCCGCCCTGAACACGGTGAGCTTGCTGCGAATGGTGACAGGCGCTGTCGCCAGCTTTTGAAGCAAAGGCAGCAACCGCTCTATCTTCATGCCCACGCTGGCTGCCGGGATTCGCGGTACCGGCGGCAACCGGGTAACGTCTGAAGCGCAGCACCACCAGTCGTTCTCGACGCAGCCGCAAGGTGCTGCGCTGGCCCCAGCCAATGCCATCAACCACACCGACGAAGAGCTGGATTTTTTAGCCCAACTGATTAACCAGCGCACGGCCTGGCAGATTTTTTTGGGCGCAAGGGTGTGAAAGATGGCCGCGGAAAAGTGACCACGGCGCCATACAACATGCCAGGTTAGATCACACAGCTGTCAGCTTTGCCACGCTAAGAGCCAGCCATTTAACGCCATGCCGAGTGAAGTTGATTTGCGCACGTGCGTCTAGGCCACTGCCCTCTAACATCTGCACTTTGCCTTCACCAAACTTGGCATGAAACACATTCATACCCGCTTTGATGCCATGCGCAGGCGCTTCCCGCTGGGGTGGCACAGCCGAGTTGGGAAAACTCTCCAACGTCCCTTTTTTAGCAGAAAAAACACTGCTAGCCCAATCTTTACGTGCGCCAGCAGCTCCTGAATCAGTAGCATCGCCCCATGGGTTTCTGCCTTGCGACAAACTGGACGAAAAGCCGGTTTTTTAACGAGCTGCCCGAAGCTGCTTTGAAATGGATCACACCGAAAAATCAAGGATTTTCGTCTGGCTTGGGTCGCGTCAGCCCATGGCAAGACGCTACAGATTCAGGAGCTGCTGGCGCACGTAAAGATTGGGCTAGCAGCGTATTTTCTTCCAAAAAAGGAGCCTCAGAACGCTTTGCCAACCCTGCTGTGCCGC
>JAYURC010000069.1:0-23267 GCA_043756405.1 Polaromonas sp.
AGATCGCCCGAGCGCAGGCTAGGCCAGCCAACGCAGCCAACCCCGCTTTCTTTGCCGGCATCCAGAGCATCGACAGCCCGGTGGGCCGCTTTGGCTATCAGCATGGGCCGAGTCAGACCACCAATCAACCCAGCAACCAGACAGCTAACCCCACCCTGCTCATCGAGCAAGCTGCCAACCTGATTGCGGTCAGCATTCCGAGCGCATCGTCTACCTCACCAACCAGCGCATCGTCCAGCTCCTCAGTCACTAAAAGCTACCACTACGAAGACGCACGCTTTCCCCAAGCCCTGACCGGTATCAGCATCAGCGGCCAGGGCAGGGGCGCCCAGATGATGAGCCAGCGCCTGTCAACCTACCTGTACAACCAGCGCGGCCAGGCGGTGCTCAGCGTCAAGGGTGAGCCGGCCAGATTAGAGGCAGACAAGCAAGGCCAGCCGCTAGAGCCTATGCCCGCTCGTTCAACGAAGGCCTCGCCCCCGTGCAGGCGCAAAGTGGCCGATGGGGATATATCAACGAGCGTCAGGAATGGGTGATTCAACCCTGTTTTGACGATGCCCGTGAACTTCAAGGAAACAAAGCTGCCGTCCAGCAACAGGGTAAATGGGGATTTATCAATAAACGGGGGAGTGGCTTTAAGCTTTTGCAACATCATGAAATACTGTAGCTGCAAAAAAATTGATGCAATGGTTAAAACACTGGTTCAGCAAGGGTGGCAATTTTGGCGAGGCAGCAAGCATGGAAAATTGCGGCAGCCGTTCGGCAAAGTCATGTTGACAGTGCCCTGTTCCCCCAGCGACCATCGTGCGTTTTTAAACTTCCGGCGCGACGTGCTGCGCGCAAGTTTGCATCCCAATCATTGAAAATACCTTTGAGCTTGCAAATAGACCAAATAAAAACTATATTCAGTCCATGCATTATTCAACACAAATCAAGCCTATCAGTTACGTCAAGGCCAACGCCGCACAGGTACTACGCGATCTGACTGAAAGCCGTGACGTGCTGGTCATTACGCAAAATGGCGAGGCAACCGCCGTGATGCAGGATATTGCCAGCTATGAAGCCAACCAGCAAACGCTGGCTTTGCTGAAGATTTTGGCGCTGGGTAACCAGCAAATTGAACAAGGCAAAGTGGTACGTGCCTCTGATGCCGTTGCACGCATTCGAGCCAAACGGCCCGTGACCAGCCAATAGCCGATGGCAGCCATCTACGACGTGGTGCTCACTGATGACGCACAGCAAGACCTTCAAGAGCTTTGCGACTACATTGCCAATCACGATGCGCCTGCCAAAGCCGACTATGTGTTGGACGGCATTGAGAAAGTGCTTGCAAGCCTTGCGAATATGCCCGAGCGTGGTGCCTGGACAAAAGAGTTACTAGCGCTGGGTATTCGGGAATACCGTGAAACCTATTTCAAGCCCTACCGAGTGATTTACCGCGTGATTCAGAGCGACGAACGCTCTATGGTTTACGTGTACCTGATTGTTGACGGCAGGCGGGACATGCAGGGTTTGCTGCAACGAAGAATGTTTCGGGCTTGATTGGCTCCCTTACGTTCATATCAAGTCAACATAGTTACCGCCCCAGAAAACGTAAAAAACGCCAGCACCGTCGACAACAAAATAATCCGCGCAATGCGCCCGTTATCGGCGTTAAAACGTTCGGCCAACAGCGCTACGTTGCTGGCGCTTGGCAGGGCGGCTACCAGCACCACTACGGTCAGCGCAAAGCGGTCTAGCGGCCAACCCAGTCGAATGGCGGTTAGCCCTAAAAGTAGCAACAGCAGCGGGTGCAGTACCAGCTTGATCAGCACCACAGGCAGGTAGTCAGCCAGCGGTGTGCCGCGAGTGTTGTTGGCTTGCGACCGGGCCAGCACCGCGCCAATTGTGAACAACGCCACGGGCGATGCAGCGTCGGCCAGCAACCCGACTGTTTGCATTACCGGCAGTGGCAGTTTGAATTGAAAGGCTGACGCCACGGCTCCAGCCAAAATTGCCCAGGGCATCGGGTTTTTAGCCACGCCTTTGAGTGCGTTTTTAGCGGCGGCACTTGCGCCGTGACTGTCAGCTGCATCCAGGCGGGACAGCGCAATGCAGAGCGAACTCGTCACCACCAGATCAATCACGATCGTCACAATCGCCGGGCCTGCAGCTTTGGCACCCAGCAACGCCACCAGCAGCGGCACACCCATGAAACCCGTGTTCGGAAAGGCGCCCACCAGCGCGCCAAACGACGCGTCGTTCCAGTCGATAGCGCCGCGCCGGGTGACAGCCAGAGTAAAGCCCACAATGATCAAGGCGCACGCCAAATAAACCGCCACC
Organism: Polaromonas sp.; assembly: GCA_043756405.1. Lineage (GTDB taxonomy): Bacteria > Pseudomonadota > Gammaproteobacteria > Burkholderiales > Burkholderiaceae_C > Polaromonas. The sequence goes on from JAYURC010000069.1 coordinate 2,323, forward strand.
AAGCCGCCATCGAGCAGCTGCGCAATCGGCGCTGAGCTGCCAAAGCGATACAACATGCACGGCAAGGCAAAGTACAAGACAAAAGTGTTCAGACCCGGTATTGCCGCCTGCGGCAACAGCTTACGCCGCGCGGCAATGTAGCCGCACAGCACGAGTGCGAAGAACGGGAATGTGACGAGGAGGATGTCTAGCATGAATAACGGTAAATATCGGCGAGTTTTTTGCTACTGAATAGATAGCTGCTTACGCCTGATTTTATTCGGCTAGAGGCCTAAAACGATGGCAAAAAGCACGTTTTGAAATATTTTGGTCAGTTACCGACCTAAAAATTGCGGTGCGGGCATTTTGACACCAGCGCTTGGTGATCCGACTCGCATTTTGCCTGCTACAACGTGCAATATCGCAAAACGCTTGCCCGTTATGATTCTGCGGCAGCCCGCTAATGGCTATCGCTGACTAGCCGGAAAAACCCACTCCCCTGAATCGATCCCCCTGAATGTCTGACTCCCTGGCCACTGGCCTGAACCTGGCCCAGCAAGAGGCTGTTAACTATTTTGAAGGCCCCTGCCTGGTGCTGGCCGGTGCCGGGTCGGGCAAAACCCGGGTCATCACCCACAAGATTGGGCGGCTGATTCAGTCGGGCTTGAAAGCTGAGCAGATTGCCGCTATCACTTTTACCAACAAAGCCGCGGCTGAGATGCGAGAGCGCGCCAAAAAGCTGATGGGCCGCGCTGCCAAGGGCGTGTTAATTTGCACTTTTCACTCACTCGGTATGCGGATGCTGCGGCAAGACGGCGAGGTGCTGGGACTGAAAAAGCAGTTTTCGATTCTGGATACCGACGACGTGACCAGCATCATCAAGGACGCGGGCGGCGGTACCGATTCAGCCACGGCGCGGCAGTGGCAGTGGACGATCAGCCGCTGGAAGAACATGGGGCTTGATTCAGCCCAAGCCGCCAGCATCGCCAGTGGTGAAGAAGAGGCGTTGACGGCCCGCATCATGGCGCGTTATGAAGAGCGCTTGACGGCCTACCAAAGTGTGGACTTTGATGATTTGATTGGCCTGCCTTTAAAACTGCTGCAACAGCACGATGCGGTGCGTGCCAAATGGCAAGAGTCGCTAGGCCATGTGCTGGTCGATGAATACCAGGACACCAACGCCACGCAGTACGAGGTGCTCAAGTGCCTGGTCGGCGAGCGCGGACGCTTTACCGCCGTGGGCGATGATGACCAGTCGATCTATGGCTGGCGTGGCGCCACACTGGACAACCTGAAAAAGCTGCCAGTCGACTACCCGAACCTCAAGGTCGTGAAGCTGGAACAAAACTACCGCTCGACCAGCGCGATCTTGCGCGCAGCCAACAACGTGATTGCGCCCAACCCCAAGCTGTTCCCGAAAACGCTTTTTAGCGAACTCGGTGAAGGTGAACCAGTGCGCGTGGTGGACTGCGACAGTGAAGAGCACGAGGCCTCTAGAGTGGTGGCGCGCATCCAAAGCCTGCGGGCTGAAGGCACACTGCAAGCGGCGGGTGGGCAGTACCGCGAGTGGAAGGACTTTTGTGTGCTGTACCGCGCCAACCACATGGCCAAGCCGTTTGAAAAGGCGTTTCGCAAAGCCAACATTCCGTACAAGGTGTCGGGCGGGCAAAGCTTTTTTGACCGGGCTGAAATCAAGGATTTGTGCTGCTGGCTGCGCCTGCTGGCCAACAACGACGACGACCCGGCCTTCATGCGCGCCGTGACCACGCCCAAACGCGGCATTGGCCACACCCCGCTGGGCACGCTGGGCACGTTTGCCAACCAGTACAAACTGAGTTTGTTTGAAGCGCTGTTAAGCCATTCGCTCAGCTCGGTGTTGCCTGCCAAGGCGCTGGCCTCGCTCAATGAGTTTGGCCGGTATTTGAACGACCTGGAATACCGCGCCAAACGCACCGTGGGGGCTGAGGACGCGCTGGTGTTTTTAAAAGACTGGCTGAAAGAAATCGATTACGAAAAAAACCTGTACGACGGCGAAGACAGCGAAAAAATAGCGGCGGCCAAATGGACCAATGTGATGGATTTTTGCGACTGGATGGCGCAGCGCTGTGGTGGACAGGATGATGAAGAGGCGGTAGGCGCAGTGGTTGCCAAGCCGACCAAAACCATGCTCGAAGTGGTGCAAAGCATCGCCCTGTTATCAACATTAAGCGAGCGTGAAGGCGACCAAAACGTGGTCACGCTGTCAACCCTGCACGCCGCCAAAGGCCTGGAGTGGCCGCATGTGGTGCTGGCCGGTGTCAATGAAGGGCTGCTGCCTTTCAAAATCGACGACGATGGCAATGAAGAAGACATGGCCCTGCGTCTGCAGGAAGAGCGCCGCCTGATGTACGTGGGCATCACGCGGGCGCAGCGCACGCTGGCCGTTAATTGGCTGCGTCGGCGCAAAAAAGGACGCGACACCATTGCCGGGTTGCCCAGCCGTTTTATTGCAGAGATGGCGTTAGCCAAAGAAACCATTCGAGAAGACCCGCGTGAAAAAATCAAGGCGCTGCGCGCCGAGTTTGCGCAGCGCGCGTTGGTTGCAGCGGCAGCGCAGACACAGGCGCAAGCACAGACGCATGCACAGGCTCAGGCCGAAATCACCCCTCAAGGTGCAGCCTGGGACTAACATGCACTACAAACAAACCGCTATATTTTTAATAGCTGCTTGCGCACATTTTAATTGGGCTGCAGCACAAAATGATGCTATGAATGCGCCTAAAACGGCTTGTTTGAGCGCCCAATACATCAAAGCACCGCAGTTGTACGGCGTTTGGCAGGTTACCTTTAGCAACCCGCCTGTCGGCCTGCCTGCAACCGCGGTCATGCTGCTGGAAAGGCACGAAGAATTTGCCGACAGCCTGAGCGGCAGCGTCAGCCGGGATTTGCGCCGCGACATTGGCCACGCCGCAACAGCCGCGCTGGCCGGTGACGTGGAAGACGGCTTTGTGATTCTGGACGAATCCAGCAACAACATCAGCATTTCGGGCGCCTGGAACGGCCAACTGGTTGAAGGCAGCTGCGGCCGTGAAGTCAAAGGCCTGTGGAAAGACCTAAGTGCCAGCGCACCGCCCGATGCACCCGACGTGGCATTCACAATGGTTAAGCGCCCGGGCTGGTGACCTACAGCGCGCATCGCGTCTGGCGGCTGCTAATTTCTACTGGTTAGCCATAAGCTGAAGTAATGACTGAACCCGATGCCTTTACCCTGGGCTGCATCATTGTTGGCATCTTGTTGATTGCCAAAACCCTGGGCGGCTCTTTCATTACCCGGCTGCCCCTGAGTGCCGCCATGCTGTACCTGGCGGTGGGCATAGCGGTTGGCCCCTGGGGCTGGGGGCTGCTCAAGCTTGACCCTTTCAAGAACACCGTGCTGCTGGAGCGGTTGACCGAAGTGGCGCTGCTGATATCGCTGTTTACAGCCGGCATGAAGCTTGAATTACCGCTTAAAGACAGGCGCTGGCGTATCCCGGTGCAGCTGGCCACAGTGTCGATGCTGCTAACGGTTGGGGCGGTGACGGCTGTGGGCGTGTGGCTGCTGGATTTGCCGCTGGGCGCTGCTGTTTTGCTGGGCGCCATTTTGGCCCCCACAGACCCTGTTTTGGCCTCTGATGTGCAGATGGCCGACCCGAGCGACCGCGACCGACTCCGCTTTGGCTTGACTGGCGAAGGTGGGCTGAACGACGGTACGGCTTTTCCGTTTGTCATGCTGGGGCTCGGTTTGCTGGGCTTGCATGAACTGGGCGATGCGCAGTGGCGCTGGTGGGCCGTTGATGTGCTTTGGGCGGTGGCGGGCGGTCTGGCTCTGGGCTATGCCATGGGCACCGGGGTCGGTCGAGCCATTATTTACCTGCGCACCCAGCGCAAAGAAGCACTGGGCTCAGATGAATTTATTGCGTTGGGCCTGATTGCGCTGACCTATGGGCTGGCGCTGTTGACGCTGACTTACGGGTTTTTGGCGGTGTTTGCGGCCGGATTGGCCCTGCGGCGGATTGACGAGCCAACAGCAGTAGCGCCCCAACAGCCGCCAGGCGAAACCGGTCCATTGAGTGCAGAAAACCGGCGCGCCACCGGCAGCCATGCCCCGGCCCACATGATGCGGCAAGTCGAGCGCTTTAACAGTCAGCTGGAAAGCTTTGCTGAAGTTGCCATAGTGCTGGTGGTGGGCGTGTTGCTGGCAACCGTCTCGTTTCGCATTGAGGTGCTGTGGTTTGTGCCGCTGCTTTTTCTGGTGATTCGCCCGATATCGGTGGTGACTGGGCTGCTGGGTACAGATGTCAAGCCGATCCAGCGGCGGTTGATGGCCTGGTTCGGCATCCGCGGGATTGGCTCTTTGTATTACCTGCTGTATGCCATCAGCCATGGTATTGCAAAGCCACTGGCTGAGCAGCTGCTGTCCATCACGCTGGCCGTGGTCGTGACGTCAGTTGTTGCACACGGCATCTCTGTCACGCCGCTGATGAAGAGCTATGAAGCCCGTAAAAAGCAGTAAAAAGGTAAAAAAGGTAAAAAAGGCTTTTTAAGCCTGATTTGGTGCTCTGGCGCAATCGATACGAGCGCTAGCAGCTATTTTATTGATAGCAAAAGAGTTCTTGTGGCAAATCAGCTGGGTTGCACGAGCAAAGTGAATAAAGTCCGTAAAGCCGAAAAAAACCGACAAATCAGCGTTACTACTAAGTCCAAAAACTGACGCGCAGGTATTTATATGGCAACATCCGGCTGTCAGTAAATCAACCCACAACCGAAAAAAGAGCTCACGATGACAAACACCAACCGCCGCGTATTTATCATTCACACTGCCGCAGGCGCATCAGCGCTGGTAGCTGGCAACGCCATGGCCCAGACTGCAGCGCCGATGGTCAATGAAAAAGACCCAGCAGCCGCTGGCTTGGGTTATGCCGCAGACACCACCAAAGTAGATGCCAAGAAATATCCAAAGCACACCAAAGAGCAGTTGTGCAGCAACTGCCAGCTGTACGCTGGCAAGCCGAAAGACGCTGCGGGCCCATGCCCGCTGTTTGCTGGCAAGCAAGTTTCTGCCAAGGGCTGGTGCAGCGCCTGGGTCAAGAAGGCGGCTTAATCCCCTGACTTCTGACTGAGAGCACGTTGCTGCAGCCGCATGGCAATATCAGCAACGTGTGTCGCACCCGCAACTGTTAGCCAGGCGGCAATAAAAAACCAGGCACTGCCTGCCAAAGAGCAGCGCAGTGCCAGCATCAGACTCAGCCCTGACAGCACATTGAGCAAATAATCACGCGGTGCCAAGCCGCGTTTTGTCTGGTGGTGGTAGGCGAGCAACAACGCAACCTCCAGCAGCGTGATGGCGATGATGGTGTCTACCAGCCCGCCGCCCGCCACCCAAGACTGTAGCCACGACTGTAGCCAGGGCTGCAACTCGCCCGTCACACTTTGGCCAAGCCCAGCAAATGCCCCATGTCCTTGAAGAAAATCCGGACATGCGCCATGGGTTTTTTGCGCACCAGTTGTTTGTTCATGTAGGACTCAAACGTCAATTGCTGCACGTCGCGGTCTTCGCACATTTTGACGAAGCGCTCGCGCCGCTTTTCGCTGCCGTACCAAAACCATTGCATGATGCCCAGCACGCCAAACACCAAGCCGTGCGCTTTCATGAAACGCTTGCGCGCCAATTTGAGGCACCTTACATCACCTGTTTGCAGCAGCTCGTCAACCGACTGCGCAGCCAACTGCCCGCCGAACATGGCGTAATAAATGCCTTCGCCTGAGGCCGGGGCGACGACACCAGCCGCGTCGCCTGCAAGCACCACGTCGCGCCCGTTGTCCCAGCGCTTAAGCGGCTTCATGGGCAGCGGTGCGCCTTCACAGCGCAGTACTTCAGCGTTTTCAAGGCCTGCGATCTGGCGCAGCTGACTCACCGCGCCGCGCAATGAAAAGCCCTTGTCAGCGCTGCCTGTGCCAATGCTCAGGGTGTCGCCGTGCGGGAATACCCAGCCATAAAAGTCGGGCGACAACTTGCCCTGATAAAACACATCGCAACGTGAATCGTTGTAGCCTGCGGGCTTGACAGCTGGCGCGCGCACGATCTCGTGGTAAGCAAAAACGCATTTGGGGTGCTCTGCGCCGCGCACGGTTTGGCGCGCAACTTGAGACCGGGCACCGTCTGCGCCAATGATGCTGCGGGCGCGGACTCTGGCCGGAAAACTTCCGGCTTTTTGTGCGTTGTCCCGGCCTTCAAAATGGACCACCGCCACACCGTCAGCGTCGCGTTCAATACGGTTGAACGTGCCAATGCGCCGTACGGCACCGCTAGCGGCTGCGCGCTCGCGCAACCATTCGTCAAATTCTTCACGGTTGACCATGCCGACAAAGCCGTTATCAATAGGAATATCGACCTGGTTGTTTTTGGGCGAGATCATGCGGGCAGATGTTGCGCGTGCCACCAGCAGCTTGTCGGGTATTGCAAAGTCTTTGATCAACCGGGGCGGAATGGCACCGCCGCAGGGTTTGACTCGGCCTGCACGGTCTAGCAGCAACACCGACCGCCCACGCCGTGCAAGGTCATGAGCCGCAGTCGCGCCCGCCGGGCCACCGCCCACGATGACGACGTCGAAAGTTTCTACTGTCTGGTTGTCTGTGCTCATATTGATCACCTTTTACGGTTGTGTATTGCTTGCTAAAGAAAATGAAAGAGGTGGGCTTTGAAGATCAGGGGCAATGCGTTTGGCGGGCTTGCCAACCTGCCAAGCCAACACTGCAGAAAGTACAAAAAGTCCCGCTTCAAAACCAAACACGCTGGCATACGCTGCGCCGGGCGAGGCAATCAGCCAGCGCGCCACGTCGCTGGCTGCTGTGCCCATCAAACCGCCGAGGCCAAAAGCCACGGCCTGCGCAGCACCCCACAGACCCATGCGCACACCCGCGCGGGACTGCCGCCCCTGCTGATCACCAAAATTAGCCAGGCGCATCATGGAGCTGATGGCACCAATTGAAAACGCGCCGTTGGCCACGCCAAGCGCAAACACGGTTTCCTTGAGCGGCCAGCCGGGCCCGACGAACCCCGAGGCGCTCAAGCCTGCCAGCGCCAAGGCTGATGCCATACAGCCACCGACTGTCCAGCCGCGCAATGAACCCACATGACGCAGCACGGGTTTATCGGACCATCGAGCGCCCAACACGCCAGCCAGCGCCACCAAAATCATGCCCGCCAGCACGCCGCCGTGCTGCACCCCAGACAAAGACGTGGACGCACCAGGCGTCAAGCCAAACACCGTGCCTGCAAAGGGCTCCAAAATCAAATCTTGCGCGCTGTACGCCAGCATGGAGATAAAAACAAATATCGTGAATTGGCGGGCAGCAGGCTCGGCCCATACCTGGGACAGTGCCTGGCGAAACGTGGGTTGCGCCATTTCGCTGGTTTGGCTTGGTGCAGGCACCAAAGCAGCACCCTCGAGTTTGTAAATGGCGGCCAATGCCAACGCAAAAGCGACGGCGCAAACGCATGCCGTTACCACAACAAGCCGCATGGGTGAATACGGGTCCAGCATCTTGCCTGCCAGCCCAGACGTGACTGCAAAACCAAAAATCATCATCATCCACACGATAGTGGCAGCCGCCGCGCGGCGCCCTTCAGGCACCCGCTTGGCCAACATGACCAGCAGCGACGTGCCGCTGGCGCTGACGCCCAGGCCAATCAGGCAAAACGCCACCACAGCCAAAGCCATGCCTGCGGTGCGGTTGCTGGCCATCCACGCTGTAGCGCTAGACGCCAGCACGCCGCCAGCGGCCAACACCGCCATGCCGCCCACAATCCACGGCGTGCGGCGTCCGCCTGCATCCGAGCCAAAGCCCATGCGTGGGCGGGCCACCTGCACCAAATAGTGCAGCGCCACCAAAAAACCTGGCAACAAGGCAGGAAGCGCAAGCTCAACCACCATCACGCGGTTCAGGGTTGAGGTGGTCAGCACTACCATGGCACCCAAAGCGGCCTGCACCAGGCCGACGCGAAAAATCTGCAGCCAGCCGAACGGCGTCATGCCCGAGCTCATGTTCGAGGTCATGTGTGAGCACCAGACAAGCCGCGCAGGGCAAAAGCGCTCACCATCATGCCCACCACAAACAGCGGCACACCAAAGCCGCTGTACCAAAGGGCGCGCTGCATAACGCTTGCTAAAAACCGCCGCATCATGACCAATTGCACCGCTACCAATGCTGCAATCGCAAGCGCATGCCACGGTTTTTGCCACACCAGCAGCAACGCAATTACCGCCAGCTGCGACAACACCATCACCGCGCAAGCCACGCGGCCGGCGTTTTGCACACCTAACTGCACAGGCAGTGACCGCACACCCATCTGGCGGTCGCCTTCTACCGCCTTGAAGTCGTTCAGCGTCATGATGCCGTGGGTACCCAGGCTGTAAAGTGCGGCCAGCGCCAGCGAGCGGCCGTCGGGCATGATGCCGCCAGCCATCACCGCTGCGCCAGTAACCCAGGCGATGCCTTCATAACTAAAGCCGCAGGCTGCATTGCCCCACCAGCCGTTTTCCTTCAAACGCAGTGGCGGCGCGCTATAGGCCCAAGCCAGCAGTAGCCCCACCACCGCCGCACCAAAGCCCCACGGCCCGAGTAGCGTGGCTACCAGCAAAGAAATGACTGTCCACAGCACGGCAAGATACAAGCCCCACTTGCCGGGCATCCGGCCCGACGGGATGGGCCGCTGCGGTTCGTTGATAGCATCAACATGCCGGTCAAACCAGTCATTAACTGCCTGGCTCGTGGCACATACAAAAGGGCCTGCCAGGGCCACACCGACCACAGCAAGCGCCCATTTACCTTCCATGGCCATGCCTGACGCCACGATTCCGCAAGCGAACGCCCACATCGGCGGAAACCATGTGATCGGCTTGAACAGCTCGGCCACGGTGGACAGGCTTGGGTATGGATCTGCAAAAGGACTTCTAAAAAACATACTTGTATTATTTAGTTGACAGTGTATAGTGTCAATTATTATTTACACTAATGGCGAATTTAACTGTAAACAGTTGATGCCAGTCAGTAGTACAGGTTAGCCACAGCACTGTCAGTCATCCGCACTGTGCTGCGGGCCAAGGTCTATCGTGATCTGCGGGCCAATCAGGGATGAAGGGGCAGTGATGACAACATCTAACAACGCCATGACTTTTTCGCAGTCGCTGTCAGAGTGGGCACCTGAATTGGCGCAAACCATGGTCAGCCTGGGCGGCGACATTGCCTTGGTGCTGGACGAACAAGGCATTGTGCGCCGCGTGGACCAACGCGCGTCAACTCCGCTGGCCAGCGATGCCAACTCATGGATTGGCAAGCGTTGGACGGACACCGTCACTGCAGAAAGCAAACCCAAACTGGAGCGCCTGATTGCCGAGGCCACACCCGATTGCGCCACCCGAAAGCGTGAAGTCAATCACCCATCGGACAACGGTAAAACAGTTGCTGTGGCCTACACCGCAATGCGGTTAGGCGCAGGCGGGCCTATCTTGGCAGTAGGACGCGACCTGGGCATCAGCGCTGCCTTGCAGCAACGCTTTTTGGGCGCGCAACAGGAAATGGAGCGCAATTACAGTCGCGCGCGCCAGTCGGAGGCCAGATACCGTTTACTTTTTCAAGTCGCCACAGATGCCGTCGTTGTAGTGGACGGTCTAACGCTCTGTATAGTTGAGGCTAACCAGAGCGCCACCGACTTGTTTGACCTGACGTCTGCGCAGGTCGTGGGACAAAGCGCTGATTTTGCGTTTGAGCGTGACTCGCGCCCTGGTGTTAACGCTGGCCTCAAAGCGGCACTTGACACCGGCCAGTCGACCGAAACACGTGGACTGCTCCGGGGCAAAGTGCGCAGCGCCAGCGTCACGGCTACGCCTTTCAAAGTACAGGACGCTTACCAGCTTTTGGTGCGTATTCGCACCACGGATCAACTGGCGACATCGAGCGACCTGGGCGCCACACTGGCGCGCCTGGTTGACAGTGCGACCGAAGGCGTTGCGGTGACGGATGTGGACGGTTGTGTGCTGGTGGCCAACCCGGCATTTCTAAAGCTGGTAGAAGCCAGCACTGAGGCATCGGTACGCGGCAGACCGCTGTCCGACTGGATCAGCTTGCCTGACCAGCCTTTTAGCGCCTTGTTGTACCAAGTGCGGCAAGACGGCATGACTGAGTTTGCGCAGTCCCAGTTGTTACTGGGCAACGCTTTGCTTAAACCGATTGAAGTGGCAGCGACTTTACTGAGTGAAATTGACCCGCCTTGTATTGGCTTTAGTGTGCGGCTGGCACCGACGCCAAGTGGCGGTTTGGCTGCAACTGTAGAGCCGGTTCAAGCCGCCATGAAGGTGTTGTGTGATCAGGTCGGCAGCCAGGCGTTGCCAGAGCTTATGCGCCGTGCGGCGGATATGTTGCAACGCAACTTTATTCGCATGGCTATGGAGCGCGCCGGGGCTGATTTAAACAAGGCTGCGACCATTTTGGGCATCAATCGGCAGCAGCTTGAAATGCTGTGCCAGCCCAATGCCAGCGCGCCAGGAAGCGCTATTTAGCTAACGCTTAAGGCGGTGCGTCAGACAACGCATCGCCCACACCAAAGCGCCGCAGCTTGACGTACAAGCTTTGGCGGGACAAGCCCAACATTTCGGCGGCGGCGGCACGGTTATCTCCCGTCAACTCCAACGCAGCTTCAATGCACAGCTCTTCAATCAAGTCGGTGGTTTCCCGCACAATGTCGCGCAGTGGAACGCGGCCCACCAGTTCTGTCATCTGACCTGGCGAGCGCGGCATGTCTTTGCCAGCGGTTTGTGTCTCGCCCATCAAGCGTCTGCCGACATCACGAATGGTAAAGGCCAGGCTGGACTGGTCACCAGCTGTCACCACGACCGCTGAAATTTCAACGTCCGCCTTGGCACCGTATTCACCCTGCATGGTGGTCGCATACAAGCGCACAGTGCCGCGTTGTTTGAGATTGGACACCAGCACGTTCATGTCGACGCCGCTGCGCCCCAGCCATTTTTGCAGCGACTCACCGCGCACCAGCGCCTCACTGGCCAACTGCGTCAACTCAAGAAAAGCGCGGTTGACTGAAACAACACGCCCGTCCATGTCGGTCATGGCAAAAGCGTCGGGCGCGTTTTCCAGCGCCTTCATCAGCACCTGTGTCGTGCTGCTTTCTGTGGATGCATTCAGCGGCTGGGTGGCGTTGATACGCACCAGCAAGTGAGTTGTGTTTTCTTGCCTGAACAGCGAGCCGGACAGCGAAAAAACTTCGGGTGAACCAGCAAAGCAGACCGTGATAGATTCAGCACGCCCGTTGCTGCGCAAGGCTGCAAACAGCTGCTGTGCGCCCGATACGCTGAGCGAGTCAAGACTTTCGGCGAATGTCCAGCCCGCTGCGCGTGCCTTGTCGCCCAGCAGTGCGTAAGCTGCCGGATTAGCCTCTTCAAGTTTGCCGGATGTGGCGTCAAGAATCATCACCGCTTCAGAAGCGACCTGAAACAACAAGCGGTATCGGGTTTCGACATGGCGCAAGCGCCAATAGTCGCGCTCCATTGACAACTGCGCGCTGACCAGGCGCTGCTGCAATGCCACCTGCGACCGCAAGTCACGACCAAACGCGACAGAATGCCGCCGACCAGCCTCGCGCGTGACAGGCACGATCGTGTACGACAGCGCCAGGTCAGCCTTGTTGGCGGATGGGTGGTTGATGTGCCGCCATTTGGTGCTCCCGCCATGGGCAGCTTCTTTCAGCATTTCCTTGACTTTGTGCTGGCTTTCTACCGTGACCGTTTGAAGCCAGGGCTTGCCAAGCCAGTCCAGGTCGCCGTGCTCTTTCAGCTCGTCGCTGGCAAAAGCCATATCTTGTATGACACCAGCCTCGTCAAGAATAAGGGCGACGTCAGCCGCAGCAGAAATCAGCGACGCTGCGGTGTCTGCATCCAGTCCTGCCAGAAACAGTTCGGGCTGGTCGAAATGCCCAAGAACATTTTCTTTAGTCAACTGAAACGTAGCATTCATTAAGTAGGCGTTGAGTTACGCAAATGACCAGGTTTACTTTCACCTGTCGATTGTGCAGCAACGAGACGCGCGGCCACTGTAGGCGCTTGTGCGCCATCGGTGGAGGCAGCATCTGCCTTGACGTAGGAAACGTATTCAGGGTGAGCCAAAAACAGCGGTCCGCCAACAAGAATACTGATGGACGGGTTGAGCGCAGCCAGCCTGATCTGTTTGATGCATGCAGCCAACGCGTCCAGGCGGGTGGCGTCACCCAGGGAGAATCCCACCACATCAAACCACTCGCTGCGCACCATCATGACCGGGTCTGCACCCGCTTCCCACGGCCCGCCGCCCACGTCCCAGCCCGCACGCCTGAAAAATTCAGACACCATGACCAGACCAAAGGTATGTTGTTCGCCAGGTGCTGGCAACAAAAGTGCGCGTCGGCCATTGGCTCTGTGATTGGACTGGCTGAAAGCGGGACTCAACTCGCGCAGCACTTGGTGCAGCCGGCCCAAGCCGAGTGTCACTTCAGTAAAGTCGCAAAGGTCTTCTTCCCATAGCTCGCCCAGGTACCTGGCCACGGGGGCCAGCAGATCGGTGTAAATTGTCTCAACTGAAATGCCGCTGTTTCGCATGGTTTCTATGCATGCATGGGCGACGTTTTCGTCCGGCGCCAGAACAAGCTTGGCAAATGCCGTGACGTCATCTACGCTGACCTGTGGGCTGGACGCGGGCAACGTGCTCAGGCACTCTTCTGCCATGGGATGGGCCAACATCAGACGCGGAATGATTTCGTGCTCAATGGCTCTGGAGAGTACGGCCAGCCGCAATTCGACTGACTCTCTGTTGGCATCACTGGCCAGACGCGCCAACGCCTGACTTCCTTCGGTATAGCGGTTGCTGGCGGCTTCAGAAGTACCAGGCTGGTTGGTTGAGCCCATATCGCCATTGGCGAAGGCCCTGTTATTGGTTTGGGCGTTCATCGGTTTGTATCCTCGCGTCTACCTTTTTGAACCCTTAAGGGTTTTAGCACCACGGCATCGAACAATATCGATGCATCTTTACGCTGCCGCTCACAAATACCTGGTGCAAATCATCAAAACGCTGCCTCGAAATCATTCGCACTTATCCGGGCATTCACAGAGATTTGTAGGTCAATACCGCAGCGGCTTGCAATCTAGCACGCGTTTGTACATGCTAGACATCATTTGGTCAATCGAGTATTTGCCTAGTTTTCGCGGTTTTTACCCAACCCCGGCCATCTTGGTCATCCATCTGCAGGCTCAAGTTATGTCAGTTTATATTTACGTCAATATAAGTTGACACTTTCAAGTTTGGACGTTAAATTTGGGGCATGCAGAGTATTAAAGAGACCAATCGACAGCCGCTGTACACACTGGAGCAGCGCCAACGGCGTGACGCGTCCGTCTGGACGTTGGTTCAAGGTGTGCTTGCGCCGGTACAGTTTTTAGTCTTTTTGATCAGCCTGGCGCTGGTATTGCGGTTTTTAGCGACTGGTGACGGACAAAATTTAGCGGTTGGCTCGGTGGTGTTGAAAACTTCTCTGCTCTACATCATCATGGTCACGGGCTGTATTTGGGAGAAAGTGGTGTTTGATTGCTACCTGTTTGCGCCCGCCTTTTACTGGGAAGACATGTTAAGCATGCTGGTGCTGGCGCTGCACACAGCCTACCTGGTGGCTTTATTCACGGGTAGTTTGGGTACCACTGCATTGATGTATTTGGCTTTGGCGGCCTACGCCGCTTATGTAGTGAATGCCGTCCAATTTATTTTAAAGTTGCGCGCGGCTCGACTGGGGCAGGCACAGCGCACCAAGCTGGTCGCCCAAGGGCAAGGACTAGAGGTTGGGGCATGAACGCTGTGATTCCTATCCATAGCACTGCGGCTCTGGGCTGTGCAGATGCGCCGGTATTGAAGGAGCGTGGTCAGCGCGAAGTGTTTTGCGGGCTGACGGGCATCATCTGGCTGCACCGCAAAATTCAGGATGCATTCTTTTTAGTCGTCGGCTCGCGGACTTGTGCGCACTTGATCCAGTCCGCCGCAGGCGTGATGATTTTTGCCGAGCCTCGCTTTGCCACCGCCATCATTGACGAGCGCGACTTGGCAGGTTTGGCTGATGCCAACACCGAGCTCGACCGTGTTGTGACGCGCCTTTTGGAGCGCCGCCCAGAAATCAAACTGCTGTTTCTGGTGGGTTCGTGCCCATCTGAAGTCATCAAACTGGACTTGTCGCGGGCCGCTTCGCGCTTGTCAGCTTCTTTTTCCCCGAAGGTTCGCGTCTTGAATTACTCGGGCAGCGGCATTGAAACAACTTTCACCCAAGGCGAAGACGCTTGCCTGGCCAGCATGGTGCCGGTGTTGCCAAAAACCCAGGCGGATGCGGCCACAGAATTGTTGATCGTTGGCAGCCTGGCCGATGTGGTGGAAGACCAGTTTGCCCGTTTGTTTCAGCAGCTTGGCATGACAAACGTGCGCTTTTTCCCGCCACGGCAAGCCAATGTCCTGCCCGCGATTGGCCCAAACACCCGGTTTTTATTGGCGCAGCCTTTCCTGGCGGACACCGCCAAAGCCCTGGAAGCGCGTGGCGCACAGCGGATTGCAGCCCCATTTCCATTAGGTATTGAGGGTACAAGCCAATGGTTATCGGCAGGGGCAGCTATATTTAACGTAGCAAAAGATCATTTTGATGCAGTGACTGAACCTGCACGCCAGCGTGCGGGCTTGGCGGTGGCGCGTCAGCGCAGCCAACTGGCTGGCAAGCGCATCTTTTTCTTTCCGGATTCGCAGTTAGAGATTCCCATCGCCCGATTTTTGTCGCGCGAGTTGGGCATGGAGCTGGTGGAAGTTGGCACACCGTACCTGCACCGCCAGCACCTGGCTGAAGAACTGGGTTTGCTGCCTGCAGGCACTTTTTTATCTGAAGGCCAGCATGTTGAAAACCAGCTGGACCGCTGCCGCGCTGCCCAGCCTGATTTGGTGGTGTGCGGCTTGGGTTTGGCCAATCCGCTGGAGTCTGAAGGCTTGACAACCAAATGGGCGATTGAGCTGGTGTTCACGCCGATTCAAGGTTATGACCAGGCAGCAGACCTGGCCGAACTGTTTAGTCGCCCGCTCACGCGACGTTTGAAATTGGCGGCATAAAGCGATGCAGCTCACACTCTGGACATACGAAGGCCCGCCGCACGTTGGCGCGATGCGCGTTGCCACCGCAATGGAAGACGTGCATTACGTGCTGCATGCGCCCCAGGGCGATACCTATGCCGACTTGCTGTTCACGATGATTGAACGCTTGCCCAAACGCCCACCCGTCACGTACACCACCTTTCAGGCGCGTGACTTGGGGGGTGACACCGCAGAATTGTTTAAAACTGCGGCGCTTGAGGCATTTGAGCGCTTCAAGCCTAAGGCCATGCTGGTGGGTGCCTCATGCACCGCCGAGCTGATTCAAGACGATCCCGGTGGCCTGGCCAAGGCGTTAAATTTGCCCATTCCCGTTGTCGCACTTGAGCTGCCCAGCTACCAGCGCAAGGAAAACTGGGGTGCCTCAGAGACTTTTTATCAATTAGTGCGCTCGCTGGCCAAACCAAAAGCCGAGCGCGTGGCGAATGGCCGTAAAAGCTGCAATATCCTTGGCCCTACTGCGCTAGGCTTTCGTCACCGGGACGACCTGCGCGAAATCACGGGTTTGCTGGGCCAGATGGGTATTGACATCAATGTGGTTGCGCCATTGGGTGCGACCACTGCCGACATGACACGCCTGGGCGATGCCGATTTCAACGTGGTGCTGTATCCAGAAATCGCATCCGTTGCTGTGCAGTGGCTGACCCGCACTTTTGGCCAGCCCGCTACCAAGATTGTGCCGATTGGGTCAGGCGCAACGCGTGACTTCATCCATGAAGTGGCACAACTGGCAGGCGTAGATGCGGGCCGTGTGCTGGCAAGTGCCGACGCCAGAGCCCCGTGGTACGCCAAGTCAGTGGACTCCACCTACCTGACCAACAAGCGCGTGTTTGTATTTGGGGACGCCACACATGCCATTGCAGCTGCACGTATCGCCAGCCGTGAGTTGGGCTTTACGGTCGTTGGCTTGGGCACTTACAGCCGCGAGCATGCGCGTGACGTCCGCGACGCCGCCAAGTTGTATGGCATTGATGCACTGATTACCGACGATTACCTGGAAGTGGAAGCCAAAGTGGCTGAATTGCAGCCCGAGCTGGTACTCGGCTCGCAAATGGAGCGCCATATTGCCAAGCGCCTGGGCATACCGTGCGCCGTGATTTCAGCACCCGTGCACGTACAGGACTTTCCAGCGCGCTACTCGCCGCAAATGGGTTTTGAAGGCGCCAACGTGATGTTCGACACTTGGGTGCATCCGCTGATGATGGGCCTGGAAGAGCATTTGATTGGCATGTTCAGGGGCGATGCGGAATTTCATGAAGACGCCACACCTTCACATCTTGGTAAATCACCTGCTATCAGCAAAACGGGTGTGACGCTGGAGGCGACACAAGCCACTTCGAGTGCTGCCAAAACATCTGCCGAGGCGATTGAACATGCCGCGACCGAAGCCGCCATAGCCGTATGGGGTGCAGAGGCTGAAAAAGAACTCAAAAAAATCCCGTTTTTTGTACGCGGCAAGGCTCGCCGCAACACCGAAATGTATGCCAGGGACCAAGGTCTGCCTGTCATCACCATTGAGACTCTTTACGATGCAAAAGCTCATTTCAGCCGCTGACGCTACATCAGCCACATCGGCTTCAACAGCAACACCGATTCGTGTCGTGGTGGTGTCGATGGATACCCACCTGGCCAGCTCGACCCTGCGCGTGCATGCAGCCCTAATGCGCGAGATCCCCGGTTTGCAACTGTCGATGCATGCAGCGTCTGAATACGCTGGCAACGACGCCGCCATTGCACGCTGCAAGGCCGATATTGCAAAGGCTGACATTATTGTGGCTGGCATGCTGTTTCTTGAGGACCATTTCCTGCCCATCATTGACGACTTGCGCGCCCGCCGGGAGCACTGCGACGCCATGATCTGCATGATGTCTGCGTCTGAGGTGGTCAAACTGACGCGGCTGGGCAAGTTTGACATGGACAAGCCCGCCAGCGGGCCCATGGCGCTGCTGAAAAAACTTCGCGGCACCAAAGAAAAAGCAGCCACCGGCGGTGCAGCGCAAATGAAGATGTTGCGCCGCATTCCGCAAATGCTGCGGTTTATTCCGGGTACGGCGCAAGATGTTCGTGCGTATTTCATGACCCTGCAATACTGGCTGGGCGGTTCAGACGAGAACATGCTCAACTTGATCCGCCACGTGGTCGACCGCGGCGCAGATGGCCCGCGCAGGAGCTTGCGCGGACTGACCAAAGTCCCGGCGCCCGTTGAGTATCCCGAAGTCGGTGTTTATCACCCGCGCATGCCGGGCCGATTTTCAGAGGACCCGTCAGCGCTGCCTACACTGCGCGTTGAGCAGGCAAAAGGCACGGTTGGCGTGCTGGTGTTGCGTTCCTATCTGTTGTCCCACAACGCGGGCCATTACGACGGCGTGATTGCTGCACTTGAGTCTCGTGGTCTGCGGGTCGTGACAGCCTTTGCAGCAGGCCTTGATTCACGCCCTGCCATTGATGCGTTCTTTTTCAAAGACGGTCAGGTTGTTGTGGACGCCGTGGTGTCACTGACTGGCTTTTCGCTGGTAGGCGGCCCGGCTTACAACGACGCCAAGGCAGCGGAAGAAGTGCTTGCCAAACTGGATGTGCCTTATGTGGCTGCCCATCCCGTTGAGTTTCAGACGCTGGAGCAATGGGGGGGGTCTGAGCGCGGTTTGTTGCCAGTTGAGAGCACCATCATGGTGGCCATCCCCGAGCTGGACGGTGCGACCAGCCCCATCGTCTTTGGCGGCCGCCCGGGCACTGCTGGCGTGACCTGCACCGGCTGCCACCACGCCTGTACTTTCAAGGCCAGCGACAGCGCACAAGACATGCAGTCGTGCCCCGAGCGCGCCCTGATGCTGGCCGCCAGAGTCGAAAAACTAATTGCCTTGCGACGCACAAAAGTTGCGCAGCGCAAGGTAGCCATTGTCATTTTCAATTTTCCACCGAATGCAGGCAATATTGGCAGTGCAGCTTATTTGTCGGTATTTGAATCGCTGTTTCATACCCTGACAGCCATGAAGGTGCAGGGCTATTCAGTGGAGCTGCCAGAAACCATCGACACACTGCGTGACAGCATTCTTCAAGGCAATGCAGCCCTGCACGGCGCAGATGCCAATGTGCACACCCTGATTGCCACAGACGATCATGTCAGGCGCGAGCGCTGGCTCAAGGAAATCGAAGGCCAATGGGGCCCAGCGCCGGGCAAGCAATTGAGCAATGGCAGCGCCATCATGGTGCTTGGCAAACAGTTTGGCAACGTGATGATTGCGGTGCAGCCGTCGTTTGGCTATGAGGGCGACCCGATGCGCCTGCTGTTTGAAAAAGGCTTGACGCCGACTCACGCGTTTTCCGCTTTTTACCGTTACCTGCGCGAAGACTTCAAAGCCAACGCAGTACTCCACTTTGGCACGCACGGCGCGCTTGAATTTATGCCCGGCAAGCAAAGCGGCATGTCGGGCGCCTGCTGGCCTGACCGCCTGATTGACGACTTGCCCAACGTTTACCTTTACGCATCAAACAACCCATCAGAGGGCGCGATTGCCAAGCGCCGGTCAGGTGCAACGCTGATCAGTTACCTGACGCCGCCCGTTGCGCAGGCTGGGCTGTACAAAGGGCTTAATGATCTCAAAGCATCAATTGACCGCTGGCGCACCATGGAGCCGGACGCAGCCGACCGCTGCGACTTTGCCGTTCTGCTGCAGGCACAAGCAGCTGTTCTGAACCTTGCTGAAGCCGCCCCTTTGTGGGACGCTGGCAAGAGTGGTAATGCAGACACCCATGTCGCCCTGCTGGCCACGCAAATGCTGGAACTTGAATACACGCTGATTCCGCACGGTTTGCATGTGACGGGTCGTGCACCGAGTGCAACAGAGCGTGTTGACATGCTGCTGGCCATGGCCGATGCATCGCACGGCCAACAACTGCCGCGCGCTGCGATTGAAGCGCTGGTTGCAGGCGCAAGCGTCGACCGGGCCTTGAAAGCAGGCGCAATGCGCCACGATGAGCAGTCCGTGTCCATGATGGCTGAACTGCAAAGCGCAAGCGTCATGCTGGCCAAAGACACCGAAGTTGAGGCGATGTTGCGCGCCCTGGACGGACGCTACATTCGCCCAGCCCCAGGCGGCGATATTTTGCGCACGCCCGCTGTTTTGCCAACTGGTCGCAACATGCACGGGTTTGACCCGTTCCGTATCCCTAGCAGCTTTGCCGTCAAGGACGGTGCCAAACAGGCGCAGCTGCTGCTTGATCGCCACATGGCTGATGGCAATGGATTGCCTGAGTCGATTGCCATGGTGCTGTGGGGCAGCGACAACCTTAAAAACGAGGGCGCGCCTATTGCGCAAGCTCTCGCACTGATGGGCACATTGCCCCGCTTTGACAGCTACGGCCGGATTGCCGGGGCAACGTTAATACCGCTAGCCGAGTTGGGTCGCCCCCGGATTGATGTTGTGATCACCTTGTCAGGTATCTTCCGCGATTTGATGCCACTGCAAATCAAACTGCTGGCTGAAGCGGCTTTTCTGGCCGCGTCCGCAGACGAGCCGCTGGAGATGAACTGGATTCGCAAGCACGCACTGGCCTACCAGCAAGAGCATGGCTGCACGTTAGAGATTGCCTCGCTGCGTGTTTACGGCAATGCAGAAGGTGCCTATGGCTCCAACGTCAACAATTTGGTTGAAAGCAGCCGTTGGACTGACGAGGGTGAACTGGCCGAAACCTACACTCGCCGTAAAGGTTTTGCTTACGGCCGAACAGGCCGTGCCGTACAGCAAACAGCATTGCTCAAAAGCGCGTTGGCGGATGTGCAATTGACTTATCAGAATCTTGATTCTGTTGAACTCGGTGTGACGACGGTCGACAACTACTTTGACACCCTAGGCGGGATCACGCAGGCCGTCAAAGTGGCCAAGGGCGGTAAAACACCACCGGTGTACATCGGCGACCAGACCAAAGGTGATGGCGCAGTGCGTTCTCTTAATGAGCAGGTCGCCCTGGAAACCCGCACCCGCATGCTCAACCCCAAATGGTACGAAGGCATGCTGGAGCATGGCTATGAAGGCGTGCGCCAGATTGAAGTGCATGTCACCAACACGATGGGCTGGTCTGCCACAACGGGGCAAGTGCAGCCCTGGGTATACAAAGAACTGTCCGAAACGTTTTTGCTTGACCCCGTCATGCGCAACCGCCTGGCCAAACTTAACCCCACAGCATCCATGCGGGTGGCCAGCAGGTTGATCGAAGCATCGAACAGAAATTACTGGCAGCCCGATGCCGACACGCTGGCGGCACTGCGCCAAGCCAGCGACGAACTTGAAGACCGCCTGGAAGGCGTGTTTACCGATTTCCCTGAAGGAGCTACCGCATGAGTACAGTTACCGTCCCGTTTCCGAGCATTAAAAGCCGCGGCGAACGCACCAAAATCCAGCTTGATGGTGAGGGCAGCCTGCAAGTCCAGCTGGACCCCAACCTGAAAATTGGCAACGCCAAAGTGTTTGCCATTTACGGCAAAGGCGGTATTGGCAAGAGCACCACGTCCTCTAACCTGTCCGCCGCATTTTCAAAAATGGGCAAGCGGGTGCTTCAAATTGGTTGCGACCCCAAGCACGATTCGACATTCACGTTGACCAAAAAAATGCTGCCCACCGTCATTGATGTGCTGGAGTCAGTAGATTTTCATGCAGAAGAATTGCGTGTTGAAGACTTTGTTTTTCCAGGCTACAACGGTGTGATGTGTGTCGAGGCTGGCGGCCCGCCGGCAGGCACGG
>JAYURC010000070.1:0-23144 GCA_043756405.1 Polaromonas sp.
GAGCCTAACGTGTCGACCACACTGATCTCGGCCGAACTCTCCATCAGCCCCGGTAACCTGTACTACCACTACCCGGCCAAAGACGAACTGATCAATTCGCTGTTTGACCGCTATGAAAAGTCTTTGAGCGAGCTGCTCAATGCCAGTGACGGCGTGCGTAACGTCGAAGACGCCTGGTTCTTCATGCACACCCTGTTTGAGCTGATCTGGCAATACCGGTTTTTGTATCGGGACTTGAATGATTTGTTAAGCAAGAACCGGCGGCTTGAAACGCATTTCCAATGGGTGCTTAAAAACAAAACCCGCTCTGTCAAAGCATTGCTCGACGGCATGAGCCGCGCCGGTGCTGTAAAGATTGATTCACGCGAAATGGAAACGACAGCCACCAGCATGGTGGTGGTGGTGACCTATTGGCTGAGCTTTGAGTACGTGCGCGACCCACGCAAAGCACTGGAACCCGAAAACGCCCAGGTCGCCCTGCTGCGCGGCGCACACCATGTGTTGAATTTGCTTGTGCCTTATCTGGAGCCGGGCCAGCGCGCACACCTGCAGACATTGGTCGACGCCTACAGCCCGCCCAAATAAAGTCACACAATTTCAGTAATATTAAGAATATCAAAGGAGACAACATGGCAACAACGGCCAAATGGACAGCTTTTCCCCACGCGGGTGACTATAGTTTTGACGCTGCGAGTGTCAAAAAAAACTGGGCACGCCTGCACCAGGGCGACTGCGAGCCGCTCCCCAAAGACGCTGCGCTGCTAGCCGCCTGGGTGCTGTTTCATAACGGCGAATTTCAAAAGGCGTTTGACGCTGGCATCAAGGCGGGCGAAGCTGGAATGTTGGGGGGCATCATGGTCGCCAACAAAGCTGCCTGCATTTACGCCAATTACCTGGAAACCAAAGAAAAGCCCAAACTCGACATGTTCATGGAAGCAGCGACTCGCGCAGAGGCTTTGCAAAATGCCGACCCAAAAAACGCCAACGCCTATTACTGGCAAGCCTATGCGCTAGGACGCTACGGCCAAGGCATCAGCGTCGCCAAAGCCCTTGCGCAAGGGCTGGGCACCAAGGTCAAGCAGGCACTTGAGCAAGCCATCAAACTGCAACCCAAACACGCCGACGCCCATATTGCACTGGCAGCTTTTCATGCCGAAGTCATTGACAAGGTTGGCTCGCTGATTGGCGGCATGACCTATGGCGCCAAGAAAGACGTGGGTTTGAGCCTGTTTAAAAAGGCGCTTGAGCTGAACCCGACGTCAGCCATCGCCATGATTGAGCAGGCCAACGGTATGGTCATGCTGGAAGGCGACAAAAAGATGAAAGAGGCCACCAGGCTGTACGAGCAAGCCGCAGCCAGCAAACCGCTCGATGCCATGGAGCGGCTGGATGTGGAGATGGCTAAGGCTGAGCTGGAGGACTGAGCGAAACAGCGTTAATTTGCTATTTATTTAATAGCTATCAGCGCACGTATTGATCACGCTACGGCGCTAAAACACACATAAGAACAACCTGATTACTGCCATTCAGGCTGTTTTGTCAGTTTTAACCCAGTCCAGGGTTTGCCACAATAAAAAGCGTGTGTTGCCATGCGCAGCATGGGTTTGACGCCGGACGTGTCTGCGCGGGCTTAAACCGCCAGAGGGTTGAAACTGGCTGGTAACAACCTGGTCAAATTCCTTCAAATCACCTAGAATTTCTTATCACTTCGTAAGGAAATTATGATTGCTACGTTAACCAGTAAAGCGCAAATCACATTGCCTAGGGCGCTGCGTGAACTATTGGGGCTACAGCCAGGCGATAAAGTTGACTTTGCGCCCCAGCCTGATGGCCGCATCACAGTGTCCAAAGCGCCCCGTGCAGGCAAGACATCATTTGCCGCCTTGCGTGGCTTGTTACCGCAGCCTGAGCGGGCTTACAGCATTGTAGAAATGAAACAGGCTTTGCAAGGCTCAGCAGCCGCCCGCGCTGAATCTGCTGAACGTGGCAAACATTAAAAATGCTGGCGCTGGATACAAACATTCTGGTGCGACTGATCACCAACGACGACCCCAAAGCTGCACAACGCATACAAATGGCGCTAGACAAAGAGCTGGCAGCCGAACGTGAATGCATGGTCGGCCATATCGTTTTGTGTGAGCTGGTTTGGGTATTGCAACGTTTGTACGGCTACAGCACCAAGCAGTGCCAGCAAACCGTCGGCAGCCTGCTTGGTTTTGCTGGACTGCGGTTTGAAGCGTTGCCCGTTGCACTGGCCGCCTACAAAGCTTGGGGAAAGCAAGGCGGGGACTGGGCTGACCACCTGATAGGCGCACAAATGCAGGCGCTGGGGTGTGAAGTAGTGTTGACGCTAGACAAGGCTGCGAGCAAAGCAGCCACGCATCAGGTGGTTTGACTCAACACCTAACCGCTGGGTAAACAGCGCCAAAGTAAATTTCAATTAAATAGAAGATTTTTCATTACGGCGGAGCCACCGGATGCAGCGCCCATAGATAAAAAAGTTCATTTTGTAATACCGAATTTTTGGACTGCTACTCACTGCGGTTAAGCACTTGGCCACAACTATCACAAAAGCCAGCATCGGCTTCGTTTTGCGCTCCGCATGCAGGGCAAAAGCAGCCAGGCTTTTGTTGCAGCTGAGCAGTCTTTTCTGCAACTTGCAGCGCTACACCAACGTTTTCAAACTGACTCTCTGATGGCGTACCGCCAGATTGCGCGGCCGCAAGTAGCGCATCTGCCACGAACCCAGGCGGTAACGCAGCCTGTCCGTTGTTGCTGGCACCGAGTTGGTTCATGGCACCCATCATGGCCATGCGCCTTGCGTCTTCACTTGAGCCGAGGGCAACGACGATGCTTTGCGCACCAGCAAATTGTGTGACCAAGTCTTTGAGATACGCCGCCTCTTTGGGCTGACCTAACATGCCCGTGATGATGCGGCGGGTAGCGCTGCCGTGGCTCTGGTGGCCAAACACCACGCTGCGCAATTGAGTGACCCAAACACGCAGGGTCATGTTTTCTACATTGATGACGTCGCGTTCAGTAAATACGCGGTCTTGCAGGCGGTTACCCAGATCGATTTTTGAACGGATAAAACTGCCTTCCATTTCAATCCACGTCAGCGTTGACTCAAAGTCAAACCGACCCCACAGCTGGTGCGCACTTCTAAAGGCATAACCACCAACCGCCTCCAAAGACAAACCCAGCGTGGCAAAGCCCAGCACAGGGCGCCAGTCTTGCATCGGGTCAAACTGCATGGCAAACACCACCAGTGCAACTGTGCCAGCCAGGGTAAGCACCACACCCAGCGCGTCAATCACCATCAGCCAAAAAAAGCGAGGGTACGACATCACCACCGACCAGTCCATCTTGGTAAATGCACTGGGCGCCATAGGTTGGGTTTCTTCAAGCATCAGCCCCTTGAAGTTGCCTGCGCGCTGGTTGAGGGCGATGTTAGGCAGCAAGCGCGCGTAACGACGATTGGGTATGCGCTGCGCCCAATTGCGCTGCATTTCACGGTCAATCTCTTGCATCAGCAAATTGGGGTCGCTGTTAAAACTGGCCGTACCCAACGTATCTACTTTGCTGACGGGCGGCGGTGGGTCTATGTGCTTTTGTACCGCGATAAAAAATACGCCCTCTATCAAAGCCAGCGTTAATAAGATGACGAACGCTTGCACGCCAAAGCTGGCCCACGACAGGTCTGGCAACTTGTCTTGCAAAAAGCTCAAAGCAACAGGGCCCAGAATGGAGACCAATGTCAATACGACAATTTGAGTCAAATTAAAGCTGACTTTGGATAGTTCTGGCTCTGGTTTTTGCATTCCACGAAGTTAAGAACACCCGTTGGTGCTTTAAAGCGGATATGTTTGCAACTTGGCTGTGTTTGCACATCCTGACCGGAGATTCAAAATGAACAACCGTATGAAATACAAAGAACTGGCGGGAAAGATTTCTTTCGACGCGCTGGACAAAATCTTTGATGGCGAAGTGATTGGCGCGCGAACTCATTTGTCATTTGCAGGTAAAAGTACCGCTGCGCTGGAGAAAGCTTTTACACGGTCGTTGATGAGTACCTTGACATTTGCAAAGCACAAGACAACGCGCCTGAAAAAACATGGCACGGGAAATTGACCTTTCGCCCGCGTTCAGGTGAACTGCGGCACCGCAGTTGGGTCTAGGCAACGGCCAACAGCATGTGCGTCAATGAACGGATGAACACAGCGATTGAAACCGCTGTGGCCAGTCACGCCTAGCCACAGTAAAACGCTACTCCCGCACTCTGCCCGTCCCGTCAATCAGGCTCAGCTCCACCATCTTTGAGCCCACCCTGTCGCCGTCAAAGTGAATCCTGAACCCGCCCAGATTCATTTCCTGCAGGTTGTCCAGTGCTTTGCGCAGTTTGGCGCGGGTCGGTTCTTTGCCGGCTTTGCGCAGGGCCTCGGTATACGCCCAGGCGGCAATGTAGCCTTCGAGCATGTAGACGTTGGCTTTTCCCGCTTTGGCTGCAGCGGCATCGGCCAGCAGCTCACGCACCAGGGTGCTTTTGGCGTTGTCTGAACGCGGCGTGACACGCACCAGCACCACGCCTGCGCCGACAGCGCCTAATTGCTCGGCCAGCAGGCTTTCGCCGGTATTTGAAAAGCCGTATATCGGCCCTTTGTAGCCTTTGGCACGCAGGTCACGAATACCCGCTGCAGCGCCTTTAGGGTCACTGATCACCAGCACTGACTGGGGCTTGGCCGCTATCGTTTTGTCCAGCGCGTCAAAGCTGGCTTTGATGACCAGGTTGGCACCCAGACCATGCATGGTGCGTTCGGCAGAGTCAAGCGCCGCCAGCGATTCGGCGTCTTTGGCATGCACAATGGCCAGCTTTTTCATGCCCAGCGTTTCAGCGTGCTTGGTGATCACTGCTGCTTCTTCAGAATAGCCGGGGCGGATGGAATAAACATTGGGGTAGAGCGAGCCGCGCAACTCGTCAGCCCCGGCCATGGCACCAAATAGCACAACATCAGCACTGTTGAGCTGGGCGTTGATGGCCGTTACCTGTGGTGAGCCGACATAACCAAACAATGAAAGCACGCCTTGCGACAACAGCTTTTTGGTGTTGGCCACGGCTTGCTCAGGGCTGCCTGCATCGTCGATGCTGACCAGCTCGACCTTGCGGCCATTGATGCCGCCGGCATTGTTCAAGCGGTCAAAATACAGCTTGGCACCCTGGGTAAAAGGCACACCCAAAGTCGCTGACGGCCCACTCAACGCAGCGGATTGGCCGAGGGTGATGGTGCTTTTGCCGATACCGTCTTGCGCTTGGGTGGCCACTGTAGCCAGCGCCAATGCCGCTACCATGAAGCTTTTGACCCATGAAGGGTGGCAATATCTGATTTTGAAAATGTGAGTCATGTCTGTCTCCTGCAAGGTTTTTTATCTTTTGACAATATAAGCGCTGCCCATGCAAAAACCCATCCGCACAAGCCCTGTGATGCCGATTGATATTAGCGCATTGACAGTTGTGCCTGCGACCCAGGTGCGGGGCGCTTGCCCACACGACTGCCCCGACACCTGCGCGCTTGTGACGACTACTGAAAACGGCATGGCCACCAAAGTACAAGGCAACCCCGCGCACCCGCAAACGGGTGGCGTGCTGTGCAACAAGGTATCGCGCTATGCCGAGCGCACGCACCACCCGGATCGGCTGCTCACGCCGCTCAAGCGCACCGGGGCCAAAGGCTCTGGGCAGTTTGAAGCTGTCTCGTGGAATGTCGCACTCACAGACATTGCCAGCAAGCTCAAGGCGATTGCCGATAGAGACCCTGAAGCAATAGTGCCTTACAGCTACGCGGGCACCATGGGCCTGGTGCAGGGCGAAGCGATGGCGGGCCGGTTTTTTAACCGCCTCGGCGCGTCGCTGCTGGACCGCACCATCTGTTCTGCGGCAGGCGCAGAAGGCTTGACGCAAACACTGGGCGGCAAGGTGGGCATGCGGGTTGAGTTTTTTACCGAGTCCAAGCTCATCATTATTTGGGGCAGCAATTCAATTGGCAGTAATTTGCACTTTTGGCGTTATGCACAACAGGCCAAACGTGACGGCGCCAAGCTGATTTGCATTGACCCACGCAAGAGCGAGACTGCCGAAAAATGCCACGAGCACATTGCGCTGCTGCCCGGCACCGATGCCGCGCTGGCGTTGGCCGTGATGCATGAGCTGATTACCCACGACTGGCTGGACCATGACTACATTGAGCAGCATACTGTGGGCTGGATAGCGTTAAGACAGCGTGCACTGCTATGGAATGCAGAGCGCGCAGCAGGTGTTTGCAGCGTGTCTGTCGAGCAGGTCAAAAGCCTGGCACGTGATTATGGGCAGTGTTTTGTCAATCAACAGCCCGCCGCCATCAGGCTGAACTACGGCATGCAACGCGTGCGTGGCGGCGGCAACGCCACCCGGGCTGTGGCTTGCCTGCCTGCCCTGATTGGTGCGTGGCGGCACCGGGCAGGTGGGCTGCTGATGAGCAGCTCAGGCCAGTTTCCGGTTGACAAGGCCGCGCTGCAACGCCCTGATTTGCTGGCAGGGCGCACGCCGCGCACTGTCAACATGATCACGATTGGCGATGACTTGCTCAGGGAATCGTCTAAAAACTTTGGTCCAAAAATTGAAGCGCTGATTGTTTACAACAGCAACCCGGTGGCTGTAGCGCCTGAGTCCGGCAAAGTAGTGCAAGGCTTTGCGCGCCCTGACCTGTTTACCGTGGTGCTGGAGCATTTTCAAACCGACACGGCTGACTACGCTGACTACATCTTGCCAGCCACCACGCAGCTGGAGCACTGGGACATTCACGGCTCGTATGGCCACACCGACGTATTGCTGAATCGCCCGGCCATTGCGCCGCTGGGCCAGGCTAAAACCAATACGCAAATTTTTCGTGAACTGGCCGCGCACATGGGCCTAAACACTGGGGTTAGTGAGCCGTGCTTTCTGGAGGATGACGAAACCCTGTGCCGGGCCGCGTTTGGCAGCACGGTTGATTTCAGTGAGTTGCTGGCCACGGGCTTTTCAACACTCGATCTGCCACAAGCGCCTTTTGCCCAAGGCGGCTTTCCAACGCCGTCTGGCAAGTGTGAATTTTTCAGCCAACGCCTGGCAGACCAAGGCTTGGACGGCCTGCCTGATCATGTGGCCAATTACGAAGTGAGCGGCGCCTTGCCAGACTTTCCGTTGGCCATGATCTCGCCACCCGCCCGTAACTTTTTAAACTCCACCTTCGTGAACGTGACCAGTTTGCGCAACATTGAAGTCGAGCCCGTGCTGGAGATACACGCCGACGACGCAACACCACGCGGCATCACGACTGGCGCGGTGGTGGTCGTGTTCAATCAGCGCGGCAGCTACAAAGTCAAAGCCGCGGTATCGAAGCGCGCACGGCCTGGTGTGGTTAACGGCTTAGGTGTCTGGTGGCGAAAGTTTGGCTTGGATGGCACCAACGTGAACCAGGTGACCAGCCAGCACCTGACTGATTTGGGCGGTGGGCCGGTGTTTTACGACTGCCTGGTCGAGGTGCGCGCCGCATGAGGCCGTTGTTAGCAGCAGTTGTAACGGTTGCAGCAGGACTTTTAAGCGGCTGCAGCACCCTGGGCTATTACTGGCAATCGGTCAGCGGGCACGCGCAAATGCTCAACGCGGCGCGGCCTGTGGCCGAGGTGGTTGCCGACCCGCAAACTAACAACGCGTTAAAAGCACGACTGGACCTAAGCCAGCGCATCCGCAGCTTTGCCACAAGCGCTCTCAAACTGCCCGACAACGCCAGCTACACACGCTACGCCGACTTGAAGCGCCCCGCCGTGGTGTGGAACGTGGTGGCCGCGCCTGAGTTTTCATTGACGTTAAAAACCTGGTGTTTCCCGGTGGCGGGCTGTGTGGGTTACCGGGGTTACTTTGACGAAACCGAGGCACGCCAATTGTCTGAGCAGCTCAAACGCGAAGGCCTGGAAGTCAATGTATTTGGCGTGCCTGCCTATTCAACCCTTGGCAAACTGGACTGGCTGGGCAGCTTTGGCGCGGATCCGCTGCTCAACACGTTCATCAACTACCCTGAGGGCGAGTTGGCGCGGCTGATTTTTCACGAGCTGGCGCACCAGGTGGTGTATGCCGCTGACGACACGATGTTCAATGAATCCTTTGCCACGGCAGTCGAGCGCTTGGGTGCAGCGGCCTGGTTGACTGCACACGCCAGCCCGGCCGTGCGTGATGACTACGCTGCGTTTAATACGCGGCGTCAACAGTTCAGGGCATTAACCGCTGCTGCCAGGGCTGAATTAAACCGAATTTATGCATTAAATATGCCGCCAGCGCAACAAATACCTGCGCAATCAGCTCCTAAAATAATAGCAATGCAAAAGTTCAGGGCTGACTACGCGCGGCTTAAAAACTCCTGGAATGGCTTTGCGGGGTACGACGGCTGGGTGCTACGAGCCAACAATGCCAGCTTTGGCGCGCAGGCGGCGTACGACGACCTGGTACCCGGTTTTGAAGCGTTGTTTGAAGCCAGCGGAAAAGACTGGCAACGGTTTTATGATGCGGTCAGTGCGCTAGCCAAACTACCCAAAAGCGAACGCCACCAGGCACTCAAAACTCAAAAATAAGGCATCACAACATGGCAGACATCAACATCACCCGCCAGCACGGCATGACGCTAGCTGATGCGCGCAAGGCCGCCTTCAAATGGGCAGAGCAGGCAGAGGCCAAGTTTGACATGGAATGCACTTATGCAGAAGGTGAAACTTCTGACGAATGCAGCTTTACCCGATCTGGCGTGACAGGGACCTTGACAGTTGACAAAGACACGTTTGAATTAACCGCCAAACTGGGCTTTTTGTTGGGCGCTTTCAAAGACAAGATTGAAGGCGAAATTGTCAAGAATCTGGATGCGCTGATTGCTGCTAAAACGCCTGCCGCCAAAAAGATGGCGGCCAAAAAAGCAACCGCTAAAAAACATGACGCCTGAAGCGCCGCGCGGCCCGCTTGCGGGCCTCAAAGTGATCGAACTTGGCCAGTTGATTGCAGGGCCGTTTGCTGCCAAAACATTGGCTGACTTTGGTGCCGATGTCATTAAAGTTGAAACGCCAGAAACCGGCGACCCACTCCGCAAATGGCGCATGCTCAAAGACGGCACGTCGGTGTGGTGGCAAGTGCAGTCACGTAACAAGCGGTCTGTAGCGCTCGACTTGAAACAGCCCGATGCACAGGAGATTGTTCGCAGACTGGTCACTGAGAGTGATGTTCTGATTGAAAACTTTCGCCCCGGTGCCATGGAAGGCTGGGGCTTGGGGCCAGACATGCTGCAAGCACTGAACCCGCGCCTGATCATGCTGCGCATCAGCGGTTACGGGCAAACCGGACCATACCGCGACCGACCCGGCTTTGGTGTGGTGGCTGAAGCCATGGGCGGCCTGCGCCACCTGACAGCCGAGCCCGGCCGCGTGCCGGTGCGCGTGGGCGTCAGCATTGGCGATACGCTGGCAGCATTGCATGGTGTGATTGGTGTCTTGATGGCGCTGCACCACAGGAACAGCGCAGGTGTAGGCCAGGTGATTGATGTGGCGCTGTACGAAGCCGTGTTTAACTGCATGGAAAGTTTGTTGCCCGAATACTCAGCCTTTGGTGCCGTGCGCGGCCCGGGCGGTAGCGCCCTGCCCGGCATCGCACCCAGCAATGCCTATCGATGCAAGGATGGCGGGTATGCACTCATCGCCGGTAATGGGGACAGCATTTACAAAAGGCTGATGCGAACGATTGATCGGGATGACCTGGGCAATGACCCCGCCCTGAAAGACAATGCAGGCCGTGTTGCACGCGTGGAAGAAATTGACCACGCCACTGGTCTGTGGACCGCACAACGCAGCGTGACCGACGTGCTGGCCGCGCTTGAGGCAGCGTCTGTTCCCGCAGGCCGCATCTACACGATTGCCGACATTGCAACCGACCCGCACTACCAGGCACGCGGTATGCTGCAAAGCGTACGGCTTTCTGATGGCAGCACACTCACTGTGCCCGGCATCGTGCCCAAGCTGTCGGTGACGCCCGGCAGCCAACAGCACAACGCGCCTGAATTGGGGCAAGACACCGACGAGGTGCTGCGCGGGATTGGTTTAAGCGCCGCGCAAATACAGGCGCTTAAAGACAAGGGTATTGTGCAAAGCGCTACTAAATAAGTATCTCCCTCTTATCTCTTACTCTTTCCCCTTTTAGGGGAAGGTTGGGATGGGGGCACGCGCGATGCGAACAAGCAGTCAACACTTGCCCCCACCCTAACCCGCCTCGGGAAGGGGAGCGGACTAAATCAGCTCAGCTCGGCAATCAAGTCCACATACTGCTGCATCGCGTCGTCTTGCGCGACGCCTTTGAGCTTGGCCCAGGCGTCCCACTTGGCGCGTGCCACCATGTCGGTAAAGCCGGGCTTTTTCTCTTCGTTGTCGCCGGTGCTGCCCTGCTTGTAGAGCGCGTAAATCTTGAGCAGCGTGGCGTTGTCGGGCCGCTCGCTCAGGTTTTTTGAGTCGGCCATGGCTTTGTCGAAGGCGGTCTTGAGTGCTGACATGAGGTGCTCCTGGTTAAAAATGAACGTCGCATCCCGTGTTGGGTTAAAACCCGGGTTATTGCCCAGTATCTTACCGAGGTGATTGCCTGCAAAATACAACGCTTACCCGATGGCAAATCAGCATAAGAAAGCATTATGGTCACCCGCATTAAAAATGGCCGAACAGTCGTGCAGCAGGCTGCAACTCAAATAGCTGCAGACGTTGCCACCAAAGTCCAAAAAAATGTCAAGCGGGCAGTGGCGGGCACGCTGGGCATCAGCGGCGAACGCATGACCAAAGTTGACACGGCCTGGCTGCGCATGGACTGCGACGCTAACCTGATGATGATTGTGGGCGTGTGGCAGTTAGCCCCCGGTGTGAAACATGCAGCGGTGTGTGAGCGGATTGAAAACAGTTTGCTCAAGTACAACCGCTTCAAGCAGCGGGTGATGGAGGACGCGGCGGGCGCAACCTGGGTGAACGACCGCAAATTTGACCTGGCCAACCATGTGGTGCTGGAAACCCTGCCGAAGGCGCTCAAGGGTGGTCATCAGCAAGGTGCACTGCAAGACCGCGTGGCCGAGCTGTCCACCCAGCGGCTGGACCCGAAGCGGCCGCTGTGGCAAATCCATCTGATTGAAGACTACACCGGGCCGGATGGCGTTAAAGGCAGCGCGCTGGTGGTGCGCATTCACCACTGCATTGCAGACGGGATAGCGCTGATATCAGTGACGATGTCGCTGGTTGATGGCGGTGCGCCGCCGCCCGAGCGGCGCAAAAAACAAATCGCCAATGGGGCTGAAGACTGGATCACTGACACCTTGCTTAAACCGTTTACCGACCTGACCGTCAAGGCGCTGGGCGCGGTGGGCGAAGGCGCGTCGCGCTCTCTCGGCCTGCTGGACATGCTGAATGACCCGAAAGGCGGCGCTAAAAAGGGCATGGGGTTGTCGATGGACGCCGCCAGGGTGATGATGCAGCTGGTTAAAGACGGCGCTGCGCTGGCGCTGATGCCGGACGACTCAAAAACCCGCCTCAAGGGCAAACCCGGCGGCGCTAAAAAAGTGGCCTGGTGTGACCCGATTCCGCTAGACGAGGTCAAGGCTGTTGGCAAGGCGCTGAATTGTTCCATCAACGACGTACTTTTAAGCTGTGTGGCAGGGGCGCTGGGTGAGTACCTCAAATCGCATGGCGACGATGTGACCGGGCAGGAGATTCGTGCCATGGTGCCCGTCAACCTGCGGCCGCTCGACCAAGCCTACAAACTGGGCAACCGCTTCGGCCTGGTGCCGCTGGTGCTGCCCATTGGCGTTGAAAACCCGATTGAACGCGTGTACGAAGTGCGCCGCCGCATGGTTGCACTCAAAGGCAGCTACCAGCCGCTGCTGGCGTTCAGTTTGCTGGCAGTAGCGGGCCTGCTGATCAAGCCCGCACAAGACATGATGCTGAATCTGTTCGCCAAAAAAACCACGGCAGTGATGACCAACGTGCCCGGCCCGCGCGAAAAGCTCAAGTTTTGCGGTAGCACGCTGGAGCAAAGCATGTTCTGGGTGCCGCAGTCAGGCGATGTGGGTCTTGGCGTATCGATCCTCAGCTACGGCGGCGGCGTTCAGTTTGGTGTCATCAGCGACAGCCTGCTATGCCCCGAGCCGCAGCGCATCATTGACGAATTTGTGCCTGAATTTGCCAGACTGTCAGTCGTCACGCTGATGCTGCCTTGGGGTGATTGACACCGTTTTTTAGCTGTTTTCAAGCCATTTCAGGCATGGTTAGACGTGTTTTAGGTATGTTTCAAGCCTCTAGCGCTCTAAATACGTGCGCTACCAGCTATTAAAATAATAGCAATTCGTCAACAACATGCGCCAAACCGTTGCTGCGCTATTTCCAGCAGACCGTCAAAAATCAGGCTTTCCACCAGCTCAACATCCACCGACATGCTGGGTGCCATTTTCCAGCCTGCACCACCCGTCATGATGCAAACCGGTGCCTGGCAGCAATGGCGCGCCAGGTTGTCAGCCATGCGCTGCACAGCACCGGCAATGGCAAACGTGCCGCCACTGGTCAATGCGTCGCTGGTGTTGGTCGGAAAGTCGCACACCTCGCCCGTGGGCACATGCAGGCCCGCCGTACCAGACTCCAGCGCGCGCAGCATGATGCCGTGGCCGGGCAAGATAATGCCGCCCAAAAACTTGCCTGACGCATCAATGGCCTCCACAGTGACAGCTGTACCCACCATCACCACAATGCAGGGCACATGGCTGCCCCGGGCCAGCAACCGCTGCCGCGCACCAATCATGGCCACCCAGCGGTCAACACCCAGCCGTGCGGGATAGTCATAGCCATTGGTCATGCCGGCTTCCTGCGGGCTTGATATCACCCAATGGGGCGTCACGTCCCACAGGTCCAGTTGCTCCACCACTCGGCGCTTGATGGCGTCCCCCGCCACGATGCAGCCCAATATTTTGCTGGGCTGCGCGATTGAGCACCAGTCGCCTTCAGCCAGTTTGTCGATGTTTTCTAAAAATACGGCGCCTTGGCCCAGCAGAGCGGCACCGGGCGCAACGGACTCATATTGCGCCCACTTCAGGCGGGTGTTGCCAACGTCAAGAGCAAGTAGGGTCATGGAGGGGGATTATGAACAGGCAAGCAACGCTGACTGCCGCTAAACACTAAAGGTTTTCTTTTCCGGGTTGGGCAAGTTGTCAGTCTTGCGCCCACGGCAAGCCGTGATACTTCCAGCCGCCCGTTGTGCCGCGCTGGCCCTGCGCATTGGCGTCACCTTCAAAGCCTTCAAGGATGTTGTAGGCCTGAAAACCCAATTGAGTGGCGCGTTTGGCAGCAGCGATGGAACGAATGCCACTGCGGCAAAGCAGCACCAGTTTTTTGCCGCCGCCAATGGCATGAATACCCGCGTCGAAATCACTACTCACCTGCATGCCCGGCCACTGCTTGAACGGCAACGGCACAGCGCCGGGTACAAAACCAACCCAGACTCTTTCAGCGTCGGTGCGAATATCAACCAGCACCGCCTGCCCGGCCTGAACCCAATCAAAGGCTTGCTGCACTGCAACGTCACCGCCATAGCCAAGGTTCGAACCAGGGCCCGAACCAAGGTCCGAATTTTTCTCATCAGTCGGCAAAGCAACACCCCGCATCGTTCGTAAAAGCTGCAGTGTAGCTTTGCGCGTCATGTATAAAGTCAGGCCCACAGAACAGTTACAACAGGAGACTTCGATGAGCAAGTTACTAGACGCGTGGCAGCTGCCTTTTGCCAAAAACCGGTTGCTGAAAGACTTTGACCCGGAGGCCAAACCCTATTCAGTTGGCAACAAACAAGCCGACAGCACCGCCACCGAAGCGCTGGCCATTGAACTTGATGGTTTGCAGAACCTTTTTTACGCGGACAGACGCTTCAAGATGCTGGTGGTTTTGCAGGGCACCGACACCTCGGGCAAAGACGGCACGGTACGCGGTGTGTTTAACCGCATGAGTCCGCTTGGCGTGCACACCGTCGGCTGGAAAGCACCGAACGATGAAGAGCGTAGCCATGACTATTTGTGGCGCATTCACAAGCGCATGCCAGCAGCCGGTGAAATCGTGATTTTTAACCGCAGCCACTATGAAGACGTGCTGGTGCCACCCGTCAATGGCTGGATAACGCCCGAGCAGACCGCCCAGCGGTATACGCAAATCAATGAGTTTGAACGCATGCTGACGGAAAACGGTACGGTGATTTTGAAGTTCATGCTGCACATCAGTTTTGACGAACAACGTGAGCGGCTGCAGGAACGGATTGACGACGAAGCCAAGCACTGGAAGTTTGCCCTTAGCGACATTGAATCGCGCAAGCAATTCAAACCATATCAAAAAGCTTACGAAGCGCTGCTCAATGCCACCAGCACGCCCTGGGCACCCTGGACGGTGGTGCCTGCCAACTCCAAAGCACATCGCAACTTGATGATTGCCACGCTGCTGCGCGACGCATTGCTCAAGCTCGAGCTGCGTTTTCCGCCAGGCGACCCAGCGCTAAAGGGTCTCAAAATCGACTAATGGCTGACCCCCGTCCAGGCTCACAACGCGCAAACCCATTCCCCCTTGCAGGGAGCGGCGCCTACGGACTGGCAGAGCCAGATCCGTGGCCCCTGCTGGCTAACAGAGATGGGGAGGTTAGTGACCACCGCCTAGATAGGCGGCTTTCACGGCAGGGTCATCACGCAACTTTGACGCTTCGCCGTGTACTGAAATACGGCCGTTTTCCAACACGTAACCGTAGTCAGCCACTTTGAGTGCTGCGGCGGCAAACTGCTCGACCAGCAGCATCGTCACGCCGCGCGCTTTCAAGTCGCCAATGATGCGAAACACTTCTTCTACCAAAATCGGTGCCAATCCCATCGAGGGCTCATCGAGCAGTACGATCTCGGGGTTTAGCATCACTGCTCTGGCCATCGCCAGCATTTGCTGTTCGCCGCCCGACAGCGTACCGGCCAACTGGTTACGGCGCTCTTTCAGGCGCGGAAACAATTCCATCGCGCGATCCAGGTCACCGGCCACATCGCCTTTGGGGCGGCTGCCGGTCAATCGCGGGAAAGCACCCAAAATAAGGTTGTCAGTGACCGACATGGTGGCAAACACGCGGCGACCTTCGGGTGAATGCGCCAGACCTTGTTTGGCAATTGCGTAAGACTCCAGGCCGTCAACCCGCTTGCCGTGCAGCGAGATTTCGCCTGAGGTTGGTTTGATCATGCCCGACACGGCGCGCATGGTGGTGGTTTTGCCCGCACCATTTGAGCCAATCAGTGTCACGACCTTGCCTTTGGGCACCTCCATCGAAATGCCGTGCAACACCTGCACTTTGCCGTAACCCGCTTCTAGATTTTTAATACTCAACATGTTGATCTTTCTTAAGCGACCGTGCCGCCCAAATAGGCTTCAATGACTTTTTCATTGGCTTGCACTTCAGCAGGCTTGCCTTCGGCAATTTTTTGGCCAAAGTCGAGGACAGACACGATGTCGCACAACTGCATCACTACGTCCATGTGGTGCTCAATCAAAATCACGGTGATGCCGTGGTCGCGAATTTTGCGGATGATGGCCACCAACTCTTTGATGTCAGGCGCAGTCAGGCCAGCGGCAGGCTCGTCAAGCAGCAGCAATTGCGGGTCGAGTGCCAATGCACGCGCAATTTCCAGCAGGCGCTGCTTGCCATACGGCAGGTTGCGAGCTTCTTCATAAGCCAAATCGCCCAGACCCACAAAATCAAGCAAGCCCAAGCCACGCTCGGTAGCGGCCTCTTCTTCGCGGTTGTAGCGCGGCGTGTGCAGCGACACGTCCACCACATTGCTGGCAAAGGTGTGGTGCAAGCCGACCTGAATGTTTTGCAATGCCGTCATCTCGCCAAACAGCTGCACATTTTGAAAGGTGCGTGCAATGCCCGACAAAGCAATGTCTGACGACGTGCGGCCCACCAACGAGCGACCTGCAAAATCAAGACTGCCAGCAGTGGGTGTGTAAATGCCGGTCAGCACGTTCATCATGGTGCTTTTGCCTGAACCGTTAGGGCCAATCAAGCCGTGAATCGTGCCGCGCTTGATGCGCAAGTCAACCTGGTTAATGGCCTTCAAGCCACCAAATTGCATCAACACGCCTGTGGCGACCAACAGGTCTGTGCCTTTTTCACTGGCACTTGCATGGGCGGCCTCCATGACCGCATCTTTTTGTGAACCGCTGGTAGCCCGCGGTCCGGCAACAGTTTTACGTGCAAACAGGCTGCGGGCAAAACCCACAATACCGTCTTGCAGGTAATACACCACAAACAAAATCATCAGGCCAAAAATACTCAAACGCCAATCGGTAATGGACTGCAACCAGAACGAAAACCCCGCCAATGCAATCGACCCCACCACCGGAATCGCCATGGCCTTGGATGTGGTCATCTTTTTGGCAATACCGACCACTGCGCCAATGGCCATGAATACCGCCAAACTTGATGCGACAATACGAAACATCTCCAAGTCATCCAGCAGCTTGGGCAAAATCACAATGATGGCAGCGCCTAGCAGTGCGCCTGAACGGGTTTTGCGACCGCCCATGATGACCGCCAGCAAAAACAGCACCGTCAACTCGAAGTTGTAGGTGTTCGGTGAAATGTACTGCTCTGAATATGCGTACAAGCAGCCCGCCAAACCGGCAAAACCTGCACTGATCACAAACGCATAAACCTTGTAGCGATAGACCGATACACCCATACAGTCTGACGCTACCGGGCTGCCGCGCAGCGCCTCAAAAGCGCGGCCCAGCTGCGACTTCAAAATGCGGTGAACCACGATCAACGACACGACCATGAGCGCAAACGTCAGCCAGTAAAACTCGTGTTCACTGAGCTTGTGCCCGGCAATTGATGGCTTGGGGATTTTGATGCCCAACGGACCTTCCGTCAGGAAAGTCATTTCGTTAATCAAAATCTGAATGATGGTGCCAAACGCTAGCGTGACCATCGCCAGATAAGGGCCAGTCACGCGCAGGGCCGGCAACGCCAGCAACGCGCCAAATCCAGCGGTCACCACAATGCTGGCCGGAATGATGAGCCAAAGCGGCGCGCCGAATTTTAAAAACAATACGCCTGCTGTGTACGAACCCACACCAAACAAGCCTGAATGTCCCAACGACACCTGCCCGGTATAGCCGACCACAATGTCCAGGCCGTAGAGCAAAATGGCGTAAATCATGATCGTACCGATCATGTGAACGTAATACGAGTTGCTGGTCAGCAGCGGTGCGGCGGCCAACAAGGCCAGACCCAATACCGCCGCAATCAAAGTCTTGCGGTTCATCTTCAAACTTTCTTGATAGCGGTTTTGCCAAACAGGCCCGCGGGCTTGAATGCCAGCACCAGCAACAACAGCACCAAACCTGGCACGTCTTTGTAGCCGGTTGAAATATAAAAGCCGGTGGTGGTTTCAGCCACACCCAAAATAATGCCACCGACAATGATGCCCATGCCACTGGTCAGCCCGCCAATGATGGCCACGGCAAACGCTTTGAGTCCAAGCACCGCACCCATGGTGGCGCCGGTCAGGGTCAGCGGTGCAATCAGCGCGCCTGCAAAACCAGCGGTAGCCGAGGACAAAGCATAGGAAAAAGTAATCACCAAACCGGTGTTGATGCCCATCAGCTTGGCGGCATCGCGGTCATTGAAAGTGGCCACAACGGCTTTGCCATAGATGGTTTTGCGGTTGAAAAACTCAACCGCCAACATCATCAGCACAGCGCCAACGACGACCAAAATTTCCATCGGCAAAATATTGGCACCAAAGAGTTTGATCGGCGACTCTGGCAGCGGTGACGGAAACTTCAAGTCATCACGGCCCCAAATGTTTTCAGCGACGTTTTTAAAAATGATGCCCAGCGCGATGGTCGACATGATCCAGCCAAACTCGCTTTTAATTTTGATGGCAGGCCGCACACCAATGCGTTCAACAAAGCCCCCCTGCAACAAACCAAACACAATCACCAGCGGCAGCATGAGCCAGTAGTTCACGCCCATGTTGACCAGTGTCAAACCCACCATGGCACCCAGCATGAGCGCGTCACCCTGACCAAAATTAAGGGTGTCAGAGGTTTGGAAAGTAAGCTGGTAACCAAAGGCAATGACCGCGTAGATCATGCCAAGCGCGATACCGCTGTAGACGAGTTGAAGCAGGATTTCCATACAAACACTTTCACTAAAGATTCAGGTTTGCCCTGCTGCGCACGCCAGTATGGGCAAAAAAACACCGCACAGGCTTATTAAAACCTGAGCGGTGCGCTGCGCTTTTTATAGCGCCTTAAGATTATTTCTTGACCCGGACTTCAGACGCTTTCTTCTGGTCTTCAGGGTAGGCATACACCACGCGCTGACCCTTGACTTCACCAAACACCGGAATGTTGGCGGTGATCGCTTCGTGGTCTTTGGCAGAAAACGGCTTGTTGTAAGTCGTGACCACACCTACCACTGGGGTCTTAAGGTCTTCCAGCGCCAGGCGGATTTTGGAGCCGTCTGTCGAGTTGGCCTGCTTGATGGCAGCTGCCAGCAGGTAGATCGAGTCATAACCCTGGGCTGCAGAGACGGGCGAATCAATGCGCGCGTTTTTCGGGTTGAAGGTTTTCAGGTAGTTGATGATGAACGACTGCCGCTGCGGCGTGGTTGGCTCTTGAATAAAGGTTTGCGGCATACGTGCACCCTCACCGCCAGGACCGGCGTTGTCGATGTAGTTGGCCATCGACAAAGTCCAGCTGCCAATCATCGGGACTTTCCAGCCCAGCTTGGTCATGCCGTTGGCGATCTGAGCCAGCTCGGGGCCAATGCCGTAGGTCAACACCGCTTCTGCGCCAGCTTCTTTGGCCTTGAGCAACTGGGCGGTCATGTCCACATCCTTGATGTTGAACTTTTCAACCGCAACGGCCTTAACGCCTTTGGCGGCGAGCGCCTTTTCCAGGTCATCACGGCCCAGCTGGCCGTAGTTGGTGGAGTCGGCCAGAATAGCGACTTTTTTGTAGCCTTTGCGTGTGATGGCTTCTTCAACGATCATGGGCGCCTGAATGCTGTCGTGCGCTGCGTTGCGGAAAATATAGTTTTCAGCTTGTTCAGGGAATTGTTTGGTAACAATACTGCCCGTGGCCACGTTATTCATGACCGGAATTTTGGCTTCCTGGAAGAAACGCTGTGACGCCAACGCCACGCCGGTGTTGATGTAACCCACAGCAGCCGTTACTTTTTCTTTGCTGATCAGCTCTTGCGCAATTTGCACACCGCGCTCGTTTTTGGCCTCGTCGTCGCGCTCGACCAACAAGATTTGACGGCCCATCACGCCGCCTGCTTTGTTGATCTCGGCAGCGGCCAGGCGCACGCCGTCGCGCATGCTGACGCCCATAGAAGATGAGCCGCCTGTGAAGGGGCCAGCCACGCCAATCTTGATCGGCTCCGCCGCAGCAGCAAAACCAGCGCCATAAAGTACGGCAGATGCCAGGGCCAGTTGCGTGGCCAATTTAGTAAAACGAATCGTCATGTTGTCTCCATTTGGTAAGTGACTTGTAATGCAAATAAACAATTTCGGCAGGCCAGCAAACTTTGCTTGGCAGCCATGCTGACTTGATATTTCGGTTCAAGTTCGACTGAGTAATTTAGCCGATTAAAACGTTTGTGTCTTTGGTGTTTTCAGCAAGTCGTCAGGATACACACGGCGCAAAGGGTTAACCCTTGTTTTTGTCTGCAAGTCGATTGAAGTGCACGACTTTCCGGTTGACGTTTACGTAAACGTAATATTATTCAGTTTTAACTACGCAGAAGTCATGCACAAGGGTGGCACTCATGGTGTACCCGAATGTGTGTGGTTTTTGGTCTGGAAAGCCCCATGACTGACCTATCCGCAGAATACAAAGCCCTGGCCAGCTACCGCCCCACGCACAAGGTGCGGTTTGTGACGGCAGCCAGCTTGTTTGACGGGCACGACGCGGCCATCAACATCATGCGGCGTATTTTGCAAAGCATGGGCGCTGAAGTCATTCACCTTGGGCACAACCGCAGCGTTGATGAGGTCGTTACCGCTGCGCTGCAAGAAGACGCGCAGGGCATAGCGATTAGCAGCTACCAGGGCGGCCATGTCGAATACTTCAAATACATGGTGGACTTGCTCAAAAGCCGTGGCGGTGCGCATATTCAGGTGTTTGGCGGCGGCGGCGGCGTGATTGTTCCGCCTGAAATCAAAGAGCTGCACGCCTACGGCGTGACGCGCATCTACAGCCCGGAAGACGGTCAAAAAATGGGACTGGCAGGCATGATTGGCGAGATGGTCATGCGCTGCGACAAAGACCTGACGGGCTTTGCACCTGGCAGCATCGAGGCCGTTGCCGGCCATACCGAGGCCGCTTGGCGTTCACTGGCGCAGCTCATCACGGCGTTAGAAAATGACAAGGTAAAAGAGCCGGTTGCCCAACAAATACGGGCGCAAGCAGCTACTAAAAAGATACCGGTGTTGGGTATTACCGGTACAGGCGGTGCGGGTAAGTCGTCGTTAACCGACGAGCTGATTCGCCGTTTGAGGCTGGACCAAAACGACGCGCTACGTGTTGCCGTGATTTCAATCGATCCATCGCGCCGAAAAAGCGGCGGCGCACTCTTAGGCGACCGCATCCGCATGAACGCAATCAACCCGTGGTCTGCCGGACCGCGCGTTTTTATGCGTAGCCTGGCAACACGCGAATTTGGCAGCGAGATCAGCAAAGCCTTGCCCGACGTGATTGCTGCCTGCAAATGCGCAGGCTTTGATTTGATCGTGGTCGAGACATCTGGCATCGGCCAGGGAGACGCGGCCATCG
Source organism: Polaromonas sp. (assembly GCA_043756405.1). Classification (GTDB taxonomy): domain Bacteria; phylum Pseudomonadota; class Gammaproteobacteria; order Burkholderiales; family Burkholderiaceae_C; genus Polaromonas. The sequence goes on from JAYURC010000070.1 coordinate 20,923, forward strand.
TGCCGCATGTCGATGTACCGATGTACGTGATGACACCCGAGTTTGGCGCTGCCAGCCAGCTTGAGAAAATTGACATGCTGGACTTTGCCGAGTTTGTCGCCATCAACAAGTTTGACCGCAAAGGCTCGCTTGATGCACTACGCGATGTGGCCAAGCAGGTGCAGCGCAACAAAGAGGCCTGGGGCACGCCCGCTGACCAAATGCCCGTGTTCGGCACGATGGCTGCGCGGTTCAATGACGACGGCGTGACCGCGCTGTACCAGGCCATGAAGCCTCGCTTGGCAACGTTGGGCCTGACATTGAAAGACGGAACCCTGCCTGTTGCAGGCGTGCGCCACAGCACCAACCAGACGCCTGTTGTGCCCGCTGCACGCACCCGCTACCTGGCTGAAATATCTGACACGGTTCGCGGCTACAAAAAGCGCGCTATCGCACAAGGTCAGTTGGCGCGAGAAGTGCAGCAGCTCAAAGCCGCAGCCGCGATGCTGAAAATCGACAAACCAGACCGCGCGCCCGCCGCCGAGGCTGCACTTGACCTGGCGGGCCATCGCAAGGCACGCATGGACGCAGATGCACGCGCGTTGCTGGCCCAGTGGCCCGACATGCAGGCGGCGTATGCGGGGGATCAATATGTCGTGAAAATTCGCGACAAAGAGATTCGTACCTCGCTCGTTACCAAGTCTTTATCAGGCACGCCGATCCGTAAAGTCAGCCTGCCCAAATACCATGACGATGGCGAGGTGCTGCAGTGGCTGATGCTGGACAACGTGCCCGGCAGCTACCCCTATACCGCTGGCACCTTTGCCTTCAAGCGGGAAGGCGAAGACCCGACCCGCATGTTTGCCGGTGAGGGCGACCCGTTTCGCACCAACACCCGCTTTAAATTGCTCAGCGAAGGCATGGCGGCCAAGCGGCTGTCGACCGCGTTCGACTCAGTCACGCTGTATGGCAATGACCCGGGTGTACGGCCCGACATTTACGGCAAGGTGGGCAACAGCGGTGTGAGCATTGCCACGCTTGACGACATGAAGGTGCTGTACGGCAGCTTTGACCTGTGCAGTCCGTCAACGTCAGTCAGCATGACCATCAATGGCCCGGCACCCAGCATTCTGGCCATGTTTATGAACACCGCCATTGACCAAAATATGGACAAGTTCAAAGCCGACAATGGCCGTGACCCAACCCCCACCGAGACAGAAAAAATCCGCGAGTGGGTGCAGGAAAACGTGCGCGGCACGGTGCAGGCCGACATTCTGAAAGAAGACCAGGGCCAGAACACCTGCATCTTTTCAACCGAGTTCAGCCTGAAAGTCATGGGCGACATTGCCCAGTACTTTGTGCACAACCGGGTGCGCAACTTTTACAGCGTGTCGATCAGCGGGTATCACATTGCCGAGGCGGGTGCCAACCCGATTTCGCAACTCGCCTTCACTTTAAGCAACGGCTTTACCTTTGTAGAAGCGTATCTGGCGCGCGGCATGCACATTGATGACTTTGCGCCCAATTTGAGCTTTTTCTTCAGCAATGGCATGGACCCCGAATACACCGTGATGGGACGTGTGGCGCGCCGCATCTGGGCGGTGGCGATGAAAGAAAAATACGGTGCCAACGAACGTAGCCAAAAGCTGAAATATCACATCCAGACCAGTGGCCGCAGCCTGCATGCGCAAGAGATTCAGTTCAACGACATTCGCACCACACTGCAAGCGCTGATTGCCATTTACGACAACTGCAACAGCCTGCACACCAACGCTTTTGACGAAGCCATCACCACACCGACCGAAGAGTCCGTGCGCCGGGCGATGGCGATCCAGCTCATCATCAACCGCGAATGGGGCCTGGCGAAAAACGAAAACCCAACGCAAGGCGCCTTCATCATTGAAGAGCTGACCGAGCTGCTTGAAGAAGCCGTGCTGCAGGAGTTTGAACGCATTGCCGAGCGCGGCGGCGTGCTGGGCGCGATGGAAACCGGCTACCAGCGCGGGAGGATTCAAGATGAATCCATGCATTACGAAATGCTGAAACACACAGGCGAGCTGCCGATCATTGGTGTGAATACTTTCCGCAATCCGCATGGCGAGCAGGTAGCTGACAAGCTGGAGCTGGCCCGGTCAACCGAAGCTGAAAAGCAGAGCCAGCTCAAGCGGCTGGATGAATTTCATGCCAAGCACGCCAGCGAGTCCCCCGCCATGCTTAAACGCCTGCAAAAAGCCGTGATTGAC